>NZ_JBVJHH010000057.1:0-51309 GCF_055586905.1 Streptosporangium sp. NPDC048886
CTGCACCGGGGACGGTGTGGGAGAGTAGGTCGCCGCCGGACAATTTTTTGTGGAAAGGCCATCCCTTCGGGGGTGGCCTTTCCTGTTTTCCGGGGCTGTGAGGAGGACCGTCCGCGAGGTCAGTAGGCTTGAGACGTGGACTATCGAGCGGTTGAACTGGCAATCATGGAACGCGGCGTCGAGTGGAACTTCGAGCCCACTCTCGACAGGATCGCCGCGCTCATGGACGTGCTCGGTTCCCCACAGCACTCCTATCCGGTCGTGCACGTCGCCGGCACCAACGGCAAGTCGAGCACGACGCGGATGATCGAGACGATCCTGCGCGAGCGGAACCTCCGTGTCGGCCGTTTCACCAGCCCGCACCTGATCTCCATGCGCGAGCGGATCTCCGTGGACGGAGCCCCGCTGAGCGAGGAGCGTTTCGTCGAGGTGTACGAGGACATCGAGCCATACCTCAAGATGATCGACGCCCAGGGGCGTCGGCTCTCCTTCTTCGAGACCCTGACGGCGATGGCCTTCGCGGCCTTCGCCGACGCACCCGTCGACGTCGCCGTCATCGAGACCGGCATGGGCGGCAGCTTCGACGCCACCAACGTCGCCGACGGCGCCGTGGCCGTCATCACCCCCATCTCCCTGGACCACGTCGACTATCTCGGCCCCGACATCGCGACGATCGCGGGGGAGAAGGCCGGCATCATCAAACCCGGGGCGACAGCCGTGCTGGCTCAGCAGCAGCTCCCCGCCGCCGAGGTACTGCTGCACAAGGCCGCCGAGGTGGGAGCCACCGTGGCCCGTGAGGGGCTGGAGTTCGGCGTGCTCGGCAGGGAGCTCGCGATCGGCGGCCAGCTGCTCCACCTCAAGACCCTCAAGGGGACCTACGAGGAGGTCATGCTCCCGCTGTACGGCGCGCACCAGGCCGGCAACGCGGCCTGCGCCCTGGCCGCGGTCGAGGCTCTGAGCGTAGGGGACGAACCGCTCGACGCCGAGCTGGTGCGGCAGGCGTTCCTGCAGGTGAGTTCGCCGGGCAGGCTGGAGGTCGTGCGGCGGGGTCCCACGGTGCTGGTGGACGCCGCGCACAACCCGGGCGGGATCCAGGCCACCCTGGAGGCCGTCCAGGAGTCCTTCGACTTCGCCAAGCTCATCGGCGTGGTGGCGGTGTTCGAGGACAAGGACGTCCAGGGCATCCTGGAGCTGCTGGAGCCGATGATGGACGAGATCGTGGTGACCCGGAACTCCTCGCCCAGGTCCATGGACGTCGACGATCTCGCGGCGCTCGCGGAGGAGATCTTCGGACTGGACCGGGTCCACCAGGTCGAGCGGCTGGACGGCGCGATCGACCGGGCGATCGAGATGGCGGACGCCATGGGCGAGTTCAGCGGGGCCGGGGTGCTGATCACCGGTTCCGTGGTCACCGCCGGAGACGCCCGGCTGCTCCTCAAGGCGGGAGAGTCCACATGAGCGGGGCGGCGGAGGAGAGGCGAGGGTTGATCACGGTCACCCCGGGCATGCGGCGGCTCTGTGCCAGCGTGCTGGGCATGGAGGCGATCGTCATCGGGCTGTTCACCCCGGTGGCGATCAACACCCAGAACGTCGAGCCGGCTGTCGCGGTGACCGTCGGGATCGGTCTGGCCGTCTTGTGCGTCCTGGTCACGGGCATGTTGAAACGTCCGTTCGCCTACATCGTGGGAAGTGTGATCCAGGTGCTCGCCATCGCCGCGGGTTTCCTGGTTCCGACCATGTTCTTCCTGGGCGCGATCTTCGCCGCGCTGTGGATCACGGCGATATTCGTCGCTCGCCGTGTCGAGGGCGTGACTTCCCGCTAAAGTCGGCCAACATGGCCGTCCCTCCCACTCAACCGACCCGGGCGGTGACCGCCGGGCCCGAGGGCCTGGCGCGCACGCTCGGTGTCTCCACGGTGCTCGACGTCATCCTCGGACTGCTCATCGCGGTGGTCCTCCCGCTGGCGATCGTCGCCATCCCCAACACCATCTCGGTGGTGGCCGCCCTGCTCCCGCCCGAGATCTCGCAGATCGCGATGGTGCGGGCGCACGGGCTGGCGCTGCCCGCGATGGTGCTGACGGTGCCGCTGGCCGCCGTCGCCGTGCGCCGGGTGCGGGCGGCGCCGATCCTGGTCGCCGGGCTGACCCTGCTGGCGCTGGCCGACGCGGCCGGGGGTTACGCCGACTCCGCGCCGCTGGTGGGGATGCTGCGGGTCCTGCACGGGGTCGGTGCGGGCCTGCTGGTGCCCGCGACCCTGGTGGCGGTCTCGGAGCGGTCGCCGCTCCTGCGCGCCGTGTGGGGAGGCATGCTCGCGGTGAGCCTCCTGACCGCCCAGGCGCTCGCCCTGTGGCCCCTGGACGAGGTGAGGTCCTGGAGGGTCACGCTCCAGCCCTACCCGATGCTCACGGGCGTCGCGCTCGTGCTGGCGGCGGTCTATCTCGTGCTCTGGATGAGGAGCGGCGAGAGCGCCGTGGCGGGCGGGGCGGCCACCGCCGAGCGCGGACGCCTGCTGACGGCGGTGGTGCCCGCCGTGGGCATCACCGCGCTGGCCCTGGGCAGCACCTTCGACTGGCCGCCGGGGCTGCTGGTCCTGGCGGCCGTGGTGTCGGTCCTCGCGCTCTTCTGGATCGCCTCCAGGGGTGACTCCGACGGTGCCGGCGGGCGGGTGCCCGCTTACACGATGCTCGCGGTGGGCGTCGTCGTCCTGCCCACCGCCGCCCAGGTCACCTATGTCGAGCTCGGTGGGCTCGGCGGTCCGGGCCTGTCCGGGCTGTGGCCGGCCTTCGTGATCGCCGGGGCCGCGGGCGTCGCCGCCGCGGCACTGGTGAGCCGGTTGGGCGACGGAGCCCTGTCCCTCGCCGGCGCGGGTGGCCTGGTGGTCGTGGTGGCCGGGCTGTGCGCCGTACGGCTGCTGCTGCCCGCCGCCGACGGGCCGGCGCTGATCCTGCCGTTCGTGCTGCTCGGAGTCGGCGCAGCGGTGGCTCTCACCTCCGCGCTGCGCTCGTCCGGTCCGGGGGCGGCGCTCTTCGCGCTGTCGCTGTTCTTCCCCGCCGTGCTCTCCGGCTTCCTGCTGGGCAGCGGTGTCCAGGTCATCCGGCTGAAGGAGGCCACGACCTCCCAGGCGCTGGTCGACGGGTTCGTCGGAGCCCTCCACCTGTGGGCGCTGATGGGCGGTGGCCTGGTGGTCGCGGTGATCGTGCTCTGCGCGGTCCTGGCCCGCCGGTCCCCGTCCGCCGGGTCCGTGCCGGCGGGCGCGGACGCCGCCGCCCCGGCCGAGGCGTCCCCGGCCGGGGCGTTCGATGACTCCGGCGCCCAGAGCCCTCCGGGGACCCCGGCGCCCACCCCCACCTGGCAGACGCCGGCATCGGGGGCTGCGGTGTGGCCGCGCCCGCCCGCCCGGCGTGCCGCCGAGTCTGGGATGATCCCGGAGCCGGCCACCGAGCTGGAGCCTCTCGACGGCCCCCAGCCCCCGCGAGAGGCCGGCGCCGTGGCGGAGAGGGGGTCGGAGCCAGGCGGAGACGGTGCCGGGCCCGGACGGGACGGGCAGGAGGTCGGCGGGTCCGGACAGGGCGGGCAGGACGGCCGCAGATCCGGACGGGACGGGCAGGGCGACGGCGGGTCCGGACATGACAGGCGGGACCGGCCCGGGCCCTTCTCCAGGCCACAGCCGGATCCCAGGCCACAGCCGGATCCCAGGCCACAGCCGGATCCCAGGCCACAGCCGGATCCCAGGCCACAGCCGGATCCGCGGCCGGACAAGACCGGCACGCTGCCGGTGGTGCCGCCGCCCACGCCGTCCCCGGAAGACGCGCTGGGGGACGGGCCCACCCGGGCATGACGTCGCCGAGCACGGGGAATCGGGCCGAGGGCGGTAAACTTCGCGCGTTCATCGCAGTCCGCGAGTCATCCTCCCCGTTCAAAGGAGAACCTCAGTGTCCGAGCGCACTCTTGTCCTGATCAAGCCCGACGGTGTCGCGCGTGGTCTCATCGGCGACGTGATCGCCCGGATCGAGCGCAAGGGCCTGAAGGTCGCGGCGCTGGAACTGCGCACGCTGGACGCCGACACCGCCAAGGCGCACTACGCCGAGCACTCCGAGCGGCCCTTCTTCGGCGAGCTGGTCGAGTTCATCACCTCCGGCCCGCTGGTCGCGCTGGTCGCCGAGGGCCCCCGCGCCATCGAGGCCTTCCGCTCCCTCGCGGGCCTGACCGACCCGGTCAAGTCCGCCCCCGGCACCATCCGCGGCGACCACGCCCTGGAGATCGGTGAGAACGTGGTCCACGGCTCCGACTCGCCCGAGTCCGCCGCCCGTGAGATCAAGCTCTTCTTCCCGGACCGCTTCTAGGTCCTTGGCCTCCGGCCCTGTCGAGCCTCGTCATCCCTGGGGATGACGAGGCTCGACGTATTTGACACGTCTTAAGATTTTCCTGGAACTGGCGGGCTCATTGCGCTCAAGGGTGGGTACGTCACGTTACGATTCGAGTGCGTTCTGTAGTTTTCGCCGACGATCCCACGGGAGGAGGGTCGCCTTCCCCATGAGCAGCAAGCTTTCTTTTCTCGGCCGCGACATGGCAGTCGACCTCGGCACCGCCAACACACTCGTCTATGTTCGGGGTCGCGGCATCGTGCTCAACGAGCCCTCGGTCGTCGCCATCAACACGACCACGGGAAAGATCGTCGCGATCGGCATCGAGGCCAAGCGCATGATCGGCCGCACCCCCGGCAACATCGTGGCGATCAGGCCGCTCAAGGACGGCGTCATCGCCGACTTCGACGTCACCGAGCGCATGCTCCGTTACTTCATCCAGCGGGTGCACAAGCGCCGTCAATTCGCCAAGCCCCGCATCATCATCGCGGTGCCGAGCGGGATCACCGGGGTCGAGCAGCGGGCGGTCAAGGAGGCCGGTTACCAGGCGGGGGCGCGCCAGGTCTACATCATCGAGGAGCCGATGGCGGCCGCGATCGGTGCGGGGCTCCCCGTGCACGAGCCGACCGGCAACATGGTGGTCGACGTCGGCGGCGGCACCACCGAGGTGGCCATCATCTCGATGGGCGGTGTGGTGACCAGCCAGTCGATCCGGGTGGGCGGCGACGAGCTGGACCAGGCGATCATCAGTTTCGCGAAGAAGGAATACTCGCTCATGCTCGGCGAGCGGACCGCCGAGGAGATCAAGATGGCGATCGGTTCCGCCTGCGTGCTCCCCGAGGAGGGGCATGCCGAGATCCGGGGCCGTGACCTGGTCAGCGGCCTGCCCAAGACGATAATCGTGTCGGCTCACGAGGTCCGCAAGGCCACGGAGGAGCCGGTGAACACGATCGTCGACGCGGTCAAGACCACCCTGGACAAGTGCCCGCCGGAGCTGTCCGGTGATCTGATGGACCGGGGGATCGCGCTCACCGGGGGTGGCGCGCTCCTCAAGGGCCTGGACGAGCGGCTCAAGGACGAGACGGGCATGCCGATCCACCTGGTGGACAACGCGCTCGACTCGGTCGCGCTCGGCTCCGGCAAGTGCGTCGAGGATTTCGAGGCCTTGCAGCAGGTCCTGGTCTCGGAGCCGCGGCACTGATGAAAGACACGCGCCGGGCACGGGTGAGCCTAGGGCTGCTGCTGGCCGCGGCGCTCGTGCTCATGACCGTGGACCAACGGGCAGGTGACGACTCTCCGCTCGGGTCGCTGCGGGGGGTCGGCACGAGCCTGTTCGGCACCGCCGAGAGCGCGGGAGCCGGCGTCGTCCGGCCGGTCGGCCGGTTCTTCGAGACGATGGTGGGCGCGCCCGACGCGCAGCGCCGCATCGACGCGCTGAGCGCGGAGAACCAGCGGCTCAGACGCGATCTGGTGGCGCAGAGCCTGGACCGCCGGCACTCCGCCGAGCTGCGCCGTCTGCTGGGGGTGGCCGGGACCGCCGGATACAAGATCGTTCCTGCTCAGGTGATCGCCCGGCGGGGCACGCCCGGATTCGAGGAGGCCGTCGAGCTCGACGTGGGCGGCGCCGACGGGGTGCGTCCGGAGATGACCGTGCTGAACGGTGACGGCCTGGTAGGACGGGTGGTCCACGTGGGGACGTCCACCTCGACCGTGGTCCTGCTCAGCGATCCCGCTTCGGCGGCCGGCGCGCGGCTGGAGGGGAGCAACGAGATCGGGGTGGTCCACGGGATCGGGGAGAGCGGCCGCCTGCTCCGCTTCCGGCTGCTCGACTCGACCGCGCAGATCGTGCCGGGCCGCCGGATCGTGAGCTTCGGCTCCCAGCGCGGCGTGCCGTACGTGGCGGGGGTGCCGATCGGGGTGGTGGAGCGGGTGGAGGCCACGCCTGGTGAGCTGACCCGGATCGCCTACGCGCGGCCGTACGCCGACCTCACCGCGCTGGACGTGGTCGGCGTGGTGGTGCAGTCGCCGCGGCGCGGCCCGCGTGACGCGGTGCGGCCCGCCGCGCCGTCCAAGCCCGCCGCGCCGCCCAGGCCCGACGGCTCACCGGAGCCCGACGCCTCGCCCAGGTCCGAGGCCTCCCAGAGGCCCGCGGTGCCGCCCAGGCCCGCGGTGCCGCCCAGGCCCGAGGTCACGCAGAAGCCCGAGGCGCTGCGCGGTCCCGGCGTGCCGGGGGAGGGGATCTGACGGTGAGCGGGCGTGACGTGATCTCCGTGGGACTGTTCCTGCTGGTCATGGTCTTTCAGGTGACGGTCGTCAACCGGCTGCCGCTGCCCGGGGCGGGCGCGCCCGACCTGGTGCTGCTCACCGTGGTGGGCTACGCACTGGTCCGCGGCTCCTCCGCCGGCGCGGTCGCGGGTTTCTGCGCGGGGCTGGCCGGCGACGTGCTGCCGCCCGCCGCGCACGTGCTGGGGCAGCAGGCGCTGGTGCTGTGCCTGATCGGGTTCCTGGCCGGGCGGGTGGGGGAGAGCTATCCGGATGCCGGGCTGTTCACGGCGCTGGCCTGCGCGGCCGCCGGCCCGCTGGTCGCCGTGGCGGTCGGCGCGCTGCTCGGCGACAACCGGATCAGCCCGCCCATGCTGACGGCGACGCTGCCCCAGGCGGTCCTCTACAACCTGCTGGCCGTGCCACCGATGGTGTGGGTGGTGACGAGAGTCGTCCGGGGGCCCCGGGGGCGGGGCCTGCAACCGGTGAGGTATCTGGCGCGGGGGCGCATATGAGCCGGCGGGCCGACGAGCACGGGATCGCCGGACCGCGTCCCGGCGCGCCGTGGGGCGAGGAGCGGACATGACCCGGATGCGGGGCCGGCTGGTCGTGCTGCAGGTGCTGGTGGTGTCGTTGCTGGCGCTGCTGGCCGTACGGCTCTGGCAGGTGCAGGTGGTGCGGGGCGACGAGTTCGTAGTGGCCGCGACCGAGACGCGCACCCGCGACGTGGTGGTGCCGGCGGTGCGCGGGCAGATCCTCGACTCGGCCGGCCGGCCGCTGGTGCGCAACCGGACCAGGCTCGTGGTGTCGGTGGACCGGACGAGTCTCAACCGGATGGAGGGCAACGGCAGGGGTGTGCTCCAACGGCTCGCCTCGGTGCTGGACCGCCGGCCCGCGGAGCTGCGCGAGCGCATCAGGGCGTGCGGGCCGGGGGTGACCAGGCCCTGCTGGCCCGGCTCGCCCTACCAGCCGATCCCGATCGACGACCACGTCACCACCCGCGAGGCCCTGCAGATCCTGGAGCGGCAGGAGGAGTTCCCCGGGGTCACCGCCGAGGTGCAGGCGGTGCGCGAGTATCCCGGCAGCAGCGCGGGCGCGCAGGCGCTCGGTTACCTGCAGCCGATCACGCAGGCCGAGATGGACCGGCGGGCCGGGTCCAAGGCGGTCTTCTCCGGGGTGGACCTGGTTGGCCGGGACGGCCTGGAGTCGGTGTACGACAGCGCCCTGCGGGGGGTGCCCGGGTTACGGCGGATGCAGGTCGACCGGCTCGGCAAGGTGATCGGGGTGGAGCGGCAGGTGCCGCCGACGCCCGGCGACACGCTCATCACCAGCATCGACGCCAAGGTGCAGGCCGTGACGGAGAAGGCCCTGGCCGAGGCCATGAAGTCGGCGCCCAAGGCCGACGGCGCGGCGGCGGTGGTCCTCGACGTGAAGACCGGCCGGGTGATCGCGCTGGCCAGCGCGCCGACCTACGACCCCAAGGTGTGGACCGGCGGCATCTCCGAGGCCGAATACCAGCGTCTGCTGTCCGGCAAGGTCGGCAAGCCGCTGGTGTCGCGGGCGATCAAGGGGGAGTTCGCGCCGGGCTCGACGTTCAAGGTGTCGTCGGTGGCGGCGATGCTCCGGGACGGCTATCCGCTCAACGGTCAATACGACTGCCCGGGCTCCTACATGGTGGGCAGCCGGCCGTTCAACAACTTCCGGGGCATCGGGCTCGGCACGCTCACCCTGCACACGGCGCTGGTGAAGTCCTGCGACACGATCTTCTACAAGGCGGCCTACGAGCAGTGGCTGCGCGACGGCGGGCTGAAGCCGAAGGCGAAGACCAAGGAACCGATGGCGGCGATGGCGCGTGCCTTCGGGTTCGGCAGCCTGACGGGCGTCGACCTGCCGGGCGAGTCGGCCGGGCGGATCCCCGACCGGCAGTGGAAGAAGGACCTCTGGTCGGCCACCAAGACCGACAACTGCAAGCGGGCCAAGTCCGGCTATCCGGAGGTGGCCAGGAGCGATCCCAGCCGGGCCGCCTTCCTCAAGCGGCTGGCGTACGAGAACTGCCTGGAGGGCTACCAGTGGCGGCCGGGCGACGCGGCCAACTTCTCCATCGGCCAGGGCGACGTCCTGGTGACCCCGTTGCAGCTCGCGGCGGCCTACGCGGCGCTGGTCGGGGACGGCAAGCTGCGCAGTCCCCGGCTCGGCTGGGCGCTGGTGCGGCCGGACGGCACCATGGTCAAGGAGATCAAGGTGCCGGTGGTGCGGAAGCTGCCGATCTCGGCGAAGGAGCGGGCCTACATCAAGGGGGCGCTGAGCGACGTCCCCTCCGACGGCACGGCGGCCGGGGCCTTCGTCGGGTTCCCCATGGACAAGGTGAGGATCGGCGGCAAGACCGGCACCGCCGAGGTCTACGGCAAGGCCGACACGTCCTGGTTCGCCTCGTTCGCGCCGACCGACAAGCCGCGCTTCGTGGTCGTCGTCATGGTCTCCCAGGGCGGCATGGGCGCTCAGACGGCGGCTCCGGCCGCGCGGAAGATCTATGAGGGCATCTACGGCTTCACGCCCACGGGTGGGCAGACCAAGGCGGCACTGCCGGCCCACCGCCCCGCCGCCGAGCCGCCGATGATCAAACGGGACGGCACGGTGGCGCGATGAGCCGCACGACCACCACGCGCGGCGGTGCCCCGCTCCGCCCGGCGGCGCACGGCGGCGTTCCCCGCAACCCGGCGGTGGTGGCGCGATGAGCCGGACGGTCACCGCGCCGCGGAGGGGCTCCTTCACCCGCAGGGCGGTGGTGGCGACTTCGGCGGTGCGCCGGATGGACGGGGTGCTGCTGGTCGCCGTCGCGGCGCTGGCGGTGATCGGCACGATGCTGGTCTGGTCGTCCACCAGGACCTGGGCGCCCGGGTCCACCGGGCTGGTCAAGAAGCACATCCTCAACCTCTGCATCGGCACCGCGCTGACCGGCGCGGCGGCGATGGTCGACCACCGCAGGCTGCGGGCCTACGCGCCGCTGGTGTACGGCCTGTCCCTGCTCGGGCTGTTCCTGGTGATCACGCCGCTCGGCTCCACCGTGAACGGAGCCCATTCGTGGATCATGGTGGGCGGGGGGTTCGCCTTCCAGCCGTCGGAGTTCGCCAAGCTCGGCCTGGTGCTGATGCTCGCCATGCTGCTGGCCAAGCCCGCCGCCGGCACCGACCGGCCACGTGGCCTGGACGTCGGGATAGCGCTGGTGGTGGGCGGCTTCACCATGGGTCTGGTGATGCTCCAGCCCGACCTGGGCACCACGATGGTCCTCGGGGTGATCACGGCCGCCGCGCTCGTCGTCGCCGGGGTCCGCAAACGCTGGATCGGCGGCCTCACCCTCGCCGTGGCGGGCGGGGCGGTGGCCGTGTGGTTCCTCGACGTGCTGGAGCCGTACCAGATCGCCCGGTTCACCGCCTTCCTCAACCCCGCCAGCGATCCGCGCGGCGTCGGCTACAACAGCACCCAGTCGCTGATCGCCATCGGCTCGGGGGAGCTGTTCGGCAAGGGCCTGTTCGACGGCGGTCAGACCACCGGCCGGTTCGTGCCCGAGCAGCACACCGACTTCATCTTCACCGTGGCGGGGGAGGAGTTCGGCTTCCTCGGCTCGGTCACCGTGGTGGCCCTGCTCGGCGTGATCCTGCTGCGCGGGATGCGGATCGCGCGGGAGTGCGACGACCGGTTCGGCACGCTGACGGCCGGAGTGATCGTGTGCTGGCTGGCCTTCCAGTCGTTCGTCAACATCGGCATGACGGTCGGGATCATGCCGATCACCGGTCTTCCACTGCCGTTCGTCTCCTATGGCGGCACGGCGACCTTCGCCAATATGATCGCCGTCGGCCTGCTCCAGGCCATCCACATCCGCGAACAGTCGTTCTAGGCCCGACATGAGAGCCGCCCGCATGTCCGTGGCCCCGGATTCTCACTGGCGTCGCGGTGGTCAAGCGAACATTCTGGGAACGATGACGGAACTCGCGATGACGGAGGAGCCGTGACATCGGAGCTCGCCGAGCGGCAACGGGCACTGGAACTGCTGCGTACCGCGTTCCCCGACTATCGGATCGTCTTCAGCAAGGGCCGGTGGGCCGCGGTGTCGGCGGGCAGCCCGCCGGCGGTCTGGTTCGCCGAGACCCCGAGCAGCCTGTGCGGGCAGCTCTTCCAGGCACAGCTCCGCAACGGCGGGACGGTCGGGCCCTTCGGGCAGGCCGGTTCATGAGGGGGACCGGCCGGTGAGGAGGGCGCGCTTCATGAACATGAGGGGAGCGCGCCTCACGGCGGGGGCCTGCTCCCGCGCCGGCGGCGGACTCTCAGGTCCACCCGGTGGCGGCCGGCGCACTAGCGTGGCGGCGACCCCTTCGGAGAACGGCCGGGAGAGCCGATGACCCAGAGTTCACGCGGTGGAGACCGCGCCGCGCTGGCCTGCGCGACGATCATCCGTAACCGGACGCTGGCTTCCGTGTCCGGTCCGCCGTCGGCGGCGGTGATCCAGCAGATGGTCGACGAGATCCATGCCTGCTGCCCGCAGCAGACCAGGTTCAAATGCCGCAGGCTCGCGCACGGCTGGACCGTGGAGGAGGCCATCGAGCACTTCCACGCCCTGTGCGACAGGGAGGGCGTCAAGCGGCGCGGGCTGACCGAGCGCTCCTGGCGGGAGTGGGAGGCCGGGGCGCGGCCCGACCGGGACTACACGGACCTGCTGTGCCGCCTCTACGAGACCGGGCCCGTGCAGCTCGGCTTCGCCAACGACTACACCCCCGAGGAGCTGCGCTCCGTGCCGTCCGCGCCCCCCGCCCTGGATCTGATCTCGGCGGCGGCCGACGAGGCGGGCGCCCACGCCGAGGAGGCCGAGGCGAGTGAGCTGGGCTCGGGCGCGTTGGAGCGGCTGCGTACCCAGGTGATCTGGGTCGGCAAACGCTACGTCGCGGAGGCCCCGCTGCCGCTCTTCGTGGAGATGCGGGAACTGCAGGAACGGACCCGCAGGGCGCTGGACAGGCGCATCCACCCCGGGCAGGCCCGGGAGCTCTACTTCCTGACCGGCGCGCTGTGCGGGCTGATGGCCAACGTCAGCATGGACATGGACCGCCGGGTCCCCGCCGACACCCTCGCCCGGGCCGCCTGGACCTACGGCAAGGTGGCCGGGCACGCGCCGTTGATGGGCTGGGCGCGCGGGATGCAGGCCTCGGTGGCGCTGTGGGACCGGCGCTACAGCGACGCGGCCAGATACGCGGAGGAGGGGCTGACCTCGATGAGCGCGGGGTCCGGCGCCACCCGCCTGCACATGCTGCGGGCCCGCTCCTACGCGCTGATGGGCCGGGGCCGGGAGGCGGAGGAGGCGCTGCGCCGGGCGGCGGACGTCCGGGCGGCCGGGGCGGACGAGCTGCACGACGAGATCGCCGGAGAGTTCGCGTTCCGTCCGGCCAAGGAGCGCTACTACGCGGCGGTCACCCACCTGCATCTGGGCGCCCCGGCGGCGGCCATCGAGGCGGCGGGCGAGTCGCTGGCCCTGTACGCCGCCGGGGATCCGGAGAACCGCTCCTACGGGTGCGAGTCCATGGCCAGCGCCCACCTGGCGATCGCCCATCTCATGGAGGGCGACGCCACGGGTGCAGAGGGCGCCATGGCGCCGATCCTCGCGCTCCCGCCCGACCGGCGCATCGGCAGCCTGGGCACGACCCTCAGCACGGGCCGCGCGCTGCTGTCGGCCAGACCCGGAGGAGCGCACATGGCCAGACAGATCGAGAGTTTCTGCGCCGTCGGCCTCCCCCAGCAGGCCCGGCACGCGATCTCGGACAGGAGCGGACGATGACCATTGCCGCCGGAAACCCGCTCCTCACCCGGGCGGCCGTGGCACTCGGCCACACCAGCCGCGAGGCCGGGCTGGACAGCACCGGTTTCACGTTGCTGCGCGACTTCGCCAACACCGTCTACCACCTGCCCGCCGAGCGGGTGGTGGTACGGCTGGCGCAGGCGACCACGCCGGGCAAGTTCGACCGGCTGGTGACCTCGGTCCGGGTCACCCGCTGGCTGGCCGAGCAGGGGTTCCCCACCATCCGGCCGCTGGAGGAGGTCAAACAGCCGGTCGTCGCGGAGGGTTTCCTGGCGACCTTCTGGCACCACGAGGAGCACATCGGGCCGCCACCCGACCCGGCGCAGCTCGGCCCGCTGCTGCGCAGGCTGCACGACCTGCCGCCGGTGCCGTTCGAGCTGCCGACCCACGACCCCTTCGGGGCGGTGCGCCGGGCGATCCTGGCCGGCCGCGCGCTCGACGACGACGACCGCGCCTGGCTGCTCCGACGCTGCGACACACTCGCCGAGACCTACTACGAGCGGCTGGAGTTCGCCCTGCCGTACGGGCTGACGCACGGCGACGCCCACCGCGGGAACATGATCCGGACGCGTGACGGCTTCCTGCTGTGCGACTGGGACGGGGTGTGCGCGGGGCCGCGGGAGATCGATCTGATCCCGACCCTGCAGGGGGTCCGGTTCGGGCTCACCGAGCGGCAGCGGTCCAATTTCAGCGAGGCCTACGGCTACGACGCGACGCGCTGGGAGGGCTATCCGGTCCTGCGCGACATGCGCGAACTGCAGACTCTCACCGCCGTGCTGCGCAACGCCCACCGTGACCGCCGGGCCGGCGAGGAGCTGCGGCACCGGCTCGACTCGCTACGGGCGGGGGACGACCGCCTGTGGCACCCGTTCTAGCCGGATAGGCTTGATGCATGTCTGTCGAGTCGCTGTTTCCCCGCCTGGAAGCGCTTCTGCCCAGAGTGCAGAAGCCGATCCAGTATGTCGGAGGTGAGCTCAACTCGACCGTAAAGAACTGGGACGAGACCACGGTCCGTTGGGCCCTGATGTACCCGGACGCCTACGAGGTGGGCCTGCCCAACCAGGGCGTCCAGATTCTCTACGAGATCCTCAACGAGATGCCCGAGACGCTGGCCGAGCGGACTTACGCGGTCTGGCCCGATCTTGAGGCGCTCATGCGGTCCGAGGGCGTTCCCCAGTTCACGGTCGACGCCCACCGGCCGGTGCGGGCGTTCGATGTGTTCGGGCTGTCGTTCTCCACCGAGCTCGGCTACACCAACATGCTCACCGCGCTGGAGCTGGCGGGCATCCCGCTGGAGGCGGCCGACCGGGGCGACGACGATCCGATCGTCCTCGCGGGCGGCCACGCGGCCTTCAACCCGGAGCCGATCGCCGACTTCATCGACGCCGCGGTGCTGGGCGACGGAGAGCAGATCGCCATCGCGATCACCGAGGTCATCCGCGAGTGGAAGGCCGAGGGCTCGCCCGGCGGACGCGACGAGCTGCTGATGCGGCTGGCCGAGTCCGGCGGGGTCTACGTGCCCAGGTTCTACGACGTCGACTATCACGCCGACGGCCGGATCCGGCGTGTCGCGCCCAACCGGTCGGGCGTGCCGTGGCGGATCCACAAGCACACGGTCATGGATCTGGACGAGTGGCCCTATCCGAAGAAGCCGCTGGTCCCGCTGGCCGAGACCGTGCACGAGCGGTTCAGCGTGGAGATCTTCCGCGGCTGCACCCGCGGCTGCCGGTTCTGCCAGGCCGGGATGATCACCAGGCCGGTCCGGGAGCGTTCGATCACCACGATCGGTGACATGGTCGACGCGGGCGTCAAGGCGTCCGGCTTCAATGAGGTCGGGCTGCTGTCGCTGTCGTCGGCCGACCACTCCGAGATCGGTGACATCGCCAAGGGCCTGGCCGACCGTTACGAGGGCACCAACACCTCGCTGTCGCTGCCCTCGACCCGGGTCGACGCCTTCAACATCGACCTGGCCAACGAGTTCTCCCGCAACGGCCGCCGCTCGGGCCTGACGTTCGCGCCGGAGGGCGGCTCCGAGCGGATGCGCAAGGTGATCAACAAGATGGTCACCGAGGAAGATCTGATCCGGACCGTCACCACCGCCTACACCCAGGGCTGGCGGCAGGTGAAGCTCTACTTCATGTGCGGCCTGCCCACCGAGGAGGACGCCGACGTCCTGGGCATCGCGGAGCTGGCCAAGAAGGTCATCAAGGCGGGTCGCGAGGCCACCGGGTCGCGTGACGTCCGCTGCACGGTCTCCATCGGCGGTTTCGTGCCCAAGCCGCACACCCCGTTCCAGTGGGCGGCCCAGGCCGCCCACGAGACGGTGGACCACCGGCTCAAGGCGTTGAAGGACGCCCTGCGCGGTGACCGGGAGTACGGCAGGGCCATCGGCCTGCGCTACCACGATGGCAAGCCCTCGATCGTGGAGGGCCTGCTCTCCCGGGGCGACCGCCGGGTGGGCAAGGTCATCCGGGCCGTCTGGGAGGACGGCGGCCGGTTCGACGGCTGGAGCGAGCACTTCTCCTACCAGCGCTGGATGGACGCCGCGGCCAAGGCCGGCGTCGACGTCGACTGGTACACCACGCGCGAGCGCGAGGAGAACGAGGTGCTGCCCTGGGACCACCTCGACGCCGGCCTCGACCGCGAATGGCTCTGGCAGGACTGGCAGGACGCCGTCAGCGACGTCGAGGTCGAGGACTGCCGCTGGACCCCGTGCTACGACTGCGGCGTCTGCCCCACCATGGGCACCGAGATCCAGATCGGGCCGACGGGGAAGAAGCTGCTGCCACTGACGGTTGTCTGAGATAGGCCGTGCGTGAGCACGGCCTATCCTGAACTGACGACCACGACTTGGGAAGGACGACACCACCCTGAAACCCGCTCCTGATGGGCCTCCGCCCGCGCCCGTGGTGCAGCGCCTGCGTGTCCGCTACGCCAAGCGCGGACGCCTGCGCTTCACCAGCCACCGTGACATCTCTCGGGCCGTGGAACGCGCGGTCCGGCGCGCCGACGTGCCGGTGGCGTTCAGCGCGGGCTTCTCACCCCACCCCAGAATCTCCTACGTGGGCGCGGCCGCACCCACCGGAGTCGCCAGCGAGGCCGAATACCTCGAGATCGCCGTGACGCGCGAGTGTGACCCCGGCCGGTTCCACGCCGCCCTGGACACCTCGCTCCCGCACGGTCTCGACGTGCTCGACGTCGTCGAGGCGGGCACCGGGAGCCTGGCCGACCGGCTGGAGTGCTCTGCGTGGGAGGTGCGGCTTCCGGAGGCCGACCCCGCCCTCGCCAGGGTGGCGGTCGAGCGGTTCATCACCACCGAGCGAGTCGAGGTGGAGCGCCTCACCAAGAAGGGGCCACGCCGCTTCGACGCGCGTGAGGCGGTGCTGAGCCTTGGGGTTATTGAGGGAACTGAGACAACAGCAGGTCAGGCGTCCAGTCAGCCATGTGTCATACTTCGCATGGTTGTACGGCACGCAACTCCTGCCGTTCGACCCGACGACGTTCTTACTGGACTGCGACTTGTGGCTGACTTCGCGCCGCCGGTGCCCCCCGAGGTGACCAGGCTGGCGCAGGGACCGCTGGACGTGCGCACCGGTAAGCCCGCCGACCCGTTCGACCTGGACCGCGACACTACGCGCGGCGGCGAAACGGAACCGGTGGGCCCGTACGTCGGCGGCGACCTATAGGACTTGGCGCCGGGCCCAGGCCCGGCGTACAGCGAGAGACGAGAGCTCCTGTGCGGCGCGGAGACGCGCCCGGGGGCTGACGGGAGAGCGCCCGCATGCTCGACAACGAGCCCAACGTCGGGGCCAATGGCCCCGACGGGGATATGACAGAACAGACACAGCCGACACGCCGTCGGCGGGCCGCGAGCCGGCCCGCGGGGCCTCCGCCGGAGGAGCCGGAGACCGCCCCGCCGGTGGCGGCGGCCGTGGAGCGACCTTCCGCGCCGGCGGCGCCGGAGCCGGAGGCCCCGGCGGCGGTGACCACGGAGCCCGAGCCGCAGGCGGTTCAGGAGACGGCGCCCGAGCCGGAAGCGGCTCAGGAGACGGCGCCCAGGCGCGCCACCCGGCGCAAGGCGGCCACGACCGCCGCCACGACCACCACCCGGCGCAGCCGCGCCAAGAAGGCGGAGCCCGAGCCGGCCCCCGAGGCCGCCGCGCCCGCCGCGGAGGAGGCCCCCGCGCCGGTGGCGCAGGACAGCCCCGCGCCGGCCGCCGAGCCGGCGGCGGAGGAGGCGCCCGCGCCGGTCAAGCGCAGCCGTACCCGCAAGAAGGCCGTCCAGCAGGAGGCGCCGCCGGTCGAGGCGGAGCCGATCGTCGACATCAGCACGGCCGAGGCCGAGGAGGTCGCGGCGGCGCTGCTGCTGACGATGCCCGCCGACGAGGCGCTGGATGACGAGCCCGCCGGTGAAGACGTCGCCGAAGAGCGGCCGGGGCTGTTCGTCGACCCGTTCGGGCTGTCGGTCCAGGACCGCACCGAGGTCCCCTCGGTGACCTTCCAGGCGCCGGCGGCGGTGTTCCAGCCGCTGTTCCAGGCACCCGATCCCTACCGGGCCGAGCAGCCCGCCGCCCGTCCGGCCCCGGCGCAGCAGCCTGTGGCGCAGCCGGAGCCGGAGCCCGCCGAGGTCGAGGCGGAGACCGCCGAGGAGCCCGAGGACGACGACACCGACGGCGACGACGAGGCCGGTGGCCGCCGTCGCCGCCGCCGCAGGGGCGGCCGCGGCCGGGGCAAGACGCGTGAGCTGGACGAGACCGAGGACGACGAGTCCGAGCAGTCCGAGGACACGGCGGCGCCCGAGGCCGAGCAGGACGACGACGCGGAGGGCGGCAGCTCCCGTCGCCGTCGCCGTCGCCGCCGCAGGGGCACCGAGGAGGCGGGCGAGGTCCAGGACGATCCGCCGAACACGGTGGTCCGGATCCGCGCGCCCCGCGCCGGGCGCAGCACCTCGGCGGACGAGGTGCAGAGCGTGCGCGGCTCGACCCGCCTGGAGGCCAAGAAGCAGCGCCGCCGGGAAGGCCGCGAGCTCGGCCGGAGGCGTCCGCCGATCATCACCGAGTCGGAGTTCCTGGCCCGCCGGGAGTCCGTCGAGCGCATGATGGTGGTGCGCCGCACCGGTGGCCGGACCCAGATAGCGGTGCTGGAGGACGGCGTCCTCGTCGAGCACTACGTCAACCGTGAGGCGAGCCAGTCCTACGTGGGCAACGTCTACCTCGGCAAGGTGCAGAACGTGCTGCCGAGCATGGAGGCGGCGTTCGTCGACATCGGCAAGGGCCGCAACGCGGTGCTGTACGCCGGTGAGGTCAACTTCGACACCGCCGGGCTGGAGGGCCAGCCCAAGCGGATCGAGGTGGCGCTGAAGTCCGGCCAGTCGGTGCTGGTGCAGGTCACCAAGGACCCGATCGGGCACAAGGGCGCGCGGCTCACCTCGCAGATCAGCCTCCCCGGCCGTTACCTGGTCTACGTGCCCGACGGCTCGATGACCGGCATCAGCCGCAAGCTCCCCGACAAGGAGCGCACCCGCCTCAAGAGCATCCTGAAGAAGGTGATGCCGGAGAACGCCGGGGTCATCGTCCGCACGGCCGCCGAGGGCGCGTCGGAGGAGGAGCTCGGCCGTGACGTGGCCAGGCTGTCGGCCCAGTGGGAGAACATCCAGCGCAAGGCCAAGTCGGCCAGCGCGCCGGAGCTGCTGTCCTCCGAGCCCGACCTGACCGTCCGGGTGGTCCGCGACGTCTTCAACGAGGACTTCACCTCGCTGGTCGTGGCGGGCGACGTGTGGGAGACGGTCGACGAATACGTCCGCTATGTCGCCCCGCACCTGGCCGACCGGCTCTCCCGGTGGGAGGACGGCAGTGACGTCTTCGCCGCCTACCGGATCGACGAGCAGATCGCCAAGGCGATGGAGCGCAAGGTCTGGCTGCCCAGCGGCGGTTCGCTGGTGATCGACCGGACCGAGGCCATGACCGTGGTCGACGTCAACACCGGCAAGTTCACCGGCCAGGGCGGAAACCTCGAGGAGACCGTCACCCGCAACAACCTGGAGGCGGCCGAGGAGATCGTCCGCCAGCTCAGGCTGCGGGACATCGGCGGCATCATCGTCATCGACTTCATCGACATGGTGCTGGAGAACAACCGCGACCTGGTGCTGCGGCGGCTGCTGGAGTGCCTGGCCCGTGACCGGACCAAGCACCAGGTCGCTGAGGTCACCTCCCTCGGTCTGGTGCAGATGACGCGTAAGCGGGTCGGACAGGGCCTCCTGGAGGCCTTCTCCACCGTCTGCGAGTGCTGCAACGGCCGCGGTCTGCACGTCTCGGCCGAGCCGGTCGAGAGCAAGCCGGAGCCGCGTGGCACCCAGGGCAAGATGGCCGTGGAGAAGGCGGTCGCCGAGAAGCTCGGCAAGGACGCCGGCCACGCTGTTGCGGCCAGTGACCAGTCTGGCCGTGATACGGTGACCGATGCGCTTGACGACGTCCCGACCGAGGACGCGCAAGGCATACAGGCTTCCGGCCGGGGGCGGCGACGCTCCCGCAAGGCCAAGTCGGCCGATTAGGCCGGCAACCAGGCAAGGCCCCGCCGGCCGTCAGGCCGGCGACCGCCGACGTTCCGCCCGGTTCGACCAGGACACCGGTAATCCGGTACCCTGGTGAACCGGTGCGCTCATGGCGCGCCCTGTTCGCGCGCCTACCCGGTTCGTCGGTCAACCAAGTGACCATAGCCGGATGCGGGGCGCAGCATCCAGCGAGCAAGTAGTCAGAAGAAGGGTTCCGCGGTGTACGCGATCGTTCGTTGCGGCGGCAGGCAGCAGAAGGTCTCCGTCGGTGACGTCCTCGAGGTGGACAAGGTCGCCGGCGAGGTCGGTTCCACGGTTTCGCTGCCGACGGTGCTCGTCGTCAACGATGGCGACGTGACCACCGAGACGGGCAAGTTCACGGTTGCCGCCGAGATTCTCGGCGAGACCAAGGGTCCGAAGATCCGGATCCTGAAGTACAAGAACAAGAGCGGCTACAAGAAGCGCCAGGGTCACCGCCAGCGTTACACGCAGGTGAAGATCACCGGCATCAACCAGGCCTGAGTTTCGGGAGTTTTGCGAGATGGCACACAAGAAGGGCGCGTCGTCCACTCGGAACGGCCGTGACTCCAACGCCCAGCGGCTCGGTGTGAAGCGCTTCGGCGGCCAGCTGGTCAACGCCGGCGAGATCATCGTCCGCCAGCGTGGCACCCACTTCCACCCGGGCGACAACGTCGGCCGCGGTGGCGATGACACGCTGTTCGCGCTGGCCGCCGGCCACGTGCAGTTCGGTGTCAAGCGCGGTCGTCGCGCGGTGAGCATCGTCCCGGTCGCGGAGTAGATCCGCACCGACAGACGTTAACGGCAGGGGTGGATCGCATGGCGCGGTCCGCCCCTGTTGGTGTTGTAAGCGGGTATTTCCGCAGATGGGGGTAGGAGGGCAGACATGCCGGACTTTGTGGACCAGGTGGTCCTGCACATCAAGGCCGGTGACGGGGGACATGGCTGCGCCTCTGTGCATCGGGAGAAGTTCAAGCCGCTGGGCGGCCCCGACGGCGGCAACGGCGGCCGCGGCGGCGACGTGATCCTGGAGGTCGACCCCAACACGGCCACGCTGCTGGAGTATCACCGCCGCCCGCACCGCAAGGCCGACAACGGCAGGCAGGGCTCGGGCGCCAACCGCGACGGCGCCAACGGCGGTGACATCATCCTCTCGGTCCCCGACGGCACCGTGGTCAAGGACGCCCAGACCGGTGAGGTCCTGATCGACCTGGTCGGCGCCGGCACCCGCTACGTGATCGCCGAAGGCGGGCACGGCGGGCTCGGCAACGCCGCCCTGGCCAACGCCAAGCGCAAGGCCCCCGGCTTCGCGCTGCTCGGCGAGCCCGGTGACGAGCTCGACGTGATGCTGGAGATGAAGAGCGTCGCCGACGTGGCGCTGGTGGGCTTCCCGAGCGCGGGCAAGTCCTCCCTCATCGCGGCACTCTCCGCGGCCCGGCCGAAGATCGCCGACTACCCGTTCACCACCCTGGTGCCCAACCTCGGCGTGGTGACCGCCGGCGACACCGTCTTCACCGTCGCCGACGTGCCCGGCCTCATCCCGGGCGCCTCGGAGGGCAAGGGGCTGGGCCACGAGTTCCTGCGCCACGTCGAGCGGTGCAACACGCTCGTCCACGTGATCGACTGCGCCACCATGGAGCCCGGCCGCGACCCGATCAGCGACTACGAGGCGATCGAGGCCGAGCTGAAGGCCTACGGCAAGCTGGAGGACCGGCCACGCCTGGCCGTGCTCAACAAGGCCGACGTGCCCGACGCCCGCGAGCTGGCCGACATCGTCCGGCCGATGCTCGAGGAGCGGGGGATGCGGGTCTTCTCGATCTCCGCGGCCACTCACGAGGGCCTCAAGGAGCTGACCTACGCCATGGGCGAGATGGTCGCCGCGGCCCGGGCCGCCGCGCCTGTGGTCGAGCCGACCCGCCTGGTCATCAAGCCCCGGCAGCTCGGCGACGCGGGCTTCACCGTGCGCCGGGTCGACGACAACACCTTCCAGGTCACCGGGGTCAAGCCGGAGCGGTGGATCCGCCAGACCGACTTCACCAACGACGAGGCCGTCGGCTACCTGGCCGACCGGCTGGAGCGGCTCGGGGTCGAGGAGGAGCTCACCAAGGCCGGGGCCACGGCCGGGGCCGAGGTGGTCATCGGGTCCATGGAGAACGGCTACATCTTCGACTGGCAGCCGACCCTCAACGCCGAGGCCGTGCACCAGGGGCCGCGCGGCTCGGACAACCGGCTCGGATGACCTGCCCTCCCCCGAAGACCCCGTGAATGAAGACCCTGCGAAAGGTGCCTGTCGTGGACTCTGTGCGCGATCGGATCCGTACGGCCTCACGCCTCGTCGTGAAGGTGGGTTCGTCCTCGCTCACCACCCCGCAGGGGATGATCGACGTCGACCGGGTGGACGCCCTGGTCGACGTGCTCGCCGCCCGGCGCGGGACCGGCACGCAGGTCGTGCTGGTCTCCTCCGGCGCGATCGCGGCCGGTCTCGGCCCGCTGGGCCTGGCCAGCCGGCCGCGTGACCTGGCCACCCAGCAGGCCGCCGCCTCGGTCGGCCAGGGGGTGCTGGTCGCCCGATACACCTCCTCCTTCGCCCGTTACGGCCTGCGCGTCGGCCAGGTGCTGCTGACCGCCGACGACATGATGCGCCGCTCGCACCACGTCAACGCCCAGCGGACGCTGGGCCGGCTGCTGGAGCTGGGCATCGTCCCGGTGGTCAACGAGAACGACACCGTGGCCACCGACGAGATCCGCTTCGGCGACAACGACCGGCTCGCCGCCCTGGTCGCCCACCTGACCCGTGCCGACGCGCTGGTGCTGCTGTCGGACGTGGACGCCCTCTACGACGGCGATCCGCGCCGTCCCGGCGCCCGCCGGCTGGGCGACGTGCGCGGTCCGGACGACCTGGTCGGGGTGGAGCTGGGCAAGGGCGGCGCGGTCGGCACCGGCGGGATGGTCACCAAGGTGCAGGCGGCCAGGATCGCCACCGGGGCCGGTGTGCCCGTGGTCCTGACCGCCGCCGCGCACGCCGCCCAGGCCCTGGCGGGCGTCGACATCGGCACCTGCTTCCACCCGGACGGCCGCCACCCGGGCACCCGCCTGCTCTGGCTGGCCCACGCCACCACCGGCCGCGGCCGGCTCCATCTGGACCACGGCGCGGTCGAGGCCGTGGTGGGCCGCCGCAAGTCGCTGCTGCCCGCCGGGGTGACCGCCGTGGAGGGGGAGTTCGCCGCCGGAGACCCGGTGGACCTGTGCGGGCCGCTCGGCGGGGTGCTCGCCCGCGGCCTGGTCAACTTCGACGCCGGGGAGATCCCGGAGCTGCTGGGCCGCTCCACCCGCGAGCTGGCCGCCAGCCTCGGTCCGGAATATGAACGTGAGCTGATTCACCGTGACGACATCGTCATACTGGAGTCTCACCACTAGTTCCATTGGAGCGCGAGATGTCCGAGGACTTCCTGAAGGTAGCCCTGGCGGCTAAAGAGGCCGCCGCCGAGCTGGCCCCGCTGCCGAGGGCCCCGAAGGACGCCGCGCTCCGCGTGATCGCCGACGCGCTGGTGGCCCGGTCCGCCGAGATCGTCCGGGCCAACGCGCTCGACGTGGAGCGGGCCCGGGAGAGCGGCACCTCCGATTACATGATCGACCGGCTCCGGCTCGACGAGGCCCGTGTCGCCGCCATCGCGGAGGCGGTCCGCCAGGTCGCCGACCTGCCCGACCCGGTGGGCGAGGTGATCCGGGGCAACACGCTGCCCAACGGGTTGGAGCTGCGCCAGCTCCGGGTGCCGCTGGGCGTGATCGGCATCATCTACGAGGGCCGTCCCAACGTGACCGTGGACGCTGCGGCGCTCTGCCTGAAGAGCGGCAACGCCACGCTGCTGCGCGGCTCCTCCAGCGCCTACGAGTCCAACACGGTCCTCGTCAGGGTCATGCAGGACGCGCTGGCGGGCACCGAGGTCCCGGCCGGGGCGGTGCAGCTGGTCCCCGGCCTGACCCGCGACTCGGTCAAGGAGCTCATGCGGGCCCGCGGCCTGGTCGACGTGCTGATCCCGCGCGGCGGGGCCTCACTGATCAACTCGGTGGTCGAGGAGTCGACGGTCCCGGTCATCGAGACCGGCGTGGGCAACTGCCACGTCTACGTCGACGCCGACGCCGACCAGGACCTGGCGATCGAGATCCTGCTCAACTCCAAGGTCCAGCGGCCCTCGGTGTGCAACGCGGCCGAGACGTTCCTGGTGCACGTGGCCGTGGCCGACGCCTTCGTGCCGCGCGCGCTGGCCGCGCTGGCCGCCGAGGGGGTGACGGTGCACGGTGACGCCCGGATCGCGGCCTACGGCGAGGTGGTGCCGGCCGGCGAAGACGACTTCGGCGCCGAATACCTCTCGCTGGACATCGCCGCCGCCGTCGTCGACTCGCTGGAGGACGCGGTCGCGCACATCAGGAAGTACGGCTCGGGCCACACCGACGCGATCGTCACCCGTTCGGTCGGCGCGTCCCGCAGGTTCGTCGCGCTGGTCGACTCCGCGGCCGTGGCGGTCAACGCCTCGACCCGCTTCACCGACGGCGGCGAGTTCGGCTTCGGCGCGGAGATCGGCATCTCCACCCAGAAGCTGCACGCGCGCGGCCCGATGGGCCTGCCCGAGCTGACCTCCACCAAATGGGTCTACACCGGCGAGGGCCATCTGCGCACCGACACGGGCACGGTCGTCGCCTCCCGCGGAGCCGGTGACAAGTAGCAGCCGCCTCCACGGACGGCTCCCCGGGCGAGGACCCGGGGTGAGGCCGGCGCTCCGGCGTTCCGTGGCCGGCCCGGTTCAGCACCTGCCCGGTCACCGAATGTAGTAGCGTGTCGCTCCAGGTAATCGAAGCCTCTTGTGGTTTGACTGGGCTTCATGGAAATCGTGGTCGCATTCCTGTTTGTCAGCCTTGTGCTGCTCACGCTCGACAGGATGATGCTGTGGCTGGAGCGCCGGGGACATGTGAACTGGCGGCGCACCGGCCGCCGGAGCCTGTCGGCCGAGCCCACGGTTGAGCTGGACAGCCTGCTGGCGGCCCCCTCCCACGAGAGCGCGCACCGGCCATGAGACGGGCCCTCTACGACCTGGCCGCGCTGATCGCGCGGCTCGTCCTCGGCGTGGTCTTCATCGCGCACGGCTGGCAGAAGCTCAGCGCCGGGGGCGTCGAGGCCACCGCCGCCATGTTCACCTCGGCGGGGGTCCCGCTGCCCAGGGCGGCCGCCGCGTTCGCCATCGTCGTCGAGCTCGGTGGTGGGGTCCTGCTCATCCTGGGACTGCTGACCCCGCTCGTCGGCCTCCTGATCGCCGCCGACATGCTCGGCGCGTTCGTCTTCGTCCACTCGCGTGCCGGAGTGTTCGTCACCAAGGGAGGGTTCGAGCTGGTCGGGGCCCTGGGCTCGGCCGCCCTGCTGCTGGCCGCGGGGGGAGCGGGCCGGATCAGCCTGGACCACCTGATCTTCGGCCGCCGGAGGGAGGCGCGCCGTCGGGGGGCGGAGAACGTCCCGGCGTACGTCCCGCCCATCGCGGCCGAGCCGCTGCGGCCGGTCCCGCCCGCCGCCGCCCAGCCGCCGGCGCAGCCTCCCGCGGCCGAGCCCCAGCCGCCCACGCCGCCCGGCGAGCCCCAGCCGCCCGCCCCGCCCGGCGGCGAGCCCCGCCCCGGGCCGCCGGACGCCGGGCCCCCGCCACGCTGATCTTCCAGCGGGTACGGCGCGCCGCCGGATATTCGTCACACCTGCCCGCTATGGTGTTGTCTCCTATGGCTGGAGGGCAGGGGAGCGAGCGCAAGCGAGCGACCCGATAGGCACAGCGGTCTTGGACCCATGTGGCCGACGCGGGAGGTCACGTGGGTCGTCTCGGGCGAGTCGGCCCCTATACGTTGGTGGAGCGCCTCGGCCGGGGCGGCATGGGCGAGGTCTACCTCGCCACCAGCCGCCGGGGCGAGAACGTGGCGCTCAAGATGCTCCACGACGTCGTCGACTCCGACTCGGAGGCCCGAATACGGCTCGAGCGCGAGGTCCGCGCTCTCCGCAGGGTCGAGAGCCCCTACGTCGCCCGGGTCGTCGACGCCGACCTCGCCTGCGAACGGCCCTACATGGTCATGGAGCACATCGAGGGGGAGACCCTCTTCGACCGCGTACGGCGTGGCGGCCCGCTCAAGGGGGCCGCCCTGATCTCCCTCGCCCAGGGCCTGGCCACCGCACTGTCGATCATTCACGCGGCCGGGGTCGTCCACCGTGACCTCAAACCCGCCAACGTGCTGGTCAACGCCGGAGACGAGCCCGTCCTGATCGACTTCGGCATCGCCCAGGTCCTGGACGCCACCCGGCTCACCCTGACCGGCACCTTCCTCGGCACTCCGAGCTACGCCGCCCCCGAGCTGTTCGTCGACGAGCCCGTGGGCGAGCCCGCCGACGTGCACGCCTGGGCGGCCACGGTGGCCTTCGCCGCGACCGGGCGCCCCACCTTCGGCCGGGGCACGGTCGAGGCGCAGATGTACGCCATCCTCAACGGCCAGGCCGATCTGGCGGGCATCCCCGCCGCGCTGCTCCCGCTGATCCGCGCCGCCCTCCACCGTGAGGCGGCCAAACGCCCCACCGCGGCCCTGCTCGCCGCCCGGCTGGCCAGGCTGGCCCGTGCGGCCTCGCCCGAGCCGGCGCCCGCGGCGGCCCGGCCGGCGGGGGAGAAGGCCGCTCCGGCCACCTCCAGGAGGCCGGAGGCGCGGGCCAGGTCCGGGGCCAAGACGGAGGAGTCCGCGCGCGGCGGCCGGCCGGCGGTCAGGACTGGTGAGGCCGACCGCGGGGCGCGTCCGATCGCGGCCGGGGAGGCTCCCCCGCGCGGCGGCCGGCCGGCCGCCCTCACCGGCGAGCCGTCCCGAGGGGCGCGGCCGGCCGCCGGAGCGGACGGGCCCGCGCGTCCGGCCGCGGGCGGCGACGGGACGTCCCGGGGGGGCCGGCCGGCCGCCGCGGCGGGGGAGCCCTCCCGGGCGGCCCGGCCCGCGTCCGGCGGGACGGGGGGCAAGCCCGGCCGGGGGACGCCCAAAGGGCGGCAGGCCGACGGCGCGCCGGCCTCGGAGACCATGGGCGCCGGCAGGGCGAGGCCGCTGCCGACGGGGAGCGCCGCGCTGATCCTGCTGGCCGTGCTGGCCGTGCCGTGCGTGGTGGCCACGGTGATCTGGCCGCTGGCGACCTTCGCGGTCACCGGGTTCTTCGCCGTCCTGGCCCGTGCGATCTGGGCCGGGCACTGGGCGGTCAAGAAGCGCAAGTCGGCCAGAGTCCGGGGCCTGCTGCGCGTGGTGAGCTTCCCGCTGACCTTCACGGTGTCGCTGCTGACCGCGCTGGCCTGGCCGGGGCTGCCCGCGGCGGGGCTCGCGGGCCTGGCGCTGTGGCTGGTCCTCGGCGCGTCGCTGCCGCCGGAGTGGTGGCTGCGCCCCGCCCCCGTCGCGGTCGCGGGCATCGTGTTCGGTGTCGTCTGCGGCGGGATCATCGGCCGCGAGGTCGAGCGGATCAGCGCGGAGATCCCCGAACTCCGCAAAGAGGGGCTGCGGGCGCTCGCCGTGCTGGGCGGGTTCGTCGCGCTGTGCGCGGCGGCGGTGCGCGGGATCGCCCTCCTGGTCTGAGAGCCGGTGCCCGTCACCGGCCGAGCGGTGCTCTTTCACCAGAAAGGTCCAGAAGATGATCTTCTGGACCTTTTCTGAGGCTCGGCCTAGTTGCCGTCGCGGCGGGAGAAGCGGTTGAAGATGCGCTCTCCGGCGTTGACCGCGCCCTCGGCCACGTCACGCAGGACGCCGATGAAAGGGTCCTGCGACTGCGACCAGGACTCGCGGTAGGAGCGGGCGGCGGCCTTGACCTCCTCGGAGATCTTGGCGTTGGAGTCGTCGGCGCGGCGGGGGTAGGCGCCGCCGAGGATCGTCTCGTATTCGCCGCCGCGGCGCCACTTGTCCAGCTCGGCGACCCGGGAGACCGCGAACGGGTGGGTGGTGCCCAGCAGGTTGAGGACCTTGAGCAGGCCGTCGCGGACGTCGCCCGCCGTGTCGTATTCGCGGGCCTGGTCGAGGAACGCCTCGATGTTCATCTCGTGCAGGCGCGACCCGCCGGCGAGCTTCATCAGCGCGCGCAGCGCGGCGTCGGTGTCCTGGCCGCAGAGCAGGCCGCCGCGGTCGGCCGACAGCTCGGACTTGCGGTGCCACTCCTCCAGGCCCGCGACGATCGCGCGCAGGCCGATGTAGCCGAGCGGGATCCAGGCCACGCGGGTGGCCAGGCGGGTGAGGATGTCGAGCATGGTGCGGTAGACCGCGTGGCCGGACAGGATGTGCGCGGTCTCGTGGCCGATGACGAAGCGCTGCTCCTCCTCGTCCATCAGGTCGAGCAGGCCGGTGGAGACGACGATGAAGGGGTCGTCGAAGCCGATCGCCTTCGCCTGGACCAGCGGGCTCTGCTGGACGTAGACCTCGGGGATGCGGTGGAGGTCGAGCGTGTAGGCGGCGTCGCGGCCCATGTCGTGCAGGGCGCGGAACTGGGTCTCGCTGGTGCGCACGGCCGAGGCGAGGTAGATCAGGCGCAGGCGGCGCTCACTGATCAGGCCGGACATCTGCTTGAGCACCGTGTCGAATCCGCTGAGCGAGCGCAGGGCGACCAGCGCGGACCGGTCAGCGGGATGTTCGTAGGCACGTGAGCTGATGCCGGGGAGCTGCACGCGGTTGCGATCCGGGGTGGTGGTCATGTCCGGCATGCTACGTCGGGTGCGCCTGGCACGCGCGGGGGGCGGGCAAAAGCCGGGTACGGCTTGCGCGTATGGTCCCTTCCATGATGAACGCGCCTACCGGCCAGGGGAAGCGACGTCTGGGCGTCATGGGCGGCACCTTCGACCCGATCCACCACGGGCACCTGGTCGCCGCCAGCGAGGTCGCGCACCACTTCGACCTCGACGAGGTGGTCTTCGTGCCGACCGGGCACCCATGGCAGAAGGCCGACAAGACGGTCTCCGCGCCTGAGGACCGGTATCTGATGACGGTCATCGCGACCGCCTCCAACCCCCGCTTCTCGGTCAGCCGCGTGGACGTCGACCGTCCGGGCCCGACCTTCACCATCGACACCCTGCGGGAGATCGCCGCCGCCTGGGGGCCGGACGTGGAGCTGTACTTCATCACCGGCGCCGACGCCCTCGCCCAGATCCTGAGCTGGCGAGACGTCGACGAGCTGTTCACCATCGCCCACTTCGTCGGCGCCACCCGGCCCGGCCACGTCCTGCACGACCCGGGGCTGCCGGAGGGCAAAGTCAGCCTGCTGGAGATCCCGGCGCTGGCCATCTCGTCCTCGGAGTGCCGGGAACGGGTCGCCTCCGGGCAGCCCATCTGGTATCTCGTGCCGGACGGTATCGTTCAGTACATCAACAAGCGCGGTCTCTACCGCTACGTGAGCCCCTGATCGACCGCCAATTCGTTTGCGGAGCGGAATCGGGTGGCACACGATAGGCGTTGTATCTGTGGTGCCCTCCTCGGGCATCCGATCGGGCACCCTGACAGGTGACAGCGCCGACTACAGGAGGACTAACCGACACCGTGACCGCAACCGACAGATCCGTCCAGCTCATCAGGCTCGCCGCCGAGGCCGCCGCCGACAAGCTGGCCGATGACATTCTCGCCTACGACGTGAGCGAGCAGCTCGTCATCACCGACGCCTTCCTGCTCTGCTCCGCCACCAACGACCGTCAGGTCCGCGCCATCGTCGACGAAATCGAAGACCGGCTCCGGATCGAGGCCGACGCCAAGCCCGTCCGCCGCGAAGGTGAGCGCGAGGGTCGCTGGGTCCTGCTGGACTACGTCGACATCGTCGTCCACGTCCAGCACGAGGAGGACCGCACCTTCTACGCTCTCGAGCGCCTGTGGAAGGACTGCCCCTCCATCGCCCTGCCCGACAGCGTGACCCAGGTCGCCGCCCAGCGCGCCCGCCAGGCGGTAACTGAGTGAGCCGCCGGGTCGTCTGCCTGAGGCATGGCCAGACGCTCTGGAACGTCGAACGCCGCTTCCAGGGCCACAGCGACATACCGCTGGACGAGACCGGTATGGCGCAGGCGGCCCGCGCCGCCTCGCTGCTCGCCGCCCTCCGCCCCAGCATGATCGTCTCCTCGGACCTCCAGCGGGCCGTGGACACCGCCTCGGCACTGGGGCGGATCACCGGCCTGAACGTGGCCGTGGACAAGGATCTGCGCGAGCGCGGGGGCGGCGAGTGGGAGGGGCTCACCCGCGAGGAGATCTCCACGGGCTGGCCCCGGGAGTTCGCCGACTGGGAGGCCCCGGGCGGCGAGCACGTCACCGACGTCGCCAAACGGGTGTCGACGTCGGTCCGCCGCTGGGCGGCCGAGCTCGACCCCGACGGTCTGCTGGTGGTCGCCTCCCACGGGGCGGCGCTCCGCCTCGGCATCGCCAGCCTGCTGGGCCTGCCCGAGGAGCTCTGGTCGGCCCTCGGCGGCCTGGGAAACTGCTCGTGGTCGGTGCTGGAGGAGGGCCGCAAGGGCTGGCGCCTGCTGGAGCACAACGCCGGGACCCTGCCCGAGCCGGTCAAGAGCGACGACAGTCCCGAGGCCACGAACGCCTGACTCCCCGGCGAGGCTTGCGCCCGGGGATGACGGGCGCGAGCCGTACGGCCGTCGATTAGGTGAACACGCGGTTGTCCCTATATGCTTCCGAAGCGCCGCAACGAGAGCACTCGGAGCGGTGACCAGGGGCTATGGCGCAGCTGGTAGCGCGCCTCCATGGCATGGAGGAGGTCTGGGGTTCGAATCCCCATAGCTCCACAGCAGGGCCGTTCCTGGACGGCCCGAAGGGAGTCGAGATCCCGTCTGATCATCCTGATCAGGCGGGATCTTGTCGTTCTCAGGCGTGTGTGGCCGCCGACGAGTCCCTCCGAGGGTGTGGGGCGGTCGCGGCGGAGGGCGCGGGCGGTGTGCGGGCCTCCACGGAACCCGGCGGTTCGATCAACGGGTCTGCCGGAAGACGGGCCAGGCCATGGCGACGAATGCGGCGAGAACGACGCTGACCAGCAGCCGCTGGACCAGACCCGCGATGCCGTGGCCGGCTCCCTCGACGGTCGGCTCGAACGTCAGGAAGAACCCGACGACCAGAGCCAGGGTCACCGGGCTGGCGACGAGCAGCCAGAGGCCCAGTCGCCGGTGGCGCCGGGTGGTCCGGAACAGCGAGCCGGCGACGAGGAAGCCGACTACGGGGACTCCGGCGGCGAGGAGGAATCCGATGGAGTGCGGCACCATCGCCTCGAGATCGAAGACGCCGTCGATGATCATCCCGACCGGTGTGGCGGCGAGCAGGACCGCGCATGTCATGCGCGCCGTCCGCCGGCGCTGTGTCTCGACGGTCATGGCGATGCCGGCGACCCCGGCGAGCAGCATGACTCCGCCGACGACGAAGGCCGCGTTCATGAAGGGCGCCGTGTCGCCCAGCCCCAGGCCGCTGATCGGCTGGGCGATGGGCGAGTAGGGCTCGATCCGGGTGCCGAAAATCGGGTAACCGGTGCTGACCAGGCCGAGGATCAGCCAGGCGAGTGTGAACAGTGTCGGTCCGGCGATGGCGCCGAGCGCGAGCCATCGAGCCACGGTCGAGGTCGAGGTGATCGGGGTCGAGGTGGTCATGGGCCTGTACCGCCTTTCAGGTGTCGGGATCCGCTCAAGCAGAGCCCGTGGCCGGCGCCCGGGGCTCTTGGCCGCCCGAGGGAGGGCCGCTCCGGGTCTCCCCGGAGCCCGGTGGATCCGGGGAGGCCGGATCGACGACAACGATCTTCACGAGAACCTTCCAGACGTCATTGCGGGTCGAAGACTTTGCGCCACGACGAGATGTAGTCCGGCTGCTCGAGCGCCGGGACGAGCCGGGTGACGAAACGGTGCTCGGCCTCCAGCAGCGTGAGGCGGTATTCCTCCTCCACCAGGAACACCCAGGGCAGGCCGCCGTCGGTGGCGGCCCGTACCCTCTCGCGGATCCCGCCGATCTCGGTGACCAGCGCCTGTGAGCGCCGTTCGAGCAGCTCGACGGCCTCCGCGGGCGGAAGCACGCTCAGCAGCGACAGCGCCACGCCGAAGTGCGGATACTCCTCTCGGGGGGTGGCGACCAGCTCGCGCAGCCAGTCATAGAGCTCGTGCCGGCCCTCATCGGTGATCGAATACACCGTGCGCTCCGGCCGCTCGGTGTCCCGTACGGTCTCCTGCTCGGCGATGAACCCCGCCTTGGTCAGCTGCCGCACCACCATGTACAGCGATCCCCGGTTGTACTTGAAGCTCCGGTCCTTGTCGGTCTCCTGCAGCCGCCGGCCGAGCTCGTAGGGGTGCATCGGCTCCATCAACAGGAACGCCAGCACCGCCAGGGCCAACGGGTTGGACACCTTGCGCCGCTGCTCCATCGCGACCTCCGTAGTTGGTATCAACTATCCATAGCTGTCTAGTTGATGTCAACTATATGGCTCGGCCGGGTCCCGGATCTGATGGGCCTCGGAACCGCGCCGGCTCCGGCCCCGGGGCGCTCTCTCCCGCTCGGGCCGCCCGCTCCGGGCGGCTCGCTCCGGTCGGACGCCTGCTACAGGTCGGTGCCCGTCGCGCACGATAACCGGTGCCATGCGGGTCGGTGTGCTGGGCGCGATGGAGGTGCGGGACGCCGTGGGCGGCCCGATCGCTGTGGGCGCTGCTGGCGATGCCGGTGCTCGACGCCGGACGGATCGTCACCACCGAACGGCTGATCGACGGCCTCTACGGCGAGCAGCCGCCGGGCAACGCCGCCAACGCGCTCCAGTCTCAGATCTCCCGGCTCCGCCGGCCCGGAGGCGGCCGGCCTGGTTCAGGGGTGGTCGTCCCGGTCCGGTGCGGAGGTGGTCGGCCTGGTGCGGGGCTGGCCGGCCCGGAGGCGGTCGGCTGGGCGGAGGGGACCTCAGCCGGCCGTGTCGTAGCGTCGCGCCAGGGACCTCACGGTCTCCGCCATGAGGTCGCGCAGCTCGGCGGGGGAGACGACCTCCAGATCCACGCCGAACCGCAGGAACTCGCTCAGGGCGTTCGGGAGCGACTCGATCGGGACCGTGACCTGTGTCCAGCCGTCCGGGCCCGGAGGCCGCGCGGTGGCCTCGGCCGCCCGGAGGAGGGCCGGGCGGGCCATGTCGGGAAGGCGCTCCATCCCGTGCGGTGAGAGCCGGATGACGGCCTCACCCTGGTGGAGCCGCGCCTCGAACTCCTCCAGGGCGCCGTTCCAGTGGGCGGCGAGGTCGAAGCCGGCGGGCCGCTCGAAGGTCTCCGGGAGCGCGTGCAGCTCCAGGATCTGGGAGACCCGGTAGGTGCGCAGGTCCTGTCCGGTGCGGGCGATGAGATACCAGCGGCCGGCCTTGAGCACCAGTCCGTACGGCTCCAGCGTGCGGAGCACCTCCTGGGGGGCCTTCCAGCGGCGGTAGCGGATCTCCAGGCGGCGCTCGTTCCACACCGCGTCGGCGACCGCCGCGAGGTACGGGGTCTCGTCGGCGCCGTGGTACCAGTTGGGAGCGTCGAGGTGGAAACGCTCGCGGATCCGCCCGGCCCGGTCCCGGAGCTCCACCGGGAGCGCGGCCATCAGCTTGAGCTGGGCGGCCGTCACCACCGAGCCGAGGCCGAGCTCGGCGGCGGGTCCCGGCATCCCGGCGAGGAACAGCGCCTGCGCCTCTCCCGAAGTCAGGCCGGTGAGCCGGGTGCGGTAGCCGTCGAGCAGCCGGTAGCCGCCCGAGGGGCCGGCGTCGCCGTACAGGGGGACGCCGGCGGAGTGGAGCGACTCCACGTCCCGGTAGACGGTCCGGACCGAGACCTCCAGCTCCGCCGCCAGCTCCTGGGCGGTCATCCGGCCCCGGGTCTGCAGCAGCATCAGCAGGGAGAGGAGCCGGCTCGCACGCATGACCTGAATTATCCGCGAAAACACTGACAGCAGATGTCAGTGACCTGGCCCTAGCTTCCAGGCATGAACGACTTCGACTTCCTCACCGGCACCTGGAACGTGGTCAACCGGCGGCTCGTCAAGCCCCTCACCGGCAGCACCGAATGGCAGGAGTTCCCCGCCACCTCCGTCGCCCGGCAGGCGTTCGGCGGCGCGGCCAACATCGACGAGATCACCTTTCCGAGCTTGGGGTTCTCCGGGCTCACCCTGCGGCTGTTCGACGTCGAGCGCGAGGAGTGGTCGCTCCACTGGGCCAGCAGCCGGACCGGGACGCTGTTCCCGCCGGTCGTGGGCCGCTTCACCGGCGGCACGGGGGAGTTCTACGGCGACGACACCCACGAGGGCGCCCCGGTCAGGGTCCGCTTCGTCTGGTCGGAGATCACGGCCGCCGCCGCCCGCTGGGAGCAGGCATTCTCCGCCGACGGGGAGAAGACCTGGGAGACCAACTGGATCATGGAGCTGAGCAGGGCGTAGGGCCGCCGCGCGGCGGGCGGTGCCCGTACCGCCCCGGCCGGACCGCGCCCGCGCCGGGTGCCCGGGACCGTGGGGTCAGGGGGACAGCGGGGTCAGGGGGCCTTCCTCCTGCGCGGCCAGCCGCCGCCGACCGGCCGCCGGCTCCCGCGCGGGGCGTGGTCGCGCCGGTCGGTGCGCAACCACAGCTGAACCCCGGCGCCGCCCAGGGAGGAGACGTCGATCCGCAGCGTGCCGCCGGAGCCTTCGGCGAGCCGGCGGGCGATGTCGAGGCCGAGGCCGGTGGAGCCCGAGCCGCTGGCCCCGCGCCGCAGGGCCGTCTCGGGATCGGGGATGCCCGGGCCGGCGTCGGCGATCAGCACGCCCACCGTGCCGGCGCCCCGGTGCAGGGTCACCGTGAACGCCGTGCCCTCGGGAGTGTGCCGGAAGACATTGCCGAGCAGCGCGTCCACCACGGCGCTGAGCTCGGTGGCCGCGACCGGGACCGGGGCCGGATCCGCGGCGCCGATCAGCTGCCACGGGCGCTGCTGGTCCTCGGCCAGGGCGGACCAGAAGGTCAGCCGTTCGCGCAGCACGTGGGCGGCGTCGCAGGAGACGGACTCCGGCGCCCGGGAGGGTTGCCGGGCAGCCGCGATGATCTGGTCCACCTCGGCCTCCAGGCGGGCCAGGGCCTGGCGGCTCTGCTCGGCCTCCGGCCCCAGGTTGTCCAGGCTGAGCCGGAGCGCGGTGAGCGGGGTCCGCAGCCGGTGAGACAGGTCGGCGGCCATCTCCCGCTCGGCGGCCAGCAGCCGCACGACCCGGTCGGCCATGGTGTTGAACGCCTCTCCTGCGGAGACGAGTTCGGGCGGCCCCTCGGGCTCGATGCGGACGCTGAAGTCCCCGGCGCCCAGGGCGCCGGCGGCCCGCCCGAGGCGCTGGGTCGAGCGCACCACCCGCGCCCCCAGCCGGTCGGCGACCAGCACCGAGCCGGCGACCAGCGTGACCGCGACCCCGGTCAGCACCGCCCATGACTTGGTGACGCCCTGGGTGAGGTCGCCGGCGGGCACGAAGATCTCGATGACCACGGTCCGGCCGCCGTCCAGGACGACCGGGCGCAGCAGGAGGTAGCCGGTCTCGGTCTCCGCCGTCACCGCCCGCGTCAGCCGGGAGGCCGTGACCACGCTCTCGGCGGGCGCCCGTACGGTGCCCACCGATCCGCCGTCCGGCAGGTGGACCGCGATCCGGTCTCCCGCCCCGGTGCTGACCAGCGCGTGGGTCAGCCGGGCCGGGTCCACCGTGATGGCCAGGACGGGGACCAGCGCCGACGCCTGCCGTTCGGCATCGGCCATGGCCCGGCCGTGAGCGATCTCCTTGACGATGAGTCCGAGCGGGATCAGGAAGGCCAGGGCGATCATCGAGGCCCCGGCGACGGCGAGCAGGGCCAGGGTCCGTCTCACGAGGGTGTGATCAGCATGACGCCCACGCCGCGCACGGTGTGCAGGTAGCGGGGGGCGGAGGCGCTCTCGCCGAGCTTGCGCCGCAACCACGACAGATGGACGTCGATGGTCTGGTCGTCGCCGTAGGACTGCTGCCACACCTCGGTGAGTAGCTCCTTGCGGGAGACGACCCGGTCGGCGCGGGCGGCGAGATAGGCCAGCAGGTCGAACTCCCGCCGGGTCAGGGAGAGCGGCGCGCCCTCCACCGCGGCCTCCCGCCGGTTGAGGTCCACCGAGAGCCCACCGACGTGCAGCACCGACGGCGGGGCCGCGGCCCTGGCCCGCCGCAGCACGGCGTCCAGCCGGGCGTTCAGATGGTCGCCGGAGAACGGCTTGACCAGGTAGTCGTCCGCGCCAGCCTCCAGCAGGCGGACGATCTCCGCCTCGTTGTCCCGGGCCGTGGCCACGATGACCGGGACACTGGAGACGCTGCGGACCATCTTCAGCGCCTCCGATCCGTCCAGGTCGGGCAGGCCGAGGTCGAGGACCACCACGTCCGGGGGGTTCTGGGTGATCTCCCGCAGCGCGTCGAGAGCGCGTCCCGCGCTGCGCACGGCGTGCTGGCGCCTGCTCAGTTCCTGAATGATCGCGGAGCGCACGTACTCGTCGTCTTCCACCACCAGCACCGTCGCCATGCGACGTAACCGTAGTGAACAAAGAGGTATGTGAGGTAATAATTCACCGCATGCGGCAGACCCTTGGTTTCCTGGCGGTGTGGTGCGGAGCCACGGTCCTGGCGACGTCGATAGCCTGGTTCGGCGTCAGCGACGTGCTGGGCGGCCAGGTCTTCGACGACGCGAGGATCGAGCCGATCAACGCCGCGATCAGCCGGATGGAGGCCGCGCCGCTCCCCTCCGGGGCGCCCACCGGCCCGGCGGCCGCGCTCGGCACGCCGACCGCCTCCGCCTCCTCCGACCAGCGCGCCCCCGCCCCCCGCCGCACCCCGGCCGGGCCCACCCACAACACCGCCCGCCCACGGGCCACCCGGTCCCCGCTGGAGGCCCCGCACATCACGGTGCGCTCGCCCGCGAGCGCCGAGCCACGGCCGTCGGCGACCGCCGCCACGCCCAGGCCGGCCCTGTCCGCCGCCGCGCCCGGCCCCTCGGTCCCGGCGGCCTCCGAGGGGAAGGTGCGCGTGGTGAACGTCGGGGGCGGTTCGGTCTCGTTCGTCATCGAGGACGACAGGTGCCGCCTGGTCGCGGCCGCGCCCAACGTGGGTTTCGAGGCCAAGGTGTCGCAGGCGCTCGGCTGGATCCGGGTGGACCTGGTCCGGAACGGGCACGGCACGGCGGTCTTCTGCATCGGCGGGGAGAACCGGACCGACACCTGGGAGTATTAGGCCCCTCCCCCGGGAGTGTCAGGCCCCTTCGAGCTCGCGCAGCCGTTCTCCGGCGTCGGCGACGCGGTCCTCGGCGAACACCGCGATGCCGTGCAGTTCGAGCAGGGCGGTGGTGACGCCGTTGCCGGGCAGGCGGCGGCCGCGGAAGGTGCCGTCGTAGACGGTCAGGCTCCCGCAGGAGGGGCTGCCCTCCTTCAGGATCGCCACCTTGACGCCGAAGGATCGGGCGACGGCGAGCGCCGCCTGGGCCCCGGCGAGGAACGCCTGCGTGACGTCGCTCCCGTCGGTGGCCAGCACCCGCGCGGCCCCGGCGAGCACGGCCGCGCCCCCGGCGCCGCCCTCGATCTCGGCGGCCGGGCGGGGGACGGGCAGGCCGCCCTCGACCTCCGGGCAGAACGGGACGAGCCGTCCCTCCTGCCGCCAGGTGGCCAGCAGCGCGTCGCCGCTCGTCTTGGCGGCCCCGTCGTAACGGACCTTCCGCCCCATCAGACAGGCGCTGACCAGGATCCTCTCCATGGATCCAGCCTATGCGCCGCGGGAGGGAGGGCGGCATGGCCGGGCAGTACCCTACTGGTCATGTCCTTCACCCCTGTGATGTCCCGATGATCGGCCCGCTCGCGACCGGGGTGATCGTGCTGTCGCTGCTGATCGTTCTGGCCGCGATCGTGACCGCCGCGCGGAACCGGGCGATGGGGACGGTCCTGCTCGTCGCGCTCGGGGTGCTGGAGGTCGGCCTGCTCGTCCAGGCCGGTTTCGCGGTCGCCGGGATGGTCCGGGGCGAGGGGCCGGACGAGACGGCCACCCTCATCGGCTATCTCGCCGGCACGCTGGCGATCCCGCCGGCCGCGGCGTTCCTGGGGCTCGCCGAGCGCTCGCGGTGGGGGGCGATCGTGATCGCGGTGGGGAGCTTCGCCGTCTGCGTCATGGTCGGGCGGCTGCTGCAGATCTGGCAGGGGACGGCATGAGGGAGCCGGCCATCGGCAGCGGGCCGGGCCGCGCGCTGGTCGCGGTCTACGGGGTGTTCGCCCTGGCGGCCGGGGCGCGTGCCGCCGTGCAGATCGCCACGCGGTTCGGTGAGGCCCCGCTGGCCTACGCGCTGTCGGCCTTCGCCGCGGCGGTCTACGTCGTGCTCACCGTGGCGCTGGCCCGGGGGGACCGGCGGCTGGCGCTGGCCGCCTGCGGCATCGAACTGGCGGGGGTCCTCGTCGTCGGCACATTGAGCATGGTCGACCCCGAGGCGTTCCCGCGCGCCACGGTCTGGTCCGGCTACGGCAGCGGCTACGTGTTCATCCCGCTCCTGCTGCCGGTGCTCGGGCTTTATTGGCTTTTACGCCGCAAGTAGTTAGGGTCCGACCCCCTCGGGCAGGTCTGCTCCCCGAACCCACAGAAAGGGAGGCAGCGCTGTGAGCACGATCGAACAGTCCGTCGACGTGAACGTCCCGATCAGGACCGCGTACAACCAGTGGACCCAGTTCGAGAGCTTTCCCGAGTTCATGGAAGGCGTCGAGTCGGTCAAGCAGCTGGGCGACACCCGTACGGCGTGGGTCGTCGAGATCTCGGGCGTCCGCCGCGAGTTCGAGGCCGAGATCACCGAGCAGCACCCCGACGAGCGGGTCGCCTGGAAGTCCGTGGACCGGCCGCACCAGGCCGGCGTGGTGACCTTCCACCACCTCGGACCGGAGATCACGCGGGTCACGCTCCAGATGGAGTACGACCCGGAGGGTTTCGTCGAGACCGTCGGTGACTGGCTGCAGATCGTCCGCCTGCGGGTCCGGGGCGACCTGGAGCGTTTCAAGACCTTCATCGAGGCGCGTGGCGCCGAGACGGGAGCCTGGCGCGGCGACGTCCCCGGCCCGCAGGACCGCGGCACGGGCGACTTCGGTCCGGGCGGAGGCGTGGGCCTGAACGAGCGGCCCGTGGGCGGCACGGGCAGCGGCTACGGCTTCGACGAGCCGGCGCCGCCGCGCACGGTCGGCGGGGGATACCCGCCGGAGTCCCCGCTCCCGCCGCCGGGAACCGGCCCGCTGCCGCCGGCCGGACGCCGGCCGGGCGAGGAGGCGCCGCCGGCCCCCGGGCCGCATATCTGACGCCCGCGTCTGACGCGTGAGAGAGCCGGGTCACGCCCTGTAAGGGGCGGGGTGGCCCGGCTTTCACACTGTCAGGGGTTGGCGGGGAGTTGCCGGGGTTCGGGGAGACAGGAACAAAACGGCATTTCAGTCCTGTTACAGTTGCAGTCTGCCAATCATCCTACGATTGGTTGAATCGCTGAAGGAGGACTGAGCCCCCCATGACCGTGCTAACCCAGGAGACACGGGGCCGCACCGGTGGAACGACGGGATCCCTGGCCTGGCTGCTTGTGGCGGGGATCGTCCTCGCCGCGCTGAACCTGCGCACCGCCGTCACCAGCGTGGGGCCGGTCCTCGACCACATCTCCTCCGGCCTGGGCATGTCCGGAGTGGGGGTGGGACTCCTCACCACACTACCCGTGCTCATCTTCGCCTCGGTCGGTGCGCTGACCCCGGCGCTGGCCAGGAAGGTCGGGGAGCACCGGCTGCTGCTGATCGCCCTGATCACTCTCGGCGCCGGCCTGCTGATCCGCTCGATGGTGGGCTCGGCGGGGGTGTTCCTGTTCAGCAGCGCCCTGGCGCTGTCCGGGGGCGCGGTGGGCAACGTGCTCATCCCCACCCTGATCAAGCGCCACTTCCCGGGCCGGGCCGGGACCATGACCACCGTCTACACCACCGCGCTCGCGGTGGGCACGATGCTCGCGGCCGCCGCGACCGTGCCGATCGAGCGGGCCGCCGACGGCAACTGGCACGTTGCCCTCGGGGTGTGGGCGGCGCTGGCCGCTGTCGCCGCCATTCCGTGGCTTGCGCTGTTGCGCAGTGAGCCGGAGCGGGACACCGGAAGCAGCGATCTCGGGCCCCGGGCCCTGGTCCGGAGCAAGCTCGCCTGGTCGGTCGCGGCCTATTTCGGCACGCAGAGCATGGTGGCCTACATCATGTTCGGCTTCCTGCCCAAGATCCTCACCGACGGCGGCTACACCAGCGGGCAGGCGGGGCTGGTGCTGGGCGTCTTCACCGCGATCGGCATCCCGGTCTCGATGGTCGTGCCCTGGATCGCCTCGAAGTTCTCCGACCAGCGGCCCGTGGTGGCGGCGTTCGTGGCCTTCTACACGGTCGGCTTCCTCGGACTCTGGCTGGCCCCGGCGGGTGCGGCCTGGGCGTTCGCGGTGCTGGTCGGCATCGGGATGGGATCCTTCCCGCTCGCGCTGACCATGCTCGCCCTGCGCACCCGCACCCCGGAGGCCACCGCCGCGCTGTCGGCCTTCGGACAGAGCGCCGGATACCTCATCGCGGGCGCCGGGCCTTTGGTCGTCGGCGTGATGCACGAGTCGACCGGCGGCTGGACGCTGCCGTTCCTGCTGCTGTTCGCGGTGATCGGGGTGCAGCTCGCGACCGGCTGGTACGCGGGCCGCTCCCGCTACCTGGAGGACGAGCGGGTACTCGCCGGGTGACCTCTCCCTCGCGGTACGGCTTGCGCCCCATCGGGGGCGGCGCAAGCCGTACTGGCATGATGAGGGGATGGAAATCGGTGGGTCGACGCTGGTCAGCTATCCGGCAGGTGAGATTCGGGGACGTTCGACGGTCGTGGGGACCGTGCCGGTGGGGGACCGGCACGGGACGATCGTGGCCCGGACCCCGTTCCACCCGCTGGACCACACCTGGCCGGACCAGCCCGCCGACACCGGGACGATCGGCGGGCTGGCGGTCGTCGACTGCGTGACCGGCGCCGTGGAGGAGGGCGGGGAGACCGTCCATCTCGGCGAGGACATCCCGGTGCGCCGGGGCACCCCCGGCTGGAGCTGGCTGGTCGTCCACGTCACCGACGCGCCCGTGCCGGAGCAGGAGGTCGAGCTGGTGGTCGACGCGGCCGGCCGCCGCGCGCTGTCGGCCGGGCACACCGCCTGCCACCTCGCCGCGCTCGCGCTCAACGCGGCGCTGGCCGGCCGGTGGCGCAAGGAGATCACGGCCGACGGGCTCGGCCACCCCGACTTCGACCAGACGGCCATCGTCTCCTCGCGGATCCTGCCGGACGGCAGCCGGGACGTCTACCGCCTGGGCAAGTCCCTGCGCCGCAAGGGCTTCACCGCCGAGGGGCTGGCCGAGGACCTGCCGGAGATCGCCCAGCGGGTCGACGACCGGCTCAAGGAGTGGGTCGCGGCCGACGTCCCGGTCTGGATCGACAGCCCGGGCCCCGAGCTGACCGCCCGCCGCACCTGGCACTGCGGCCTGCCCGGCGGCGAGGTCGTCATCCCGTGCGGCGGCACGCACCTGTCGCGCACCTCCCAGCTCGGCTCCGTCACCGTCACGCTGGAGCTGTCCGGCGACGGCTCCGAACTGACCATGCACACCGCCGTCGGCTAGCCCGCCGCCGAGCGGCCCGTGGCGGACGCGGGATCGTCGTGGCACGTCGCCCCGTCCGCCCCGCCTATGATCGCCGTCGAGTGGGTGGTCGTAGGCAAGGAGTGGTTGTGGCCGTAGAAGTGGCACCGCAGGGCGTCGACCCGCGCATCCCCAACGCGGCGCGGATGTACGACTACTACCTCGGCGGCAAGGACAACTTCATCGCCGACCGCGCGGCCGCCGACATGGTGCTCGCCGTCGCCCCGGAGATGCGCGAGGTCGCGCGGCAGGGGCGTGAGCTCGTCGCCCGGGTCGTGCGGTACCTGGTCGGCGAGGCCGGGATCCGCCAGATCATCGACATCGGCTCCGGCCTGCCGACGCGGGAGAACGTGCACGAGATCGCTCACCGGCTCGCCCCGGAGACCCGCGTGGTCTACGTCGACCACGACGAGGTCGTCTGCGCCCACGGCCGCGCGATCCTGGCCGAGCCGGAGAGGGTGACCATGGTCTGGGGCGACCTGCGGGCACCCCAGGCGATCATCGACTCGCCCGAGGTCCGCAAGCTGGTCGACTTCGGCCAGCCGGTCGCCGTCCTGATGATGTTCCTGCTCCACCTCGTCCCGGACGCGGACGGGCCGCAGAGCGTCGTCGCCGCCTATCGGGACGCCCTGCCGGCCGGGAGCTACCTGGCGCTCTCCCACGCCGCTTCCGACGGCCGCCCCGAGGTCATGGCCCACATCTCGACGATCTACCGGAGGACGGACTCACCGTTCGCGCCCAGGAGTCGCGAGGAGATCGGCCGCTTCTTCGGCGACTTCGAGATGGTCGGCCCGGGCCTGGTCAACATCTGGCCGTTCGCCGAACTGCCCGAGTCCGTCGACCGGGACCTGGCGAGCATGGGTTACGGCGGGGTCGGCAGGAAGCGCTGACGTCCGGCCGCCCGCGTCGCCTCCTCGCCGAGGTGCCGGGTGCCCCGGGCGCGGAGGTCCTCCGCCACCGGGGCCGCAGCCGCCGCTTGACGGTGATCGCGCTCGGCGGCGCCCGGGGCGGCTCCGCGACGTCACAGGCGCGGCATCTTCTCCGGGCTGGCGACCAGGAAGACGGTCTGGATCAGACCGTCCTCGATGACCAGGGAGAACACCGAGACCGGCCGCCCGCCGGCGGTCACCACGGCCGCCGGCGCGCCGTTGACGTCCGTCACCGCCACCTCGAGGTCCGGGGTCAGACCGGTGTCCAGCGATCCCAGGAACCTGCGCGTGCCCCTGTCCGAGGCGGCGGAGAGCAGGAAACGCGCCACCTTCCGGTCGCCGGTGACGACCCGGAGAGGGGCCCGGACCTTCCCGCCGCCATCGCTGACCAGCGACACGTCGTGGGCGAGCATCGCGGTCAGCGCGTCCAGGTCACCGCCGGTGGCCGCGCCGATGAACCGCTCGGTCAGCCTGCGCCGCTCGGCGCGGTCCACCTCGAAGCGGGGCCTGCGCTCCTGCACGTGCTGCTTGGCCCGCCGGGCGAGCTGCCGGGCCGTCGTCTCGGTGCGGCCGATGATCTCGCCGATCTCCGCGTACGGCAGGGCGAACGCCTCCCGCAGCACGAACACCGCGCGCTCCAGGGGGGACAGGGTCTCCAGCACCACCAGCAGCGCCAGTTCGACCGAGGCGGTCAGCTCGGCGTGCTCGGCCACGTCGGGCACGGCGCCGACCAGCTCGGGCAGCCACGGCCCGACGTATGACTCCCGCTGCGCCCTCACCCGCCGCAGCCGGTCGATGGAGAGCCGGGTCGTCACCCTGATCAGGTAGGCCCGGTCGTCCTCGACCGCGGCCGTGTCCACCCCCGACCAGCGCAGCCAGGCCTCCTGGACGACGTCCTCGGCGTCGGTCACGGTGCCCAGGACGCGGTAGGCGACCGCGGTCAGCAGGGCTCGGTGTTCCTCGAAGCGATCGATGGCCATGGGAGTAAAGACGTATCACGCTATCCCTGGCGTGACATGACCCACGCGATGACGTTTTCTACCTACGATCTACCATTTGATTGCGAAAGTCGGCGGCAGAGGGGTGGTCCGTGACAGAGACAGTCGTCGCCGATCCGAGCGCGGTGCCGCAGGGCAGACAGCTCTGGCTGACCTTGCTGGCGCTCTCCATCGCCGGGATGGTCGTCTCCGTCCAGCAGACCGTGGTGATCCCGCTGCTGCCCCGGCTGATGGTCACCCTGGACGTGCCGGTCGCGGAGGTCACCTGGGTCTTCACCGCCTCGCTGCTCGCGGCGGCGGTCGCCACGCCGCTGCTGTCCCGCCTCGGTGACATGTACGGCAAGAAGCGGATGATCCTGTTCACCGTCGGCCTGCTCGTCCTGGGCTCGGTGGTCTGCGCGCTGTCGGGCTCCCTGGCGGTGCTGATCGCCGGGCGCGCCCTGCAGGGCGCGTCGGCGGCGCTGATCCCGCTGGCCATTGGCATGATCAGGGACAGCTTCCCGCGCACCCGGGTGATGACGGCCATCGGCGTGGTCAGCGCCACCATGGGCGTCGGCGGCAACCTCGGCATGATCGTCACGGGTCTCATCGCCGACCGCACCCCCAGCCACCATCCGGTCTTCTGGATCACCGCGGGGCTCGCCGCGGCGGCGTTCGTACTCATCGCGCTGAGCGCCCACGACACCGGGAGCAAGGCCGGCGGCCGCCCCGACTTCATCGGCGCGGCGCTGCTGTCCTGCTGGCTGGTCTGCCTGCTGCTGGCGATATCCAAGGGCAACGACTGGGGCTGGGGATCCGGACGGGTCGTCGGGCTGTTCGCGGGGGCGGCGGCGCTCTGCGCGATATGGGTGTTCAGCCAGCTCCGGGTCCGGGCGCCGATGGTCCGGCTGCATCTGCTCGTCGGCGGCCGCTCCCTGCAGGCCAACCTGGCCTCGCTGCTGCTGGGCTTCGCGATGTTCGGCTCGTTCGCCCTGGTCTCCAGCTTCATCCAGACGCCGCCGTCGGCCGGATACGGCTTCGGCGGGTCGGTCCTCGACGTCGGCCTCTACGCCCTGCCCAGCACCGTGACCATGCTGGCCGCCTCCTTCATGGCCGGCCGCCTGTCGGCCCGCCTCGGCCCGGCCCACTCCCTCGCCCTGGGCGCGGCCCTGTGCGCGGCCGGATTCGGCTGGTTCACGCTCTTCAACGCCTCGGTGCTCGACCTGCTCGGGGCCAACGCGCTGCAGGGGCTGGGCTTCGGGGTCGCCTACGCGGCACTCGGCGCGCTGGCCGTACAGCATGTGCCGATGGACCAGAGCGGCATCGCCAGCGGCATCAACTCCCTGGTCCGCTCCATCGGCGGCAGCGTCTCCGGCGCCGCGACCGCCGCCCTCCTTACCTCGATCACCATCGCCGGGACCGCGATCCCGTCCCGCGACGCCTACGTCCTGTCGTTCGCGATCATCACCGTGAGCGCCATCGCCTCCGCCGCCGTCGCTCTCGTCTCCGGCATGATGGCGCGCGGGGTGCCCGGAGTCGGCTAAGATTTCATCTGCATCGCAAGGGGCTATGGCGCAGCTGGTAGCGCGCCTCCATGGCATGGAGGAGGTCTGGGGTTCGAATCCCCATAGCTCCACAGCGGGCCGTTCTCGAAACGGCCTGAAGGATGTTGACGGGATCCCGTCCGATCTTGGTGATCGGGCGGGATCCCGCTGTTTTTCCCGGAGGGCGTGGCCGTCGGCGGGCCCGTCCGAGCGTGTGCGATGCTCGTGGAGAAGGGCGTAGGCGGTGTGCGGCCGCTCCGGCCGTCAGAGCGATCAGTCAACACGGCGGAAGGCCGCGCGGTAGTCCCTCGGGCGTCGTCCGGTGTGCTTGGCGAAGAGGGCAGCGAACGTGCTGGGGTCCCTGTATCCGACCGCGGCGGAGATGCCGGCGACGGTTCGGTCCGTGGTCTCAAGGAGGTGGCGGGCGCGACGGACACGCGACGACTGCAGGTACTCCAGTGGGCTCTGGCCGGTCTCGTCCGCGAAGCGCCGCAGCAGCGTCCGAGTGCTGACCTTGAACGTGTCCGACAACGCGGCGAGGTCGTATCGGGCGGCAAGGTTCTGGTCGAGCCGTCGCATGACCTTGTGGGAGAACTCGTTTCCGGGCTGCGGAAGAAATTGCGCGTCAACGTATGGGGTCTGGGACGATCGCGCATCGTCGACGAGCGCCACCCGCGCGGTTGTCCGTGCCACGTCGGCACCGCTGTGTCGGCGGATCAGATCCAGCGCGAAGTCGTACATGGCGCTGAAGGCCGCCGTTGTCGTCACCCCCGTGTCGGTGACGACCAGACACTCAGGTCGGACGTCGGTGTCCGGGCAGCGTCGAGCCAGTTCGTCCGCGAGGAGCCAGGCTGTCGTAGCACGGCGTCGGTTGAGGAGTCCAGCCTCGGCGAGCAGGAACGCACCGACACAGATCGAGACGACGGCAGTGCCCGCAGCGGCGTGTGAGCGGATCGCCGTGATTTCAGGGGCGAGGGGTGCGAGCTTCGCGTCCACGTCGAGGCCCGGCACGAGTTCGAACCCTGGCACGACAAGGACGTCCACCTCGCGCAGCGGTGAGACGTCCAACGCCGCACCACCCGACGCGGCGACACGACGACGAGGCGAAACGATCGACACCTCGTATCCGGAGCTGTCCGGTCCGGCAACGTGCGTGGCCATCGTCAAGAGATCGGGTACGCCGAACACCTCGGACGCGAAGCAGCCCGGATAGGCCAGGACACCAACCCGCAGCGCGCTCACGCTCGCCTCCTCGTCACCCGCCTATGGCGAGATTACCCGCATACATGGCGATCTGGCCTCTCACCTTGTGCGGGGGCATCGGTCCACCCTGTCACCATGAGCGCTGCCAGCGGACGGCTTGACGACATGATCACGGACTTCTCCCGCCGACTCGTGGACGTGGAGGGGGTGGTGAAGACGGTGTACGCCGCGGGTTCCGGGCCGGCCGTCGTGTTGATGCCGGAGATGCCCGGCATCAGTCCTGACGTCCTTCGACTGGCGCGGTGGGTACGGGATGCGGGCTTCACCGTCTACGTCCCCTCACTCTTCGGGATCGACGGTGCCTATCCCACGGTCGAGGGTGGTACGGAGGTCGTCCGCCGCGCGTGTGTCAGTGCCGAGTTCCGCGCGTTCGCCGGGGGCGGCACCAGCCCGGTCACGGCATGGCTACGTGGGCTCGCGCGCCAAGCCCGTGCCGAATGCGGCGGCCCGGGAGTCGGCGCGATCGGACTGTGCTTCACCGGTAACTTCGCCCTCACCATGGCGCTTGAGCCGGCTGTCATCGCGCCAGTGGTCAACCACCCGTCGCTGCCGCTGGACGACCCCGCCGGACTCGAGATCAGCGACGAGGACGCGCGCGCGGTCCGAGACCGCATCGCACGCGACGGACTGAAGGTTCTTGCCTACCGCTTCGACGGCGACCGCTGGTGCACCGGCCAGCGCTTCGCCGCCTACCAGGCACTCCTCGGCGACGCCTTCGACGGCCGTGTTCTTCCGGGCAGTTTCGCGAACACCAGCCCGCCACCGTTCTTCGGCGACGTGGTCGGGTCCCCCCACAGCGTTGTCACCGCCCACCTCGTCGACGAGGACGGACATCCCACGCTGAAGGCCAGGGACGAGATCATCGCCTTCCTGACCGATCGCTTGAGCCCGTTCGGACATTCCGAGACGACATCCGGCTGAGTGGCACGACGGTCGCCAGCGCGATTGGCGATCAGATCCAGTCGTGGTGTCCGGCGCGGACTATCGGCCGGGCGTGGATGTCCGAGGTCTCATGAGTGGGCCGGGACCGAAGCACTGCGGGCGCATCAGGGTCCACCCGCAAACCCTGTGACCGCAAACAGTCGCAGGCTGCTTGCAGACCGTCGCTCCAGGGCTCTCTGCGACGTAGGTGATGGCAGATCTGCGACATCCCCGGGGGCGCAGAGTCCAGGCGAGCACCCTCCTTCGTCGCGTCACCTCGGGGGTGAGATGTCAGGGGCGTGCGGCGAGCCTCAGGGATCGATCGGGGAGATGCCCGATGGGCGGTGGCGCACACATCCGGCACGCTAATGATCATGAGAGATCAAGCGGTCCTCCTTGAGGGAGTGACCAGGACCTATGGGAAGGGTGCTACCGAGGTGGCGGCGCTCCGGCAGGTCAGCGTCGCCTTCCCGCGCGGCAGCTTCACCGCTGTGATGGGCCCGTCGGGGTCGGGCAAGAGCACGCTGCTGCAGTGCGCGGCAGGGCTGGACCGGCCGGATTCGGGCGCGGTCCGCGTCGCCGGACAGGACATCGCCCGCTTCGGGGAGAAGGAGCTGGCGGTGCTGCGCCGTGACCGGATCGGCGTCATCTTCCAGGCGTTCAACCTGGTGCCGTCGCTGACCGCCTGGCAGAACGTGATCCTGCCCAGCAGGCTCGCCAGGCGGCGGCCCGACCCGTCACGTGTGCGGGAACTGCTGCACCGAGTCGGCCTGGCGGGGCGAGAGGGGCACCGCCCGGCGCAGCTGTCCGGTGGCCAGCAGCAGCGGGTGGCGATCGCCCGCGCCTTGCTCGGCAGACCGGAGGTGCTGTTCGCCGACGAGCCGACGGGGGCGCTGGACCGCAGCACCGGGCACGAGGTGCTGGCGCTGCTGCGGGAGGCGGTCAACGCGTTCGGCCAGACGGTGGTGATGGTCACACATGATCCGGAGGCGGCGGCCCAGGCGGACAGCGTGCTGTTCCTGACCGACGGGCGGATCGTCGACGTCCTGGACAGACCTTCGGTGGACCAGATCGGCATGCGGTTGAGTGGTCGCCGGTGACACTCGTACTCGCCTGGAACAACGTCCGGGCCAATCGGATGGGCTTCGCCGCTCCGTTCGTGGCGGTGCTCCTGGCCGTGATGCTGGTGGGCGGCGGCGGCCTGGTGGTCGCCGGTGCGGGCGCGCGCGACGAGCTGAACGGCGTCATGGGGTTGCTGGTGCTGTCGGCCGCGGTGTCGGGGTTCGTGTCGGTCTTCGTGGTCGCGGGCATGCTGAGTCTGCACGTGCTGCGGCAGCGCAGGACGTGGGCGTTGCTGCGGTCTGTCGGCATGACGCCGCGGCAGGTGCGTCGGCTGGTCATGGTTGAGGCGCTGGTGGTGGCCGTGCTGGCGAGCGCGGCCGGTTGTGTGCTGGCCGTACCGTACGCCGCGCTGATGGCGGTGTTGATGCGGATGACCGGGTTGGCGCCTCGGGGTGTCCCGGTGGAGGTCACGACGGGGCCGTTCGTCCTGGCGCTGGTGGTCGGGCTGATGGTGACGTTGCTGGCGGCCTGGGTCGCGGCGCGCAAGGCGGTAGGTGTGGGCCCGCTGGAGCTGATGCGGGAGAGCGCGGCGCAGCGGCGGCTGCTGCCCTGGTCCAGGGCGGTCGTCGGGGTGGTGGCGCTGGCCGGGGGCGCCGTGCTGGTGTCCCTGGTGCCGGAGGCCGAGTTGACGGACGCGGTGCCGACCGGGCTGGGGGCCACGATGGCGTTCTGCGTGGGCGCATCTGCGCTGGGCCCCGTCGTGCTGCGAGGGATGGGCTGGCTGCTCGGAGCCGCGGCGGCCCGGATCGACCCGGGCGCCGGGATGCTGGCGAGGTCCTCGCTGGTGACCCAGCCGCGCCGGGCGATGTCGGTCGCGTCACCGGTGATGCTGACCGTGGCGCTCGCATGCACCTTCTTGTTCGCCGTGGCCACCACCGACGAGGCGGCGGGCGTCACCCGTACCGGGCCCTCGGCGTGGGCGGCCCCGATGCTGGTGGGGTCGGCGGTGGTCTACACCGTGATCTCGGTGCTCAACGCGACGGCCATGACGATGGCCGAGCGGACCGAGGAGATCCGGCTGCTGCGCACCGTGGGGACGGAGCCGCGGCAACTCGCCAGGGCGGTGTGCTGGGAGACGATGATCGTGACGTGCGTCGGGGCACTGCTCGGAACGGGCATCGCCGCCGCATCCCTGACCGCGCTTGGCGCGGCCGCAACCGGCGAGCCGTGGTTCGCCTACTCCCTGCCGCAGTACGCCGGGCTGGTGCTGGTCTGCGCCGTGAGTGGCCTGGTTGGAGGGCTGGCCTCCACGCGGAGGGCACGGCGCGGGCCGCTTCTGGCCGATTGCTGACCTTGAAGGCGTGATGCCGTCAAGGCGGTCCGGCTCCGGCAACGGCAGCCGTTTCCGCTGACATGAAATCACCGCGAGAAGGAACGACGGGCAGGCGGAGGTCGTGTCCGGGAAACGATCACATTGATCCTGGGAAGCGATCCTCTTCGCCTCTCCCGCTCAAGGTCGGGCCCATTCGTGAAGTCATTCGCGGGCACTCGGTGACTTCCGGGGCGGCGCCGCGACGCGGGCGGTCTGTTCTTCCTGGACCCGCAGGACGGTCTGGAGGAAGTCCAGGATGACGGTGAGCTGGTCATGGTCGTAACGGGTCAGCGCCTGGGCGCCCGCCTGGCCGACCGGGGCGAAGAGTTCCGCCTCTGCCGCCCGGGCGGTCTCGGTTGAGGTGACCAGGACGACGCGGCGGTTGCCGGGGTCGCGGGTGCGTGAGACCAGCCCGGCGCGTTCCAGCCGGTCGATGACGGTGGTGGTGGCCGCCGGGCTGAGCTTCAGCGCGGTGCTGAGCTGCCCGGCGGGCAGGGGGCCGTCGCCCAGTACCGCATCAAGACAGCGCAGGTCGGTGCGGTTGAGGCCGAGCCGCGCGGCGGCAGCCTCGTCGAAGGCGTCGAAGCTCTGCTGCAGCTGTCGCAGGAGTATGGCGATCTCCCAGATCAAATCTTTCGACATTCGAATCTTTCTGATATCGTATTTTTCGTTGATCGAAACAATCGTACCTTGGAGGCGCCGCCATGAACACCGCCACCCTCACCACCGACGACATCCAGATCAAGAACCTGTTCCAGGAGTTCATGCAGGCCTGGACCGACAACGACGCCCACGCCTTCGGTGCGCTGTTCACCGACGACTCCGACTACGTCTCCTATGACGGCACCGTCGCCCGCGGGCGCCGGCAGCACCAGCACAACCATGACCTGCTCTTCCGCGGTGTACTGGCCGGCTCGGCCCTGGTCGGGGACCTGGAGTCGATCCGTTACCTCACCGCGGACGTGGCCGTCGTCCACGGCACCGCCTCGGTCCTGATGCCCTGGCGGAGCAAGCTGCCCAAGCGGCGCCTGTCCCGGCAGACCATCGTCCTGGTCCGCACCCCCACCGGCTGGAAGATCGGCGCCATCCACAACGGCCGGGTCCGGCCCGTCAGCGTCCCCGCACCCGACGCCTTCCCGTCCAAGATGTCCCAACTGATGAGCCGCGCCGCCCGCGGCCTCGGCCTCGGCCGACGCTGACCCCGCCGCCGATCCCCGAGACGCGGCGCTCCGGCAGGTCGGCGTTCGCCTTCCCGCGCGGCGGCTTCACCGCTGTGATGGGCCCGTCAGGGTCGGGCAGGAGCACCCTGCCGCAGTACGCCGGGCTGGTGCTGTGCTGCGCCGTGAATGGCCTGGCTGGAGGGCTGGCCTCCACGCGGAGGGCACGGCGCGGGTCGCTTCTGCCTGATCACTGTCCTTGAAGGCGTGATGCCGTCAAGGCGGTCCGGCTCCGACAACGGCAGCCGTTTCCGCCGGCATGAACTCACCGCGAGAAGGGATGACGAGCACGTGGCGGGATCCCGTCCGATCACCTCGATCGGACGGGATCCCGCCGTTTCCCCGGATGGCGTGGCCGCCGGCGGGCTCCTCCGAGCGGGTGCGGCGGCGAAGAGGCGCTCCAGGCTGGGTCAGCCGTTGGGGAAGAGTCCGTGGAGGAGCGTGTGGCCCGGCATGGCCTGGGCCGGACGCACGCCTACGGCGAACATCTCCGGATCGTCGAACACCGGTTCTCCGCTGGGGCGGCGTGTGTACGGGACGCGCCCGTAGTCCACGCCGTCGCTTCCGTCGAAACTCATCCAGGTGATCGTTTCCTGTTCCCCTTCGCGGAGAGGGTGGTTGGATACGGCCCGGCTGTAGACGGTGTCAGGTGTGGTGACCCATACCAGAGGGACGGCGAAGACCCATCGCGTTGCCTGGATCTCCTGTGCTCTGGCGGCTGCTCGCATCTCGAACGAGATGGCGGACCGCGGATCGCGGAGGTAGTCGTAGTCGCTGAGCACGAGCCTCCGCTCTCCTTCGAGAACGACGATCGCGGGGCAGTCGCGGGCGACGATGTTCTTCTGGAGACGCTCGACCACATCGAAGAGCAGTGCGGCCGTCTCGTCGTTCATCGTGTCCTCCGAAGCTCTGCAGCCCCCAGATCCTGTCGTGGTGCCGGAGAGCTGGTCAGGCTGTCTTGGCCAGGATGCGGTCAGACAGGTGGTCTCCACGGTGCCCTCGACGGGTTCCCGGCGGAAGAGGCGACGGTTGACGTCGGACACGGGCCGGGGTGGTTCCGCGATCGAGGCGGGAGAGAAGAGAAGGCGCCGTACCGAGCCTGGTCATTCCGCGGACCCACCGGTGCTGCTCCACCGCAGCGTGTCGGACCCGCGCCGGAGGACGACCACCTTCCTTCCGGCGCGGGCCGACACCCGCAGGTCGCGGGTGGGAACCGTCAGACCTCTTCGACGCTGCTCGGCTCACGCCGGGACAGGTCGATGCCGAGCTCTTCCGCGGCGCGGAAGACGTCCTCGTCGGTGTCGCGCATCT
>NZ_JBVJHH010000058.1:0-50917 GCF_055586905.1 Streptosporangium sp. NPDC048886
ACTGGCAGACGGCCACGGTCGACGTGCCCAACCCCACGGTCGGCGCCTTCCAGGTCACCCCCTCCCAGGTGGTGAACGGCGTCATCACGGCCACCGGCGTCACCCCGACCCTGCACACCACGGTCACCGACCCGGCCGCCCAGCCGGTACGGGCGGAGTTCGAACTCGAGCACGACCCGGCCGCCACCGGGCAGGGCACCGGCCAGATCTGGACCGGCGCTGCCGACGATGTCGCCTCCGGTACCCAGGCCACGGTCACGATCCCGGCAGGCACGCTGACCGATGGCTGGGTGGTGCGCTGGCGAACCCGCGCCGTCGCCGCCACGGCCTCCTCGGCGTGGTCGGACTGGCAGCAGGTCACGATCGACCTCACGCCACCCGAAGTGGAGCCGTTCGCGCGGACCAGCGGGCCTGTGATCCAGACGGACAAGAGCTTCACCGTCGGGGCATGGCTGCGCGTGACCGACAAGGACAGGACCTACACCGCGCTCGAACAGCGGGGCACGCAGCAGGCTCCCTTCCGCCTCGGCAACGACCCCGATCGCGGCCTGGTGTTCACCTTCACCGGTGCCGACACGGGCGACGCGGCGGTCGAGGGTGTGTTCTCCGGCGTCGAACCCCCGGTGAACGAGTGGTTCCACCTCGCCGGCGTCTACGCGAGCGATTCCCGCACCGGGACCCTCTACCTCAACGGCAAGGCCATCGGCAGCGCGACGCTCGGTTTCCCGGCCTGGGGTTCCTCCGGGGCCGCGACTCTGGGCACCAGCGTGATCGGCAGCCTGGACGAAGTCTGGATGTTCCAGCGGGACCTGGTCGGCGAGGAGGTGTTCGCGCTGTACGACGGCAGCCCCACGGCGCAGGCGTCACCCGCTGGCGAAGGCGCGAAGGCGTCCGTGGCCGCCACGGCTCCCGCCGTTTACGACCGGATCAGCCCTGAGGACTGCTGGAGGGACTTCGGCACCGGCCGGCGCACGCACGGCCTGCTGAAGAACCGCTTCAGCGGCTGCATCAAGCACAATGCGTACGTCTCGGACAAGATCAGCGTCAACGACATCGTAGGCGACGACGACAACCAGGGCACCTGGTCCGCAGACTTGATGTTCATCACCAGAACGTTCAAGAACAAGCAGGGGCTGGAGTCCGGAGCGACGTCCCGGGACATCATCGTCGACCTTTACATCGGCAATGTGCAGACCGAGAACACCCTCACCAACCTGACGTCCACGACGCTCACCATCGGGATGAGCGTGGCGCCGGATCAGACGGCGTGCCAGACGGTGGGCGGCGCCCAGGAGAAGTCCGCTCTCCTGCCGGACTGGGACGACAACGCCTGGAGCAAGCCCGGGGACAAGTGGTCCACGATCGCCACGTTCCGCTTCCGGGCCGACCCCACGAACGCCCCGCCCAGGCGGGACGACCGGCTGACCAAGAACGTGGACAACAGCGTGGACCGGGTCTCCAACTGCAAGTTCCAGCCGTACGGACGGATCGTCCGCCCCAGGGACTTCGACCCCGAGATCATGTGGCAGTACGGCACGATCAAGCAGGGTGTCCAGGTCAAGTGCGACAGCATCGTCTACATCTCGCGGGGCGGCGGCTGCACGCTGCCGGCCGTGCCGTCCATCGAGTGGCGGCAGGGCGCCCGTTACGACGACGCCTACAACCACTACTACAAGGCCTGCTACCAACCGCAGAGCACGTATCCCGCGAAGACCGGCAAGGCCCTATCCGGTTGCGCGGTGAACCAGACCGGCAGGCCCGCCCAGCTCCTGTGGCGGGTAGGCGATCCGGCGGCGACCAACAACAACGCCCGCGCAGTGACGAGGTGCCGCAGCCTCTGGAAGAACTTCAACGTGCCCAACGGCACGCAGGAATGCGATGAGTATCCGTTCGCCACGGCAGGAAACCGATCGGCCTCGGATGACGACAAGCGGCTTCTGTCCGTATGCGCCATGCCGGCGGGGGCCCAGCAGGCGAACCAGATAGCGGGCGGGTTCCTGAACCGCTTCTACCAGAAAGAGAGGTTGATGCGCGAAGACCACTACTTCAACAGGTTCGCCAAACCCACGGCCGCGCTCAAGAGCATCGATGATCTATGCTCACCGACGACGGCCGACAGCAGTTCCATTTATCGCACACCCATACCCTGATCAACGCGCATGAGGGCCGTCGCGGGGTCGCCCCCGTGACGGCCCGCTTCCGCTCGAAAAGAGAGGATCGGTCATTCATGGACTTCCCGGCCGTCGTGGCGCGCTACGAAAAGGTGCTCCAGGCCGACTCCGCATGGCTTTCGGAAGGGCTGGCCTGGACCGTGGTGCTGCCACGGTCGGAGCCCCTCGCGCTAGCCGAAGTGGGACGGCGGCTGACCGGCGGCGGCCGGCCGGTGATGAGCGAGCTCGACGAAGTCGATGACCGGGACCTCGTCTATCTGGGACAATCGGGCGCGGCCACGATGCTCGTCGAGCCTGACGGGTTCACGTATGTCGGCCATCCCCCGGTTCTGGCATGGCTCAGTCAGGGCGCGCAGGTATGGCATGTCTCGTGGAACCTCACCGGCACCTCCAGAATGTGTTACGCGGCGGACGGGCGCCTGCTGGCCGACGTCCATCGGCTGGAATCGGCCGTGGCGATCGGTGTCGCCCCCGGCGCGATCGCGGCGGAGATGGCGAAGTTGCGTGTGGCGGCCGGCACTCCGTGGCCGGCGCTGCAGGCGACAGCCATGGCCATCGTGGAGTCACGCACCGGAGCGCGCCTCGACCAGAAGTGGTTCGAGGAGTCCAGGGTCGTCGTCCATCTCGATCAGCCGATCTCGCCGGACATTCCACCGCTCGGGTTCTCTCACTACGAACCGGAGCTGGCAGCGAGAATCGACCAGGCACCGCCGCAAATGAGAAAGAGGGTCCTCGGCCACACAATCGACGAGCTGATCCACCGGTTCGACCTCGCCCTGCCCGGGATCTCCGCAGGGTTGCATCGAGCCGGAGACCTGCCTGGCGAGGCATTCTGGCATGAGGCGGATGTTCTTCACGAGGAACTCGGACAGCCGTGGGAGGGACAGCCGACGGCCGAGAGGGGGCGGGACGACTGGGGGTGGCGGCGCTGGGTCGCCGCCAACGCGGTCCGCCACAGCCTGCGATCTCTTGGCGAGGGCCTCGGCTGCCTGGACGGCCTCACCTTCGCCAGGTTCGCGTTCTCGCAGGAGTGGCCGGCGTTCAGGGAACAGATCCGCAGGCTGACGTCGTAAGCTGCTCGGGCTGCACCCTGCCGTACGAGGAGCGCGAGCTCACCGAACCCCTGGCCAGGGACGGCATCCATACGCGCGGCAGGTGCTGGCGCGGCTGAAGTTCATCGAGCACAGCGGGCGGCGTCGGCCCGTCTCGATCAGGCGCTGACGTTGCTCGCCGTCGAGGGTCTGTCCAGTGAACGGTGTAACTCGGTTTGATTGCTTCTGTCGGGAGGTCGGGGAAGGTGATGGCGAAGGCGTTGAGGGCGGCTTTCCACCGGGTCACCCAGTGCTTGCGGCCCTTGCCGGTCGGATCCAGGCTCATGATCGCCATATAGGCGCACTTGAGCGCGGCCTGCTCGTTCGGGAAGTGCCCGCGGGCCCTGACCGCCCGCCGGATCCGGGCATTGACCGACTCGATGGCGTTGGTCGAGCAGATCACCCGGCGGATCTCGGACATGGTGAGAGGGATCTGCTCTTCGTCGGTGTCGGGCTGGGATGCTGCCAGGGCGGCCAGGAAGGCCAGGGCAAGCATCGCGAGGGTGATGTGCCGGTGCCGGCCGATCCAACTGCCCACCTGGTAGTGGTCCAGCCCGACCTGGCCCTTGGCGGCTTGGAAGGATTCCTCGATCGTCCAGCGGGGGCCCGCGATGCGTACCAGGGTGGGCAGCGGTGTCGGCTGGACTGCGGACCAGCCGGTCCGGCATGCTCGGCCGGACTTCAGCAGTTCTTGCGCTCCAGGTCCGCCGGCAGGCCACGGACGTAGGCGCCGGCGATACGGCGCGGCTCGATGCGTCCGGCGGTTCGGTGCATCAGGTCATTGAAGGTGACCATCCAGCCGTCAGGGTCTTACGCTGTCGGCCACGGTCATCACGCGATCTTTGGTTGTCTTCACAAACTCCGAATGATCACGCGATGGCCGTCTTCGCGTCACTTCAACCACGAAGATCGCGAAGTGTCACTGGAGTACTGGCGATACGCGCCGGCGCCGGGCCGTACGGGTCAGGACAGTGCTCTGGACAGGCGGCGGCGGAGCCGGTCCAGCGCGCCGGGCTGCTCGGCGGAGGCCGTGGGGACCAGCTCCAGGGCGGTCAGGCGCTGGCGCTTGAAGTAGCGGGCCGGCCCGTGGGCGTCCAGGTAGGAGACGGCCGATCCGCGCAGGCCAGGGTGGGCCTCGCTCTGCATGCAGTAGCCGACCGCGCGGACCAGGGCCGGAAGGTCCACCGGGGGCGGCTCCCGCAACGACCCGTCGGCGGACAGGCGGGGGAGCAGGGCGTCGGTGATGGTGGCCGGGACGCGGTTGCTGTTCTCGTACGGCGTGAGCCGTTCCAGGACCAACTCCCCGCCCATCGTCGCCACCGGCAGGCCGAACTGCCGTCCGGCGGTGATCAGGGCGGTGGAGAAACACCCCGTCACGAGGGCGGGCCGCAGCGCGGCGAAGCACGCCTCGGCGGGGACGGTCTCGCCCGCCACCGCCAGGCGCACGCCCAGCTCCCCGGCCGTCTCGCGGAGCCGCTGGGCGTGCCGCCGCCCGGCCGCCGGGTGGGGTTTGAACAGCACGGTGCCGAAGCCCCGGGCGGCCAGGCCGCGCAGCATGTCCGCGTGGAGCGCGGCCTCCTCGTCGGGAGTGAGGATGTCCAGCGCGGACAGGTACTGGCCGAGGATCATCGGCGGGCCGGCGGGCAGGTCCCGCACCCCCTGCCCGAGCGCGCCGCCCCGTTCGATCACGTCGAGGAAGGCACTGTCGGGCAGCGCCTCGGCGGGCACGCCGTACTCCGACAGCAGCAGCGGGGACAGGCCCGGCACGAGGTCGAGGTGGAGCAGGCGGGTGATCCGGCCGGAGATCTCCGCCGGCAGCGGGTCGCGGGTGGGGCCGTAGCTCATCAGTCCGTCGGAGTAGACCGTGATGGGGCAGTCCCTGACCAGGGCGGCGAGGGTCCGCGACGGCGGGACCGCGATGGACTCCAGGATCAGCTCGTCGGGGCCGTCGTCCAGGGAGAGCCGGGACAGCAGCAGGCGGCCCAGCATCGGGACCTCGATGACGCGCGCCTTCCAGTCCGACGGGTGCAGCGGGGCCACGATGTCGTTCCAGGAGCGGACCTCGTCGAAGTACGGGCGCAGCGCGGCGAAGCCGGGGGCCTGGTCCAGGGACGGGGTGACCTCCGGGACGGCCGCGTTGTTGGAGACCAGCAGGATCCGGCGGCCCCCGCGCGGCCCGAAGCGGCCGTCGTCGATCGCCGCCGCCAGCGTCACCGCGCCGAACAGGGTCGATGCGTAGAACAGCTGTGTCATCGGGCCTCCAGGAGCCTGTGCAGGATCTGGTCGCGTTCCGGTCCCAGGCTGGTCTCGGCGAGCAGGCCCGGGGGCAGCCGCCGCAGGGCGTCGGCGCCGCGCTGCTCGAAGCGGGTGCGGAGCTCGGGGGAGAAGCGGTCGGCCAGCTCCAGGTGGTGGGCCAGCAGCGCGCAGAAGGTGCGGGCCGCCTTGGGCGCGAACTCCTCCTCCAGGTCCGCGAAGACCAGGTCGAAGGCGTCGAAGAAGTGCAGCTGCCGGGCGTCGCCGATCTGGGTCAGCGAGCCGGAGACCATCCGCCGGTAGAAGAGCCCGGCCAGCGAGACCACGCCGAACGAGCTCGCCTGCCGGTGCAGCCGCCAGATCCACGGCCGGTCCTCGGCGGTGTGCAGGTGCCCGGGGAAGGTCAGCAGGTCGCCGAGGTCGCGCCGGTAGATCCCGGCCCAGGCGTAGGGGTAGTCGACCATGGTCCTGACCTGGGCGGGCAGGATGTGGTCGCGGGGCTTCAGCACCACCTCGCGGGTGGCCAGCGGCGCCCGGTGGATCACCCGCCGGCGGCCCTCCACCTGGACGTGGTCCACCCGGACGAAGTCGCAGCCGAGCCGTTCGATCGCCCCGACCAGATCGGCGAGATAGCCGGGCGCCAGCCAGTCGTCGCCGTCCATGAAGGTCAGGTAGCGGCCCGAGGCCAGCGACACCCCGAGATTGCGGGCGTCGGCCAGCCCGACCGGCGTCTCGTTGCGCAGGACGACCAGGCCGGGCAGATCGTCGCGGAAGTCCTCGATGATCTGCCCGGTCGCGTCCGCCGATCCGTCGTCGACCACGATGAACTCGAAGTCCCGGTGCGCGTTCCTGATGAGCGAGGTGAGCGCGTCGGAGATGTAGAGCTCGGCGTCCCGCACCGGGACGACGACGGACAACTTGATCAACTTTCCCTTTCCCGTCGGGATGGAGCGCCCGCGAGGGTGCGCCGGTGGCTGGACTGAGGAGCGAAGGCCGGTGGGCGGCCCGAGGAGCGGTGGGCGGCCCGAGGAGCGAGGAGGGAGGCCGTCGGTTGCCGGCACCCGCGCCGCGACACGCGGCGTCGTCTCCCCGGGCGCCCTGCCGTACGGGGTCGCGCGGCTCTATACGGTCACGCGGCGCAGGCGGGACTTGGGGGCCTCCTCGCCGGGGAAGACCCGCTTGACGCCGTCGCCGAGGGCGGTCTCGATGATGCGGATGTCGCGGACCAGGTGTTCCAGGCCGGCCGGCTCCAGGGAGGCGGCGTGGTCGGAGCCCCACATGGTGCGGTCCAGCGTGATGTGCCGCTCCACGGTCACCGCGCCCAGGGTCACCGCCGCGAGGGAGATCTGCAGGCCACGCTCGTGGCCGGAGTAGCCGACCGGCACGCCGTAGCGCTCCTGGAGGGTGACGATCGTGCGGAGATTGGCCTCCTCGGGAGGGAGCGGGTAGGTGGAGGTGGCGTGCATCAGCACCAGCTTGGAGGTGCCGAGGATCTCCACCGCCCGGTCGATCTCCGCCAGCGTGGACATGCCGGTGGACAGGATGAGCGGCTTGCCGGTGGCGGCGAGCGCGCGCAGCAGCTCCAGGTCGGTCACGCTGGCCGAGGCGATCTTGTGGGTGACCACGTCCATGGACTCCAGGAAGTCCACCGACGGCACGTCCCACGGCGAGGCGAACCAGTGCAGGCCCCGCTCCCGGCAGTGCTTGGCGATCTCGGTGTACTCCTCCAGGCCGAACTCGGTCCTGAGCTTGTACTCCATGTAGGTCATCTCGCCCCACGGCGTCTGCCGGATCTGGTCGCGCTGCTCCAGCGGCACGCAGATCTCCGGTGTGCGCTTCTGGAACTTGACCGCCTGGCAGCCGGCCTCGGCCGCCACGTCGATGAGCCTGCGCGCGATGTCCAGGTCACCGTTGTGGTTGATGCCGATCTCACCGATGACGTAGACCGGCTGCCCGGCGCCGACCAGCGCGTCGCCGATCTGGACCGGCTTGGCGACGGGGGTGAGCCGCAGCTCGGCGCGGGGCGCGGGGGCGGCGACGGTCTCGGTCTCCGGGCGGGCCGCGAGGACCCGGTCGCACAGCTCCCGTACGGCTCCCGCCCCGCCGGGCCTGGTGAGGACGGTCCGGGCGGCGGCGCGGACCCTGGGGTGGGCGTCGGGGACCGTGACGGGCCAGCCGACCTCGCTCATCGGGCCCAGGTCGTTGACGTCGTTGCCGATGTAGGCGACGCGGGCCGGGTCCAGCCCCTCGATGGCCAGCCAGTCGCGCAGCACGGTCCGCTTGTCGGTCAGGCCCTGCAGGACCGGCACGCCCAGCTTGCGGGCGCGGGCCGCGACCACCGGGTTGTGCTCGGTGGACATGATCATCAGCTTGACGCCGGACCGGCGCAGCAGCGCGACGCCCATGCCGTCGGAGCGGCTGACCGCGACCATCTCGCGGCCGTCCTGGTCGACGTAGGCGCGGTCGTCGGTGTGCACCCCGTCGAAGTCGGTGATCACGGCGTCCACGTCGATCGGCTCGGGCTGGTCCACGAACGGCGCCAGCGCCCGGACGATCTCCAGGTCCTCGACGGTGTCCACCTCGATGGCGTGCCGTGAGGGCACCGGCTGCACGGCGACGGCCCCGAAGAAGCGGTGGCCGTGCTCGCGCAGGCCCTCGGCGCGCATCACGTAGAACGCGCCGGTCTCGCGGAAGTGCGGCTCGCGGTCCTGGCGGCGCGGCCGGAAGGAGGGGTCGTGGTTGAGGCCCGCGCCGCCGGCGTTCCAGAGGAACTCGTGCGTCTCCAGCCCGGAGAACACCACGTCGGCGGTGCCGTCGAGGACCTTGACGATGGCGGTGTCCAGGTCCGCGGGGTCGATGAACGCGCTGGTGCACTGGACCAGGACGACCACGTCGGGGGTCTCGGGCAGGTGGTCGAGCACGTGCAGCACGGCCGACTCGCTGGAGGCGTCCGCCCCGCTCAGCTCGCCGGGCCGGTCGATCACGGTCGCCCCCGCCTCGCGGGCCACCGCGGCGATCTCGGCGTGGTCGGTGCTGACCACCACCTCGTCGATCAGCTCGCTCCGCACGCAGGTCTTCACCGCGCGGGCGACCAGGGGTGTGCCGCCGACCGCGGCCAGGTTCTTCAGCGGGACGCCCACCGAACCTCCACGGGCGGGGACAACGGCCAGGACTCGCAAGGTGGCTCCTCATGACATACGGCAAACGCCCCTGAACTGGGGTGTTAGGAACGCTAGTCACGAGGGTGACCGGACAGGGGTGCCTGAGCTGAACGTCCAGAGTCGCCCGCCTTAACTTTCCGCGCGGGGTGGGAGCGCCCACGGCGAGGCGCCGCGGCCGGCACTGATGCCGTCCGCGGCGCCCGTCATACGGAGCGGTCCCTATTCGGCGAAGCGGCCCCGTGTCTCTTCGGAAGCCCTCTTGGCCCTGTCCTTGGCCTTGTCCGCCGCCTCCTTCGCCTTACCCTTGGCCCGGTCCGCCCGGCCCTTGGCGGCCAGGCTGTCGTTGTCGACCGCCTCACCGGCGGTCTCCTTGACCTTGCCCTTGATCTGGTCGAAGTTCGTCATCGTGCTCCCCCGTGGTTAAGGACCGATTGGTTATTTCCTCTCATAGCCAGAAATGAGGACATCAATCGCTACTTAACTAACTTTAAGTGACGAAATGGCTCCTCTTGGTGACGGAGGGTGGCGGCCGTCAGGCCGTGGCGCCGATGGAGTCCATGAGCATGGGCAGCGCGCGCTCCAGGCCGCGCTGCCAGTACGGCCAGCTGTGCGTGCCCGGCCCGTAGAAGTCGACCGCCACCTCGGCCCCGTCCGCCCCGGCCCGCTCGGCGAAGGTGGCGGCCTGGCGGAGCAGGGAAGCCTCTCCCGTGTCCACGGAGGCGCCGGGCGGGTCCAGCGGGCCGGGGGAGCCGTCCCCGCAGGAGACGAACAGCCGCATCCCGCGCAGCCTCCCGGTGAGGTCGGCCGGGTTGTGCGCGGCCCACTCCGGGTCCCGGGGGGCGCCCCAGAGCTTCCTGGAGTCCTCCCCGTTGCGGCCGAGCAGCCAGTCGACGCCGCCGTTGCCGTCGCGGGTGTGCAGCACGCCCGAGAAGGAGGCGGCGGCCTGGAACATGCCCGGGTGGCGGGCCGCGTAGGACATCGCGCCGAACCCGCCCATGGACAGTCCCGCCACCGCCCGGCGGTCCCCGGCGCCGTAGTCGCGCTCCAGGACCCGGCGGACCTCGGTCAGGTGGAAGGTCTCCCAGCCGGGCCCCTCGCGCCAGTCGGAGTAGAAGCCGACCTCGCCGCCCTCGGGCATGACCACGATCGCCGGGTAGCGCGAGGTGAGCCTGGCCGCCTCCCCCCGGGTGGCCCACGCGTCGTAGTCGGGCTGGCAGCAGCCGTTCAGCAGGTACAGCACCGGCCACGGCCCCGAGCCCGGCCGCCAGCCCGCGGGCAGCAGCACCCGGACCGTGCCCTCGCGGCCGAGCGCGGCGGAGGCGATCGTGAGCACGTGGTCGCGCTCGCCGAGGCGGGCGACCTCGAGGCCCGGCGACCGCTGCGCCCGGTCCCCGTCGTCACCGCCGGACAGCCGGCCGGAGGATCCGGAGGAGAAGGGCGTCAGCAGCGCGAGGAGCACGGCCGCCACCGCCGCTCCGGCCAGCAGGAGCACTCCCAGGCGTGCGGCTGTGCGGTTCACACGGCCAATCTTGACGGGTCGCGGTGGTCCCGGGAAGCCCGCGGGCCGCCGCCGCCCGGATCATCCCGGGCCGCCCGCCCTTCGGGGCCGCCTCTGTGTAGCGGCCTTCCGGTCACTCCGGGCCGCCTCCGTATCGCGGCCTTCCCGGTCACGGGCCGCCTGCGGGCTGTGGGCTTCCCGGTCACGGACCACCGCTGGGGCGCGGCGTTCCGGTCACTCCGGGCCGCCTCTGTGTAGCGGCCTTCCCGGTCACTCCGGGCCGCCGTCCTCCCGGCCCGGCGCCCGTTCCAGATGGCGCAGGAACCACTCCCGGGCCAGCTCGGCCACCTGCTCCAGCGCCCCCGGCTCCTCGAAGAGGTGGGAGGCGTCCGGGACCGTCTCCAGGCGCGTCTCGCCGCGCAGCTCCCGCATCGCCTCCTGGTTGAGTCGGAGGACGGCCGGGTCGCGCTCCCCGACGATCAGCAGGGTGGGCTGGCGGACCGATCCGAGCGCCTCGCCGGCGAGGTCGGGCCGCCCTCCGCGGGAGACGACCGCCTTCACGGAGTCGGGGCGGGCCGCGGCGGCGACGAGCGCGGCCGCCGCGCCCGTGCTGGCGCCGAAGAGTCCGACGTCGAGGCCGGCGGTGGGCTCGTGCTCCACCAGCCAGTCGCTCAGCGCCGCCAGCCGTACGGCGAGCCTGCCGATGTCGAAGCGGAGCTCGCCCGTCCGCAGGTCGATCCGCTCCTCCTGCGGCGTGAGCAGGTCGGCCAGGACCGTCGCCAGGCCGGCCCGCTGGAGTTCGCCCGCCACGTAGCGGTTGCGCGGGCTGTGGCGGCTGCTGCCGCTGCCGTGCGCGAACAGCACCATCCCGTGCGCCGGCCGGGGCACCGTGATGTCGGCCTCCAGCACGACGTCCGCGGCCGGGATCTCCAGCCGCTCCAGGTTCATCCGGACGGCGTTCATGACGTCCTCCCTCGGACGGGGGGACCGCTCCCCGCCCCAGGGCGGTCAGCCTGATCCGCCCCTGATCGACGTGGTCCACTACTCCCATCCGGATATGCCCGAATTGGTGCGGCCGATACGGCTGATCGGGGTCATTTCCTCCCGGGAGGGACGCCCCGCCGCGCCCGGCCCGCCCGCTCCTGCCCCTGCCTGCCCGGTCCCGTGCCACCGCGTCCGGCGCCCGCCGCCGACCCTCGCCGCCTACTGACCGGACACTCAGGACTGCCCGGCGGCCGGGGACGCCCGGGTCGAGATCCTCGCCGCCGAGGTCGCCGAGCTCGACCCCATCCGCACGGTCGACCACGCCAGCGGCTGGCACGACCAGGGTGGGGGCGACCTGAAGAGCCTGCACGTCTACTTCCGCCGCTTCCGCGTGCCGCGCCGGCGCCGCGGCGACCGGCGGGTCCTGGTGCTGTCGGGCTGCTCACCTACGACCGTGAGGTGCTCAAGCTGCCCGCAGAGCCGGTGCGCTCGGTCAACGCCCGGCTGCGGCCGGAGTGAGGCCGGCTACCAGCGGTTACGCGCCTCCTCCGCCCAGCCGACCAGGCCGTCGAGGTCGACCCACGCGCCGTCGTCGGTCCGCGCCCGCCCGGCGAAGTGGCCGAAGCACTGGTGCGTCTCGCTGCCCACCACGCCGAGCTCGGTGCGCGCCACCTTCTCGTGGAAGGGGGTGAACTCCACCTCGACCCGGGGACCGGTGATCCGCCACGGACGCAGCCAGTCGGCCCGGTCGTAGCTCCAGACCAGCTCCTCGCCGATCTTGTGCAGCCGGCCGTCCACGAACAGCGCGTTCTCCGTCATGCCGGTGCCGTCGGTCCACTTGCCGCCGAGCTGGATCGCCCGGCCGGGGCCGCTGCCCGCGGCCCAGTTCCAGGTGACCGAGTAGGGCCACTTGCCGCGGCCGTGGTCGAGCACCGCGAAGGAGTCCGCCTCGCTCACCGCGTGCTCGCCGGACTCCAGGCGCAGCCGCCCCCGCACCGGACGCCCGACGTCCTTGAGGGTGTACTGGAACCGGCGGGGGCCCCACGGGACCACCACGCCGAGCGACTCGTGCCCGGCCGGCAGCGGTATGTCGAGGTCCAGCTCGACGCCGGGCGCGACGGCGCGCAGCGACGTGCCGCCGGGGTGCTGGCCGATGTCGACCGTCACGCCGCCGCCCCTCACGGACGCCGTCCCCGCACCGCTGCGCGGGGGCATCGCGGCCCCGCGCGCCAGCGGCACCACGGCGTCCTTGGAGATCTCCGCGCCGGTGGCGCGGTCCAGGACGTAGAGGCCGTGCACGCCCGCGTAGTCCAGCGACGACGCCACGACGCCGATCACGTGGGAGGGGGTGACGATCCCCCAGTACTCCCAGCGTTTGGCCCGTCCCCAGCCGCGCAGGTTCGCGCGGTGCAGCGGGCGCCGCGTCCAGCCGACCGCCTCCGGGTTGAGGCGCCCGTCCGGCAGGCACAGGTCGACGGGGGCGGTGATCTCCCGTTCGTGGGTCGGCATAGCCAGAGGGTAGCGGCCCCGGACCGGCATGGGGAGGGGCCGCGGCGGCCCCTCCCGCGCCTCGCGCGCGCCTCCCGGCGGTTCCTTCGGGAGGCGGTTCGCGTCACTCTCCCGGGGTACGTCGGTGCCGCCGGCCGCCTCGCGCGGGGGGAAGGGGCGGGTGAAGGGGGAGAGGGATGCGCGGGCTCGTGTGGATGAAGGACGGGGGCGCCGAATATGCGGAGGTCGGCCTGGGGGCGGAGTTGACGGCGGTCGGCGTGGCGATCGGGACGGATCCCGTGCCCTACCGGCTGGAATACACTCTGCGGACCCTCCCCGGATACGTCACCGAGCTGCTGTCGGTACGGGCCCACGGCGCGGGCTGGTACCGGGCGCTCGACCTGCGCCGCTCGGCCCACGGCGCCTGGTCGTGCGAGACGAAGGGGGAGGGCCGTCTCGACGGGCCGCCGCCCGGCGGGGACATGAACGTCCTGAACGACGCGCTCGACTGCGACCTGGGGCTCTCCCCGCTGACCAACACCATGCCGGTGCTCCGGCACGGCCTCGACGAGTGCGAGGGGCGGATCGACTTCGTCATGGCCTGGGTCCGGGTCCCGCACCTGCACGTGGTCCGCCACCCTCAGCGCTACACCCACCTCACCCCCGGCGCGGTGCGCTACGAGAGCGAGGGCTTCAGCGCCGATCTCACCTTCGACGGCGACGGGATCGTCACCGACTACCCGGGCCTGGCGAAGCTGGTCGCCCCCTGACCGCCGTCCCTACGGGGCGGCGCCGCGGTCGTGGTCGTGGTCGTGGTGAGTCCATCGGGCCCGGGTGGAGGAGCGGACCACGAGCTCGGGCTGGAAGAGATACTCGGCGGCCTTGACCGGGCGACCCTTGATCTCGTCGAGCAGGGCGCGCACGGCCGCCACCCCCATGGCCTGGACGGGCTGGCGGACGGTGGTGAGCGGCGGGTCGGTGAAGGACATGAGAGGGGAGTCGTCGGCGCCCACGACCGAGACGTCCTGCGGCACCCGCAGCCCGTGCCGCCGCACCGCGCGCACCGCGCCCAGCGCCATCAGGTCGCTGCCGCAGACCAGCGCGGTGGCACCCCGCCCGACCAGTAGGGACGCGGCGCTCTGGCCGCCCTCGACATCGAAGGGCGACAGTTCGATCAGGTCGCCGTCGTACCCTCCACCCATCTCCCGCAGCGCGGCCCGGAACCCGGCCAGCCGCCGCTGGACGGTGGAGTAGCGCAGCGGACCGTTGACGAATCCGATCCGGCGGTGGCCCAGCTCGATGAGGTGCCGCGCGGCTATCCGGCCCGCGGCGACGTCGTCGCAGGAGATGCAGGCGACGCCGAGGCCCGGGAGGTCGCCGTTGACGAAGACGATGGGCAGCCGCTGCCGCCTGAGGCTGTGGTAGCGGGACCGGTCGATGGTCGTGTCCGCGTGCAGCCCGGAGACGAACAGGATGCCGGCGACGCCACGGTCCAGCAGCATCCCGACGTATTCGTCCTCGCCCGCTCCCTCCGGTATCTGCGTGCACAGGACCGCCGTGTACCCGTGGCGGGCCAGTGCCGTCTCGATCACCTGGGCGAAGAACGGGAAGACCGGGTTCTGCAGCTCGGCGGTGATCAGCCCGACCAGCCCCGCGCTGCGCGGCCGCAGCCCGACCGGGCGCTCGTAGCCGAGCACGTCCATCGCGGTGAGCACCGCGCTCCTGGCCCTCGGGCTCACTCCGGGGCGCTCGTTGAGCACTCGGGAGACCGTTGCCTTGCTGACCCCCGCCTGCCGGGCGATGCGGTCGAGTCGTGCCGCCATGCTCGGTGATTGTGGGGCAGCTTTCTGAAACATTGCAAGAGATCCTGAAAAATTACTGCAATTCTCTGCAACATATTCCAGGTTGGATGAACCCTCTGTTAACTTCGGCGCACACCACGGTGCACCCCCTGAAAAATCCTCCCACCTGGAGCTCAACCGTGCGCAGACCCGTAAGCGCCCTCGCCGGAGCCCTCTCGCTCGGCCTTTCCCTGACCGCCTGCGGCGCAACGGCGCCGACGGGGGGACAGCCCTCCGCGGCCCCGGCCTCCGCCGCCGACGCGACCCTGCTCATCTGGGCCGACGAGATGCGCTCGCAGACCCTCAAACCCTTTGCCGAGGCCTTCGCCAAGGAGAACGGGATCAAGGCCGAGGTCGTCGTCGTGGCCCAGAACCAGCAGCAGACCTTCACCACCGCCTCCCAGGCGGGCAAGGGCCCCGACGTGCTCGTCGGCGCGCCCACCTGTTCGGCACCGCTCCGAACGGCGATCCCGACCCGTCCGACCTGGGCGTGGGCGACAAGAAGTCCGTCGAGGCGTTCGAGAGGATCGCCAAGCTCGGAGAGAAGGGGGAGGGTGCGCTCAAGCGCTCCTTCACCTCCGACAACTCGGCGGCGGCCTTCAACGAGGGGAGGACCGCGTTCATGGTCGCCGGTCCGTGGCGGCTGGCCGATGCCCGCAAGGCAGGCGTGAAATACGACATCGCCCCGGTGCCCGGTTTCAAGGGGGCCGAGCCCGCCCAGCCGTTCGTGGGCGCGCAGTCCTTCTTCGTGGCGAGCAAGGGCAGGAACAAGGCGCTCGCCCAGGAGTTCGTCACCGGCACCCTGGCCTCGGCCGAGGTGGCGCAGGCCCTGTTCGACGCCGAGCCGCGCATGCCCGCCCTGAAGGAGGCCCTGACCTACGCGGCGGGCAAGGACCCCGACGTCGCCAAGTTCCAGGCCGCCGCCGAGAACGGCACGCCGCTGCGCGCGATCCCGCAGATGGTGGCCATCTGGGTGCCGTTCAACACGCTCATCCACGCCGCCGTGAAGGGGGACCCGGTGCCCCCGGCGGTCGAGGCGGCCGGCAGGGCCATCGCCGAACAGCTCGAGCAGTGACCACGAGACGGTTCCTGCGCGGGGAGCGGCATCGCCCTCCCCGCCAGGGCGAGACACCCTCCGCGACCGGAGGTGACGCGACGGTCGCCGCCGCGCCGCCGCGCGATCCGTCCCGATCCCGGGGGCGTGCCCGGACCGTACCCGCCCGGGTGTGGCCGGCGAGCGCGGGCGGGATCGCGGTCCGGGTCCTCGCGCTCGGGCTCATCGCCGCCGTCGCGCTCTGGGCCGTCGCGCCGCTGGTGGCGGCGGCGAACTGGGCCGGGGCGGGGATCGTCGCGGCCGTCACCGCCGCCGGCCTCTTCGTCTACCTGACGCCGCGACGGCTGCCCGCCAAATACCTGCTGCCCACCACACTCCTGGTCCTGGCCTTCCAGATGTTCCCGGTGGTGCACACGATGTCGCTGGCGCTGACCAACATCGGTGACGGCCACCTGGGCACCAAACAGGACGCGATCAGCGCGATCGAGACCTCCTCCGTCAAGCGGCAGCCCGGCTCCGCCGAGTTCCGGCTCACCGTGGCCGAGAAGGACGGCGAGCTGGTCTTCCTGCTGGCAGCCGGCGGACGCGCCTACGCCGGCACCGCCGAGGGGCTGCGGCCGCTGGAGGGCGCCACGCTCGGCGCCGGCGGCCGGGTCACCGCGGCCGGCGGCTACACGACGCTGACCGCCGCGCAGGTCTCCGCCCGCAGCTCGGAGATCACCGAGCTGGCCGTGCCCGTCGAGGGAGGGGCGATCCGCAGCCAGGGCCTGTCGAGGGCCTACCGGGGCACGGCGGCGCTCACCTACGAGGCGGGGTGTGACTGCGTCACCGGTCAGGACGGGATCTGGCGGGCCGACGAGGAGCAGGGCCGCTTCGTGTCCGACGACGGGCAGGCGCTGGCACAGGGCTGGAAGGTCGACGTCGGCCTGGCCAACCTCACGGCCGCGCTCACCAACCCGAGGATCAACGCGCACTTCCTGGGCGTCTTCGGTTGGAACCTCGTCTACGCCACCTCCGTCGTCGTGCTGACCGCCGGGCTCGGGGTGGCGGTCGCCCTGGTGCTGCACCATCCCCGGATGCGGGCTGTACGGGCCTACCGGACCCTGATCGTGCTGCCCTACGCCATGCCCGCGTTCGCGATGCTGCTGGTCTGGCGGGACATGTTCAACACCGACTTCGGGCTGATCAACAGGATGCTCGGGCTCGACGTCGACTGGCTCGGCGCGCCGCTCACCGCCCGCCTGTCGGTCCTGTTGGTCCAGCTCTGGCTGGGCTTCCCCTACATGTTCCTGATCGCCACAGGGGCACTGCAGACCATCCCGTCCGAGTATCTGGAGGCGGCCCAGGTGGACGGCGCGACCGCCTGGCAGCGGTTCAGGAAGGTCACGCTCCCGCTGCTGATGCTCGCGCTGGCCCCGCTGCTGGTCTCCTCCTTCGCCTTCAACAACTTCAACAACTTCAACGGCATCTTCCTGGTCACCGCCGGAGGCCCGTTCCCCGCCGACAACCCGACGGTGGGTGCGACCGACCTGCTGATCACATACACCTTCCGGCTCGCCTTCGGGCAGCAGGGCGCGCAGTACGGCCTGGCCTCGGCAATGTCCATCTACGTCTATCTGATCGTGGCGGTGCTCTCGATCATCAGCTTCCGGCGCACCCGGGCCTTCCAGGAGGTGGACCGATGAGACACGGACTGCTGCTGCGGCACCTGGCGGCGGCCGCGGTCACCGCCTTCGCCCTCTTCCCGGTCCTGTTCGTCGTCTCCTCGGCGCTCAACCCGCTCGGCACGCTCAGCTCGGCGACCCTGCTCCCGCGCGGCGCGGGTCTCGGCAACGCCGCGGACCTGCTCACGACCACGGCCTTCCCGACGTGGTATTTCAACTCCATCCTGATCACCGCGCTCACCACCGTCCTGTCGGTGGCGGTCTCGGCGGTCTCCGCCTATGCCTTCAGCCGCTTCCGCTTCGCCGGTCGCCGCGTGGGCCTGGGAGCGCTGCTGGTCATCCAGGCGTTCCCGCAGTTCCTGGCGATCGTCCCGCTGTACGTCATCTTCAGCGTGATCAGCGACAACTGGCCCGCCTTCGGGCTCAACAGCATCTGGGGCGTGGTCCTGCTCTACATCGGCGGCCAGGTCGGCGTGAACACCTGGCTCATCAAGGGCTTCTTCGACACCATCCCACGGGAGCTCGACGACGCCATGCTCATCGACGGCTGCACCCCCACCCAGGCGTTCCGCAAGGTGGTCCTGCCGCTGTCGGCGCCCATCCTGTCGATCAGCGCGCTGCTCGTCTTCATCGGGACGATCAACGAGTTCCTCATCGCCAGCGTCTTCCTCAAACGCCAACTTCGGCATGTTCGCCGTGGGAACGCTGCTCACCGCGGTCCCGACCGTCGCCGTCTTCCAGTTCCTGCAGAGATACATCGTCCACGGGCTCACCGCGGGCGCGGTGAAAGGTTGATCATGATAGATCGAGGATTCCACCACGACGGCTCGCCAGACCACGTCAGCACGCAGGCGCCGGAGCCCGGTGAGACGGTCACCGTCTTCGTCCGCACCCCGCGGGACCAGCGTTCCGGCGTGCACCTGCGGACCACGCCCGACGGCGAACCGCACTTCACCGCGGCGGTGATCGACCGGGAGACCGAGGACGAGATCTGGTGGCGGGCCGACGTCGTGGCCCGCGCCGCGGTGAACCGCTACCGCTTCCTCATCGACGGGCCGGGCGGCCACCGCTGGCTGACCGCCTCCGGTCTGGTCTCCACGATGTGCCGGACGCCACCGACTTCCGGCTCGTCACCCACGCCGCTCCCCCCGAGCGGGCGGCCGGCAGCGTGGTCTACCAGATCTTCCCCGACCGGTTCGCCCCCTCCGGCGCGGTGCGCGAGCTGCCGCCGTGGGCGATCTCCCGGCGCTGGGACGACCCGGTCGCCGGGACCGGGCCCGACACCCCCGGCAGGTCTTCGGCGGTGACCTAGACGGCATCCGGTCCCGGCTCGACCACATCGCCGGCCTCGGCGCCGACACCCTCTACCTGACGCCGGTCTTCCCCGCCGCCTCCAACCACCGCTACAACGCCTCCTCCTTCGCCGAGGTCGACCCGCTGCTCGGCGGCGACGCCGCCTACCGCGCGCTGATCGACGAGACGCACCGCAGGGGCATGCGCATCCTGGGCGATCTCACGACGAACCACTGCGGCGACACCCACCCCTGGTTCCGGGCCGCGGTGCGGGACAAGGGGGCCGCCGAGCGGGAGATGTTCTTCTTCACCGACGACGACCTCGGCTACGAGGCGTGGATGGGCGTCCCGTCCCTGCCCAAGTTCGACTGGTCGAGCGGCCGGTTGGCCGAGGCCGTGGAGGAGATCGTCCGGCGGTGGCTCCGCTTCGGCCTGGACGGCTGGCGCGTCGACGTGGCGAACATGACCGGCCGGCTCGGCCAGGCCGACCACGCCCACGAGGCGGCCCGGCGCATCCGGCGGGCGATCGCCGAGGAGAGTCCGGACGGGCTGCTCATCGCCGAGCACGCCCACGACGCCACCGGCGACCTCGACGTCGGCGGCTGGCAGGGGACGATGAACTACGCCGGATTCACCCGCCCGGTGTGGAGCTGGCTGCGGGGCACCGAGGTCCGCCTGCCGTTCCTCGGCGTCCCGGCGGAGGTGCCCAGGGTCGGCGGCGGCGACGCCGTGGCGACGATGCGGGCATTCTCCGGCCTGATGTCGTGGCGCTCGCTGGTGCACTCCTGGTCGATCCTGGGCTCCCACGACACCGCCAGGATCCGCACGGTCTGCGGAGGGGACCCCGCCCTGGTGGAGGTCGCTGCCGGACTGATGTTCACCCTGCCCGGCACGCCCATGGTGTTCGCCGGTGACGAGATCGGCCTGGCGGGGGCCTGGGGAGAGGACTCCCGCCGGACCATGCCCTGGAGCCGCCCGGACAGCTGGGACCACGGCACGTTCGGCGTGTACCGCGACCTGATCGCGCTGCGCCGCACCGAGACCGCCCTGCGCCACGGCGGCCTGCGCTGGCTGCACGTCTCGGAGGACGCCGTGGCCTACGTCCGGGAGCGCGCGGGCGAGCGCCTGCTGGTCCTGGCCGCCCGCGCGGCCCACCGGCCGGGCTCCCGCTCGCCGCCCGTTCGGCCGTCCCGGTGTACGGCGGAGCGGAGACGGCCCTTTCGGGCGACGGCACCGTCACGCTGCCGGCCGACGGGCCAGCCCTCCACATCTGGCGGCTGACCTAGCGGGGCTTGGTTACGGGCTCCGGCAGGTCGGCGGGGGCAGGGGGCCGCAGTGGTCCGGGCGCGTCGGCGGCGGGCCCGGATTCCTGACGAGGCCGGGCATGTGCCCGAGGACCGGGAATCCGCAACTCCGCCGCTACCTCCTCCACAGGGGCCGGGTGGCGAGCACGACGAGCGCCGTGCAGCTCGACGTCAGCGCGCCTCCCTCCCCGACGAACCAGCCGGAGTGTTGCGTGGCGGCGGTCATGGCCCCGGCCACGAAGTAGATCGAGGCGTTGAGGGTGGCGTGCAACACCAGGACCGGCCAGATGCTCCCGGTGCGCAGCCGCAGCCACACCAGCGGATAGGCCAGAGCCACTGCCTCCACCATGAACCACCCCAGCGCGTACGGCGTGGAAACACCCTTCTCGATCCCGCCCGGAACGAAAAGCATCAGCGGGAAGTGGGACACCCCCCAGGCCAGGCCCACGATGAGGGCCGCGGCGTCGACGCTCCTGGTCGCCGAGAGCCGGACGGCCAGCAGCGAACTCCAGCCGACCTGTTCGCCGAACGACAGCAGTATGTACGGCACGATGCCGGGACCCAGCCCGAGCAGGACGCCCAGGGCGGGATGGAGCCCGGTGGTCTCGGCCAGGTTGCCGGGATCGAAGCGCGCGGCGCCGGTCAGCCATGCCACGCCGTACCCCAGCCCGACACCCAGCACGGGTATCGCCCAGGCCAGGCCGATCGTCCGCCAGGGTGCCCGGCGAAAGCCCCAGTCGAAGCCGCGCAGGCCGCGCCCGCCCGCCAGCCAGGCCGCCAGCCCGGCGATGCCCGGCATGAACCCCCCGCTGAAGACGGCGATCTGCGCGGCGATCGGCGCCTGGTCGAGCCGGTTCAGATCGAGCCCCCGGGACACGGCGAAGGCCAGGGACGGGAGCACGAGCGCGGGCAGCACGATCGCGAACACTGTGAGCTGCCGCCGCGTCAGATCGCGTTCCGGTAGAGGAGATGTCGTCGTATGCATGGCGGCAGTACATCCGCCCGGTGGTCCCGATCTCCTGGACCTGCGGTCCCGTCATGGTCCCGCAGTCATTGTCCAGGTGACATGGGATATTTCACCATGTGCGAGTGCGTACTTATCGATGGCCGTGGCTGATCCCGGGTGCCTCGTCGGCGGCCATCCTGGCCGGTGCTGTCCTGACCACCGCGGTTCCCGTCCCGGATGTCACCTACCTGGTGCTCGACGCCGTGGTCGGCCTGACCTTTCCCCTCGTCGGGGCGCTGATCGTCACGCGCAGACCGCGGAACGTGCTCGGCTGGCTGTTCTGCCTCAGCGGTGCCGGGCTGGCGATGCAGGCGCTGGCGGGCGGCTATGCCGTGTACGGCGAGGCGCACGGGTGGCCCGGGGCCGGTTTCGCGGCCTGGGTGGTGAACTGGGTGTTCTTCACCGGGTTCGGGCCGCTCTTCTTGCTGCCGATGGTGCTGCCCGACGGCCGGCTGCCGTCCCGGCGGTGGCGGTGGGTGATCGGGACGCTGGTCCTGATGACCGTCGTGCTCCAGGTCATGCTGATGTTCCGGGACCGGATCTGGGTCTGGGGCACCGAGGAGCCCAACCCGCTCGGTTCCGTGCCGACGGACGTCGTCGCGGCCTCCTTCGGCGCCGTGATCGTCGCGATGTCCGTCGCCGGCGTGGTCGCGGTGGCCATGCGGGTCCGCTCCGCCCAGGACCGGCGCCGGCTCCTGCCCGTACTGGCCTCGGCCGTCACCATCGCGCTCGCCTCGATCGTCGACGCGGCACCGCCGGAAGGCCTGCCGCTGCTCGGGGCGTGGCTTCAGGCGGCGACCCTGCCGCTGCTCCCCGCCGCGACGGCGGTCGCGATCTTCCGCTACCGGCTGTTCGACATCGAGGTGCTGATCCGGCGTACCGTCGTCTACGTCGCGGTCACGTGCCTGCTGCTCGGCGCCTACCTGGCGACGGTCACCACGTTCGACACGCTGCTGCGGCAGGACGGCGGAGTGCTGGAACCTCTCCTGGGCACCGCTGTGGTGGCGGTGGCGTTCGCGCCGGTCCGCGATGCGGTACAGCGAGCGGTGGCCCGTCTGCTCTTCGGCAACCGGGGCGACCCCGCAGCGGCGCTGTCCCGGCTCGGCCAGCGGCTGGAGGTGTCGGCCGATCCGACGCGGCTCCTCGACGGCGCCGCGGAGACCGTGGCGCACACGCTCCGGCTTCCCTCGGTCGCCGTGCTCGACGCCGACGGCACGCCCGTCTCCGTCGTCGGCGGCGTCCCCGGACACGGGGTACGGTTGCCGCTGCTGAGCGGCGGTCAGCGGGAAGGGGAACTGCGCGCCGCCCCGCGCTCGCCGGGTGAGGACCTGTCCAGGCTGGACCTGGCCGTACTCGACGATCTCGCCCGGCACCTGGCGGTGGCTCTCGCCGCGGTACGCCTGGCCCGGGAGGTTCAGTCCTCGCGCGAGCGACTGGTCATCGCGCGCGAGGAGGAGCGCCGCCGTCTCCGCCGCGACCTGCACGACGGCCTCGGCCCCGGCCTGGCCACCATCTGCGTCCGGCTGGATCTGATCCGGGCCGTGGCGCCGGCCGGCCTGCGCGACCAACTCCGGGAAGTACGGCAGCTCACCGACGAGCTCGTCGGCGACATCCGCCGGACCGTGCATGATCTGCGGCCCCCGGCGCTGGACGAACTCGGCCTGGACGGCGCCCTGGAGGACCTCGTCCTGGACATGGCCCCAGACCCCGGCGGCGGTCCGGCGGTCGCTGTCAGGGCTCCGCTGCCGTTCCCGGCCCTCCCGGCGGCGGTGGAGGTGGCCGCGTACCGGATCAGCCAGGAAGCTCTGGCAAATGCGCTCCGGCACGCGGACGCGTCGAACGTGGAGATCACGGTGAGAGCCGAGCCGGAGCGGCTGTTCCTCGAGATCCGCGACGACGGCCGCGGCCTGCCCGACCCTGTCGTCGAGGGAGTGGGATCGGGCAGTATGCGGGAGCGTGCCGCCGAGCTCGGCGGCCTGTTGCGAAGGACGTCCAGCCAGGGAAAGGGCACGATCGTTGAGGCGGTGCTTCCCCTATGAGCTTCATGCCGGTCGGTGAACCCGTGAGCTCCGAGCCGATCGGTGAACCGATCCGCGTGCTGCTCGTGGACGACCACCCGCTGCTCCGGCACGGCCTGAGGGCGCTGCTGGAGCAGGTCGGCGGGGCCGAGGTGGTGGGCGAGGCGGGGGACGGCGAGGAGGCGATCGCGCTCGCCCTGTCGCTGAGCCCGGACGTCGTCGTGATGGACCTGGTGATGCCGGGGGTCACGGGGATCGAGGCGACCCGGACGCTGATCGACCGGCGGCCCGATCTCGGCGTGCTCGTGCTGACGATGAGCGAGGACGACGCGTCGGTCTTCGCCGCGTTGCGCGCCGGAGCTCGGGGCTATGTCCTCAAGGGCGCGGACGGGAACGACTTCATCGCCGCCGTCCGGGCCGTCGCCAGGGGAGAGGCGGTGTACGGCCCGGCGGTGGCCCGCCGCATCCGGCGCTTCCTCACCACAGGCCCGGAGAGCGGCCCTTTCCCGGAGCTGACCCAGCGGGAGCGGGAGATCCTCGACCTGCTCGCCTCGGGGAAGAGCAACGCCGAGATCGCCCGGCGGCTCTTCCTCAGCCAGAAGACCGTCAAGAACCACCTCACCTCGATATTCGCGAAGCTGCAGGTGGCCGACCGTACCCAGGCGGTGGTCCGCGCCCGTCGCGCCGGCCTGGGGAAGTGAGGTGAGGCTGCTTGGACTCAATCGTCCAGCGGGAGGGCGCCCTTTGGCGAATCTGTAAAAACAATATTCGCTGGTGATAGAGTCCGGGGCTGACGAAGGAGATGACCATGACCTCATCGACGATCGGGTCCCGGCGACTCGAGGAGCTCGCGGCCGAGACGCTGCGTGCCCTGGCGCTGGACGAAGCCCTCAAATGGCGGATCGCGGCCGACCCCGCGCTGCTCTCCGTCGCCCGGCGGGTCGCCGGACGCTACATCGGCGGGGAGACCCCGCAGGAGGCGCTCGGGCAGGTCCGTGAGATCAACGCCAGGGGACAGGCCGCCTCGGTCGAATACACGGGCGAGAGCTGCCGGGACGCCGCGCGGGCCGTGGCGGAGACGGAGGTGTTCGTCGCCCTCGCCGGGCAGGTCGCCGAACAGGGGCTGAACTGTTCGATCTCGCTCGACCTTTCCCACATCGGCTCGGTGGTCGACGCCGAGCTGGGCCTGGCCAACGCCGTCCGCGTCGCCGAGGCGGCGGCGGGCGCCGGCCAGGAGATGATGATCTCCATGGAGGGGTCGGACCGGACCGACCTCATCCTGTGGACCCACGGGCGGCTGTGCGAGCGGTTCGACCACGTCGGCATCACGGTTCAGGCCCGGCTGCACCGGACCGCCGAGGACCTTCCCCGCCTGCTGGAACGCCCCGGGCGCATCCGCCTGGTGAAGGGGGCCTTCCTCGAACCCGAGTCCGTCGCCTACCCGCGCGGCGGGGCCGACCTCCGGACGGCCTACCTCCGCTACGCGAGGACGCTGCTCGACAGCGGCCACGCCTGCTCCATCGCCACCCACGACCAGGACATCCTCGACGAGCTCCACGGCCACCTGGCCGGTGCGCGGCGGGAGGCGGAGCGCTTCGAGTTCGAGACGCTGCTCGGTCTCGGCCCCGAGCAGCTGCGCTCCGCGCAGTCACGCGGCTACCCGGTCCGCGAGTACGTCATCTTTGGCACCGAGTGGTGGCTCTACGTCTGCAACCGGATCGCCGAGGACCCGTCCCGCCTGTTCCAGGCACTCGCCGACGCCGTACCGGCAGGTGCGTGACGCCCCCGAGCGGGCCTCACACCGGCCGGCCGGGGTGCCGGGTGCCCGGAGACCGGCACGAGGGCAGGCCGCGACCGCCGGTCCCCCCTCCGGGGCCGCGCGCGCGGTTCACGCGCCCCTCCCCGGGGTACGTCGGTGCCGCCGGCCGCCTCGCGCGGGGGGAAGGGGCGGGTGAAGGGGGAGAGGGATGCGCGGGCTCGTGTGGATGAAGGACGGGGGCGCCGAATATGCGGAGGTCGGCCTGGGGGCGGAGTTGACGGCGGTCGGCGTGGCGATCGGGACGGATCCCGTGCCCTACCGGCTGGAATACACTCTGCGGACCCTCCCCGGATACGTCACCGAGCTGCTGTCGGTACGGGCCCACGGCGCGGGCTGGTACCGGGCGCTCGACCTGCGCCGCTCGGCCCACGGCGCCTGGTCGTGCGAGACGAAGGGGGAGGGCCGTCTCGACGGGCCGCCGCCCGGCGGGGACATGAACGTCCTGAACGACGCGCTCGACTGCGACCTGGGGCTCTCCCCGCTGACCAACACCATGCCGGTGCTCCGGCACGGCCTCGACGAGTGCGAGGGGCGGATCGACTTCGTCATGGCCTGGGTCCGGGTCCCGCACCTGCACGTGGTCCGCCACCCTCAGCGCTACACCCACCTCACCCCCGGCGCGGTGCGCTACGAGAGCGAGGGCTTCAGCGCCGACCTCGCCTTCGACGACGGCATCGTCACCGACTACCCGGGCCTGGCGAAGCTGGTCGCCCCCTGACGGCCGCCGCCCCTACGCCTGACGGCCGCCACCGTATGGCCTGGACGGGCCGGCGGACAGTGGTGAGCGGCGGGCGGGGCGCAAGGCCCTCACCCGCTCCGGCCGGCGCCCTCCAGCAGGACGGCGTCCGCCTCGACCTGGACCGAGTCCAGGTCATCGGCGATCTCGGCGCCCGCCACCGCGTCGGGCAGCGCGTCCTCCATCCGGCGCAGCGGCCGGTACCACAGCCCCAGCGCGCCCCAGAGCATCAGCAGCGCACCGCAGACGGTCAGCAGCAGCCCGACACCGCGCCCCGGCCCCACCCCGACGACGTCACCGACGAGCGTGTCCGCCAGGGCGCCGCCCGGGACGAGCAGCGGGCCGAAGACGTCGTCGGCCAGCCACGGCGCGGTGAGGAACGCCAGCGGCGTCATCGACACCGCCAGCATCTGGTTGGTGGCCAGCACCCGGCCCTGTAGCTCCAGGCCGACCTTGAGCTGGATGAGCGCCAGCCAGTGCGCGTTCAGCACGGTGAGGAACACCCACGACATCAGCCCGCCGAAGGCCGCCAGCGCCAGCGAGGGCCGCAGCCCGACCAGCAGCACCCCGGCCCCGAAACCGATCACGAAGCCGACCATGCCGATCGCGCGACGCTCGGTGCCACCCCAGAACACCATGACCAGCGAGCCGAGCACCGCGCCCACGCCCTGCATCGCGGTCACCGCGCCCACGCCCGCGACGTCGCCGAACGACAGCACCGCGGGCACGGTCACGGCCAGGGCGAGCATGTTCAGGTAGTTCATCACGACGAAGAACCCGATCATGATCATCAGGGGGCGGCGCCGTACGAGGAAGCGCCAGCCGCCGACGATGGCCTGCCCGAAGGACTCCTCCAGGCGGTGGAACAGCCGGTCGGGGAAGCGGACCAGCAGCAGCGTGCCGAGCCCGGCGAGGAACGTGACGACATCCACGGCCACCACGCCGTGCAGCCCGACCAGCGCGATGAGCGCGGCGCCGCCCAGCGGGCCGATGAGCATGCCCAGACCGGTGCCGAGGTTCGCCACCGCGTTGGCCTGCATGAGGTACGGCTTGGGCACCAGCTGCGCCACCGCCGCCAGATAGGCGGGCCGGTGGAAGGCCGTCACCAGCGACAGCAACCCGGCGATGATCCCGACCTGCCAGACCTCCAGCCGCCCCAGCCACAGCAGGATCACCAGGGCCGCGGTGGCCGCGGCGGAGACGCCGTCGCACACCAGCATGACCCGCCTGCGGTCCACCCGGTCGGCGACCGCGCCGCCCAGCGGCGCCGCCAGCAGCGACGGCAGCAGCGCGAGCATGCTGACCAGGGCGTAGTCCAGCACCCGGCCGCTCTCCTGGTAGGCCCACACGCCCAGCGCGAAGGAGGTCAGCGCGGCACCGAGCAGCGACACGGTCTGCCCGGCCGCGACGGTGTAGAAGCGGCGCAGGTCCCGGCGGGCGCTCCGGCCCGCGACCTCGACCTCCCCGACCGGCTCGGGCAGGTCGCCGCCGGCCCAGCGGTCCAGGTGCTCGGAGATGTGCCGGGCCAGGGGCTCGGCCTGGTGCTTGATGAAGTAGTGACCGGCCCGGGGGATCGTGGCCAGCCCCACCCGGTCGGCGAACGCCCCCCACTCCCGGTAGCGCTCCTGGTAGAGCTCGGTCGCGCGGTCCCGCTCGCCGATCACGCACAGCAGCGGCGCCGCGAGCCTGCGCTCCTCGCCGACGGGGGTGTCGAGGTGGCGGCTGAACCACGCCTGCGCCTCCTCGACGTCGTGCCGCAGGCCGCGCAGCATGGTCCCGGTGTCGCCGAAGTCCTCGTCCAGGGCGCCCAGCGTGCGCAGGAAGTCGCGCTGGGTGCGGTCGGAGGCCCAGCGATGGGCGGGGAACCTCCGGTTCCACCAGGCCGACAGCCGTCCGGGCAGCCGAGCGTCGGGGAAGCTGCCGCCGACGAAGACGCCGGCGACCGGAGTCCCGGACGCCTCCAGCCGCAGCGCCAGCTCGGTCGCGGCGGCCGAGCCGACGCAGTGCCCGTACAGCGCGATCGGGCCGGGTCCCCCGGGCAGCTCGGCCAGCTCGGCCACGATCCGGCCGACGAGCTCCGGCATCGGCAGCATGGCCTCGTCGGGCCGCGCCGGGTCGTGCCCGGGCAGCTCGACGGCGAGCACCGCAGTGGTGGGAGAGGAGCGGGTCAGCGCGGCGGCGAGCGGCTGGTAGGCGGCGGCCGAGCCGCCGCCGTAGGGCAGGCAGACGACGGTACGGCTCGCCGTGCGCGGACCGGCCAGCCGGTGCAGCAGCCCGGCCGGGGCCTCGGCGCCGCCGTCGAGGTGAGCGGCCAGCTCGCGGACCGTGGGCCGGGTGAACAGGTCGATCACCCGCAGCGACGGGTCGATCTCCCGGACCGCCCGGACCGCGCGGAAGGAGTCGCCGCCCAGTGCGAAGAAGTCGTCGTCGACGCCGACCTCGACGTCCAGGATGTCCGCCCACACCGCCGCGATGCGCACCTCGGTCGGCGTGCTCGGCGCGACCCGCTCCGCGGCGGGCGCCGCCTCGGGGATCGGCAGGCGGGCCCGGTCGACCTTGCCCAGCGGGGTGAGCGGCAGCTCGTCGAGGACGACGATCGCGGGCGGGACCATGTAGTCGGGCAGCCGCTCACGCAGCCCCGCCCGGATCACGGCGAGGTCCACCGAGGCGGGCGCGACCCAGGCGGCCAGCCGCCGGGAGCGGCCCTCGCCGACCGGCAGCACCGCGGCCTCGGCGACCCCGGGCTGCTCCTGCAGCGCGGCCTTCACCTCGCCCAGCTCAACCCGGAAACCCCTGATCTTGACCTGGTCGTCGACCCGGCCGAGGAACTCCACCAGCCCGGCGGAGTTGAGCCGGACCCGGTCGCCGGTCCGGTAGCAGCGGTCGGCCCCGGTCACCGGGTCGGGGACGAACCGCTCGGCGGTCAGGTCGGGGCGGTTCAGGTAGCCGCGGGCCAGGCTGGGACCGGCCACCCACAGCTCGCCCGGCACCCCGGCGGGCAGCGGACGGCCCGCGGCGTCGACGACGTAGCAGTCGACGCCGGCCAGCGGGCGGCCCAGCGGGACCGACCCCGACCCCGACGGCGGGTCGGGCACCCGGCCGCCGAGCACCGAGACCGTGGTCTCCGTCGGCCCGCAGTGGATCTGCACCTCCAGGTCGGGACCGGCCGCCCGGACGCGCTCGGCCAGCTCCCACGACGTCGCCTCGCCGGCGAGGATCAGCAGCCGGCGCGGCAGCATCCGGGCCAGGTCGCCGTGGGCGGCCAGCAGCTCCAGATGGCTGGGCACCATCTTGATCACGTCGACGGGATGCGCCGCCAGGTAGGCGGCGTACGCCTCCGGGTCGGTGGCGGCGTCCTGGTCCACGAGATGGACCGCGGCGCCCCGGACGAGCGCGCCGTACAGGCAGGTCAGCACCAGGTCGGAGGCGATCGTGGAGACCACGCCGTAGGAGGAGCAGCCCTCGGGCACCAGCTCGGCCAGGCCGTGCAGGTAGTGCAGCGCCGACCGGTGCTCGATCGCGGCGCCCTTGGGCCGCCCGGTGGAGCCGGAGGTGAAGATCACGTGCGCGAGGTGGCCGGGGGTGACGTCGACCTCCACGGGCTCGTCGGGCCCGGCGGCCAGCAGGTCGGGCAGGACCAGCGTGCCGGGGACCCGGCCGGCGTGCTCGCGGTCGGCCAGCACGACGCGCGCGCCGGCCGTCTCCAGCATGTAGGCGAGGCGGTCGTCGGGGTAGGCGGGCTCCATCGGCATGTAGGCCCCGCCCGCCCGCAGCACGCCGAGGAGCGCGGGGACCAGCACGGAGCGGCGGTCGACCAGCACGCCGACCGGCTCGTCCGGCCGCACCCCGGCCGCGGCCAGGTGGCGTGCCAGACGGTCGGCCAGCCGGTCCACCTCGCCGTAGGTGAGCGATCCGGAGGCGTCCACCACGGCGGTCGCCTCCGGCGTGCGCCGCGCCCAGTCGCCGACCACCGCGTGCAGCGGCCGGGTCAGGTCCATCCTCGTCCGCGCGCCCGCGACGGTGGGCCCGGACACCGGTTCCAGCGGCACGGCCGCCGCGGGCGTGTCCAGGTCGGCGAGCATGCCTTCCAGCAGGTTCAGGTACCAGCCGGTCATGCGCCGCGCGGTCGCCTCGTCGAACAGGTCGGTGCGGTAGGTCAGCTCACCGTCGTACTCCTCGCCCTCGTTGACGAAGGCGAGGTTGAGGTCGTATTTGGTGGTGCGCGGCGGAGGCGGCGCCTGCTCCGCGGTGAGGCCGGGGAAGTCCAGCACCTGGGGGCGGTCGTCCAGGACGTTGAGCAGCGCCTGGAAGATCGGCGTGGTGGCGAGGCTGCGCTCGGGGTGCAGGTGCTCCACGATCCGCTCGAAGGGCACGTCGCGGTGGGTGAGGGCGTCCAGCACGGCGTCCTTGGTCCGGGCCAGCAGCTCGCGGCCGGTCGGCTCGCCGGACCTGTCGCCGCGCAGGACGAGCGTGTTGACGAAGCAGCCGAGCATGCGCGCGGTGTCGGGGTGGAGCCGCCCCGCCTCGGGCACGCCGACCGGCACGTCGTCGGTGCCGCAGGTACGGCCCAGCAGCTCCTGCCAGGCGGCCAGCAGCACCATGAACGGCGTGCAGCCGGTCTCGGCGGCGGCCTCGCGGACCCTGGCGGTCAGCGCGCGCGTCAGCCGCACCGGGACGGCGGCGCCGGACCAGTCGGCGACCGACGGCCGGGCCCGGTCCACGGGCAGGTCCAGGACGGGTTCGAGCCCGGCCAGCCGTCCGGTCCACCAGGCGAGGTCGCCCTCCGGCTGCCCGGCCAGCCAGGCCGCGTAGTCGGCGTAGCGCACCTGCGGCGCCGCCGGCGGCTCGGCCAGGCCGAGCCGTGCCGCGTACAGGGCGGCCAGCTCGGCCAGCGCCAGGTTCCGCGACTGGGCGTCGAAGGCGATGTGGTGCACCGTCAGCGCCAGGACGTGCTCGTCGGCGCCGGTGAGGCGGAGCAGCAGGGCGCGGGTGGGCGGCTCGGAGTCCAGCGCGAACGGGCGGGCGACCTCCTCCCGCAGCCGCTCCTCCAGCAGATCGTGGTCGTCGAGGTCCTCGACCGCGATCGGGACCCGGCCGGCGTCGACCGGGGTGGCGCCCTCGTCGGTGACCAGGCTGCGCAGCACCTCGTGCCGGTCGGCGAGGTCGCGCACGGCGCCCAGCAGCGCGGCGACGTCCAGCGGGCCGCGCAGCCGTACGACGGCGGGCACGTTGTAGGCGGCCAGGTCGTCGAGCTGGGCGAGGAACCACAGCCGGGCCTGGGCCGGGGACAGGGGAGCGGGGCCACCTGCCGGCTCCCTGGCGGGGATCGCCGGGGCGGCCTGGGCGGCGGCGCGGCGCGCCGCCGACAGCCGCGCCGTGAGGGCGCTGCGGCGCTCGTCACTGACGGTCATGAGTCCTCCTCCAGGTCGTCCAGCAGCAGGGCCTCCAGCCGCGCGGCGTAGTCGGCCAGCGTCCGCCGTTCGAACAGCAGGCGCACCGGCACCCGCAGGTCCAGGGCGTCGCTCAGCCGGGCCGTCACGAGGGCGGCGGTCGCGGAGTGACCGCCGAGGGCGAAGAAGTCGTCGTGCGCGCCGAGGTCGGAGCGGTCCAGCACGGCGGCCCACACCTCGGCGACCAGCAGCTCGGCCTCGGTGCTCGGCGGCACCCGGGTGGCCGCGTCACCGGGTTCGGGCAGGGCGGTGCGGTCCACCTTGCCGGAGGCCGTGACGGGCAGCGCGTCCAGGAGCACCCAGCGGCGGGGGACCATGTAGTCGGGGAGCCGGGAGCCCAGGCGCCGCTCCAGTTCGCCGGTGTCGGTCCCCGGCGGCGCGGCGAGATAGCCGACCAGGTGGTCGCCGCCGTGCACGGTCACGGCCGCGTCGGCGACGCTCTCGCGGAGCACGGTCTCGATCTCGCCCAGCTCGATCCGGTGGCCGCGGACCTTCACCTGCCGGTCCCGGCGGCCCAGGAAGTCGAGCGTGCCGTCGGGCCGCCAGCGGGCCAGGTCGCCGGTGCGGTAGCGGCGCCCGCCCAGCGGGTCCTCGGTGAAGGCCGCGGCGGTCAGCTCCGGCCGGCCCCGGTACCCCCTGGCCACGCCGGCGCCGCCGATCCACAGCTCACCGGGCGTCCCGGCGGGCAGCACGCGGCCCGCCCGGTCGAGCACGTAGGCCCGCTCCCCGGCCAGCGGGACGCCGATCGACACCGGGTCGCCGGCCGGGGCGGTGACCCGGACCATGGTGGAGTAGATCGTGGTCTCGGTGGGACCGTAGGCGTTCCACAGCTCGGCGACCCGCTCCAGCAGGTCACCGGCGAGGGCGGCGTCGAGCACCTCGCCGATGCTGACCACGCGCACGTCCCCGCCGCGCCAGCCGGAGGCGACCAGCATGCGCAGCGCCGTCGGGGTCGCGGTCATCAGCGTGACCCCCGCCTCCTCGATCCGCCGCGCGACGGCCCGCCCGTCGAGCGCGTCGTCCCGGCCCAGCAGCTCCAGCCGCAGGCCGTGGCAGAGGCTCACCCACAGGTCGAAGCCGAACACGTCGAACGAGAACGGCGTCAGGCCGAGCATCACGTCGCCGGGCCGGATCCCCGGGGCGAGCGTCATCGAGGAGACGAACGCGGCGAGGTTGGCGTGGGTGACCTCGACGCCCTTGGGGTTCCCGGTGGAGCCGGAGGTGTAGAGGACGTAGGCGAGGTCGCCGGGCTCCACCCGGGAGGGACCGCCGGCGTTCACCCCGTCCGGCGCCACCCCCGCCGTGGACGGCCCGGCCAGGTCGACGACGGTGCCGCCCAGCCGCTCGGCCACCGCCAGCCCCTCGCCCGCCGCGACGATCATCTTGGTGCCGGAGTCGTCGACCTGGTGGCGGAGCCGCTGGAGCGGGTGGCCGGGGTCGAGCGGGACGTAGGCGGCACCGGCGAGCAGCACGCCCAGCAGCGCCGCGGGCAGGTGCCGGTCGCGGGGCAGGCACACGCCCACGCAGGCGCCCGCGGCCGCCGGGCCCAGCGCCGCGGCCACCCGGCGCGACCGGTCGGCCAGCTCGCCGTAGCTGAGGACGCCGTCGGCGTCGACGACCGCCGGGGCGTGCGGGTGCCGTGCGGCCCGCTCCAGCACCGCCTCCACCACGGTCCGCGGCGCGTCCGCGGGCAGCGGCGCGCCGGTCCCCGCGGCCAGCAGCGCCGCCCGCTCCTCGGCGCCGACCACCTCGAACGCCGACAGCGGCCGGTCGGGGTGGGCCAGCGCGTCCGCCAGCAGGCGGACCAGCCGGTCGGTGAGGATCTCGGCGCCGGAGCGGTCCAGGTGCTCCACGTCGTACTCGACCTGGAGCTCGGGCCCGGCCGCCGTGTCGTTGAGGTAGACGATCAGCGGCGCCTGGGCGCTGCCCGCGTCCAGCTCGCCGACCAGGTCCACGCCCACGCCCCCGTGTTCCAGACGGACGGGGACCGCGGGCGGCTGGATCGAGAGCGTGACGGGCGTCAGCACCGCGCCGGGCGGGCGCTCGACCCCGCTGACCTCGGCCCGTTCCCACGCGGACAGCGCGCGGTGGTCCATCGCGCGGGCGGTCACGGCCCCCGCGTGCCGTACGGCCTCACGCAGCGACAGCCCGTCCTCCAGGCGCAGCCGTACCGGCAGCACGTCGACCAGCATGCCGACCACGGCCTCCAGGCCGGGGTCGGCGCGGTCGGCCACGGCGGCGCCCAGGACGACGTCCCGCCGATCGGTCAGCCCGGCGACCAGCATGCCGAGCACGGTCAGGTAGACGGCGAACGGGGTGGCGCCGCAGCCGGCCGCCAGCTCGCCGGCCTGCGCGGTCGTCGCCGGGGTGATCCGGCGCACCAGGCGCTCGCCGCGCAGCCGGCTGGGGCGGCCGTCGGGGCGGGGCAGCAGCTCGTACGGCGGGACCGCCCCGGCGAGCTCCTCGGCCCAGAAGGCCCGCAGCGCCTCGGTGCTCCCGCCGGTCGCCTGCTCGCGCAGCGCCACGTCGCCGATCTGGAACGGCGGCTCCGGGATGTCGCCGGGGCGGGTGAGCCCGTCGAGGAGCTCCCGCATGACGATCCCCAGCGACCAGCCGTCGAAGGCGGTGTGGTCGGTGAGGAGCACCAGCTCCGCGCTGTCCGGCCCCGACCACAGGAGGGTGGCCCGCAGCAGCGGCGACTCGCGGGAGATGTCGAAGTCGTGGGCGACCGCGGCCCGTCGCAGCGCGTCGGCCTCCTGCTCCGAGGCCGGGCGGTGCTCCTCCAGCGGCACCGGCACCGGCGGCCCGACCTCGATGGTCACGCCGTCCACGACGACGGTGCGCAGCGCCTCGTGGCGGCGCACGATCGCGTCCAGCGCGGCTCGCAGCGGCTCCGCCGAGGTGAGGCCGCGCAGTCCGAGCCGGAAGGCGATGGCGGTGGCGCCGGGGTTGTGGCTGACCTCGCGCAGCAGGCACATGCCGCGATGGGCGGCGGTCAGCGGATAGCCGGTCCGCCCGGCGTGGCGGACCAGCGGCGTCACGGCGGACGGGGCGGCCTCGGCGACGTACGACGCCAGCTCGGCGACCGTGGGCCGCGCCAGGAGCGTCGTCAGCGGGACGTGGACCCCGAGCGCGTGCTCGATCCTGGCGCAGATCTTGGCGGCGGCCAGGGAGTGCCCGCCCAGGTCGAGGAAGTGGTCGTGGACGCCGACCCGCTCGGTGCCGAGCACCTCGGAAGTGATGGCGGCCAGCCGCCGCTCGGTCTCGTCGCGGGGGGCGACGTACCCGGTCCCGGCCGCGCCAGTGGCGGCGACGGAGCCCGGGGCGGAGGAGAACGCCACCGCGGGCAGCCGGGAGCGGTCGGCCTTCCCCGTGGGGCCCACCGGGATGGCGTCGAGGAACACGATCCTGGAGGGGATCATGTAGTCGGGCAGCCAGTCGCGCAGCCAGGACCGCAACCGCCCGCCGTCGAGGCCGGGACCGGCCGGTTCGACGTAGGCGACCAGCCGCCGGGTGCCCTCCCCGTCGACGGGGGCGAGCACGACGGCGTGGTTCACCAGCGGGTGGCGCACCAGCCTGCCCTGCACCTCGCCCAGCTCGACGCGGAAGCCCGCGACCTTCACCTGGTCGTCGATCCGCCCCTCGTAGAAGTAGGTCCCGCCCGCTCTGCGGACCAGGTCGCCGGTGCGGTAGTGGCGCACGCCCGCGGCGTCGGTCACGAACCGCTCGGCGGTCAGCTCGGGCCGGTTCAGGTAGCCCCGGCCGACCAGCGGACCGGCCACCCACAGCTCGCCGAGCTCGCCGTCGCCGAGCGCCTCGCCGCCGGAGCCGCGCACCGACAGCTCCGACCAGGCGTACGGCGTGCCGATCGGCGGCTCGCCCGTCTCGTCCCTGGAGATCTCGTGCGCGCAGCAGTGCACGGTGCACTCGGTGGGCCCGTACAGGTTCACCATGCGTCGCACGCCGGGGTTGGCGAAGACGCGGTCGGCCAGCGCCCGGCTCACCGGCTCGCCGCTGGAGAGCACCGTGCGCACCCCTGGGGGCAGCGGCTCCCGCAGCAGCGCGGTCAGCGCCGAGGCCGCCGCGCTGACCATCGTGACCTCGTCCCTGGCGGGCAGGGTGTGCAGCGCGAGGGGGTTCTCCGCCATGATCACCGTGCCGCCCAGCAGCAGGGGGAGATAGAGCTGGGGGACGGACGGGTCGAAGCAGACCGAGGTCGAGGCGAGGAACCCGGCCAGCTCCTCGGCGGTGAAGTGGTCGGCGTCCCAGCGCAGCAGTGTCATCACGTTGCGGTGTTCGATCACGACGCCCTTGGGGCGCCCGGTCGAGCCGGAGGTGTACATGACGTAGGCCAGGTCGGCCGGGTCGCTCGGCAGGCCCGGGTCGCCGTCCGGGCGGTCGCCGAGCGCGTCCACCAGGATGAGTCCACTACCCGGCAGCCGCTCCGCCAGCGCCGCGGAGGTCACCGTGTGTGACACCCCGGCGTCCTCGGCGATGAACTCCAGCCGGTCGGCCGGGTAGGTCGGGTCCAGCGGCACGTAGGCGGCGCCGGTCTTCCAGACGCCCAGGAGCGCCGCGATCAGCGTCTCGTCGCGGTTCAGGCACACGCCGACGGTCGAGCCCCGCCGTACCCCCCGGGCGACGAGCTCGTGGGCTATCCGGTTGGCCTGGACGTTCAGGTCCGCGTAGGTCGTGCGGGTCGTGCCGGCGATGACCGCCGTGCGATGGGGAGTGCGTCGCGCCTGCTGCTCGAAGGCGTTGTGGACCGGTCCGAGCGATGCGAGGTTGCCAGCCACCACTGGTCTCCTTGGGGTACGGAAGGGGGGCATAGGCCGTACGACGGCAAGGGTGGCAAAGGGCGCTCGGACGATGTAAGGCAAAGATCGTTTTGTTACCCGAACGGTATTGATCGCCTGAAATTACTCTTAAACAACATTTGATCACCTCATGTGAGGTGACGCTCCGTAGTCGTGGACGGCCCGGCGGATCTGGTTGAGCCGCTGCACGTGCTTGACCGGCGGCTGTTGCGGCGTCTGCCCCATCGCGCCGGTGGCCGAGGAGGCGACGCCGGAGTCCGCGGCCGTGACTGGGGCGTTGCAGGAAGACCGGTACATCCATCTCGTCCGGCCGGCGTGGGACCTGCGCGGGCTGGGGTGGCGACGCGGCTTGAGCTTCCGCCGACCGAGGAGCCGCATCTGACGGCGCAGACGATCCGCAAGGCGGCGGCGCGGTGAGCCGGGAAGCCGTCCATGAGGCGTTCGAGGTGATGGACAAGGGCTCCACGGTCAACGTTCCCCAAGTGCGTCCCGCTGTGCTGAGAGCCTCGGCGGGCGGGGCCTGGCGTGGGTGGACTTCCTGTCCGGCGGGTGGGGCGCCGGCCACGACCCGGAGTGCCGCCGCCGGAGGCATCTCGACTCCGCGCTCGACGCCTTGCCCCGCTAATCCCATACGGACAAATAATAGATAAGGGAATTTAGCGCTCAAATTTATATAAAGTAGCCAATTCTTATATTCAGGAAATGCCCGGAAAAAACTATAGAAAATCTCTTAAGGGCCGCATATCCTTCGCTATGGCGCGGTCCAAAGGGGGGTGCGCCGCTCCCGAACCGGGAGAAATGAAAGGAGTCGACATGCCGGAAGTTGACCTCGGGCTGGCCACTGACTGGCTTGAAGGCAGTGACACTCACGGCCGAATCAAGCTGGTCCAGAACCGGGTCTACCCGACCTCTCCGAAGAAGGACGTGCTCATAAGCTCGCCGGTGAGCATCGAGCTTTCGGTGAACACGAACCATTCCACCAGCCAAGAGGCGGACAAGATTTACTTCACGACCCACCACGGGTCGAGCAAGAAGATCATCGCGATCCTGGACTCCAACGGGGACCTCTACGTCGCCGGCCGGGTGATACAGGACCAAAAGAACCTGTCCTTCTAGTAGCGCCTCGTGGTGCGTGGGCACTGGTCCGTCGGCCGGCACAGCCCCTGACCGGGCGACGACCAGTGCGGCCGACGGCGTCCGCCGGGACGACAGAATGCCCGCGGCCGGCAGCGACGCACCAATGCCTGTGCGCGACACCCGATCGGGGTCGGCGGAGCTCCCATCGGCCCCGATCGGTAGAAGGAAATGACTACCTCTGCTCGGACGGGCCCGCCGCCTCGAAGAGGTGCGCTGTGTCCATCGCAAAATGTCGAGCGGTTGTTGACGCGGAAGATGATTAAACTCCGAACGCTCAAACCAGCAAGATGGCGATGGATTCGCACCGTCAGCGTCAAGTCCATCGAAATGGTCAGCTCATTGGACGGCACGCCCATTCTTTGCCTTCCCGATGGAACTCTGGGCCGCTCCTGCTGAAGTTGTCGGAATCGACGTCGCCGCCAGCCGTCGCCGGCCATTCGAAAGTTGTCGCTCAGCCCATCCGGTGCCATCTCGAAGGCGGGCACAGTCGCATGCGGGAACGTCCATGCCGTTCACGCCCACCGTCAGCGCTCCGAAGCGACGTGCGGGCACGTTCGGCAGTGAGCTGATCACACCTGCGGTGAAGTCATGGGAACGCTTGCGTGCGCGGCCCGAGCCGCCGGCGGCCGGGACCGGCCCCCAGACCGCATGCCCGGCCGCCGAGCGGGCGACGGGCACGGACGCGCCGGCGGCGCGGGTACGGGCCGTGCCGGCCGGGGGCGATCCGGCACGGCCGCGAGCTCGCACGGCCGCGCCGGTCACCGGGGATCCGGCGGGGCCGTACGGCCCCGCCGGATCACGGGGTCAGCGCCAGGAGTCGTCGCGTGTCGCGGTGCCGCCGGTGGGGGCGTAGTGGATGTTGGCGCCGCTCCAGCCGGTGGCGTAGTAGACGGTCGCCTCGCCGGCCGGCGGGTCGGTGGGCCTGACGCCGCCCACGTGGATGGCGACCGCGCCCTTGCCGGGGACGGTCACCGAGGCGGTGCCGCCGGCGTCGACCGTCACCGAGCCGCCGCCCGCGTCGTTGGCGTAGGTCCCGGCGGGCAGGCCGGTGGTGAAGGTCCGGGTGACGGAGCCGCCCTCGTTGTTGATGGCGACCCAGCCCTTGCCGCCGCGGCTGAAGGCGATCACGTTGTTGCCGTTGTCGTACCAGTTGCCGACGGAGGTGCCCGCGACGGCCCGGTTGAAGCCGACCATGCCGCTCATCTGGCGGTGGAAGCAGCTCCACCGCCCGCTGCCGCAGTCGGCGTCGGTGACGATGCCCCCGTTGGCCGAGGGCGGGCCGGCCTCGCGGTCGCCCCAGGTGAAGCCGGAGTAGACGCGCGGCGTGCCGTACGGCCAGGCCAGCATGAAGACGTTGGCCAGCTTGTAGGCGTCGCCGTACTTGTAGTTGAGCGTGGAGCCGTTGCGCTCGGTGTCGTGGTTGTCGACGAAGACCACGGCCTTGTCGCTGGGCACCGACAGGCCCCAGCTCTGCCCGAAGGTCCGCAGCCACTTGATCTGGCCGGTGAACTGCTCCTTCATCTTGCGGCCGTACACGAACTCGTGCACGTCGCCGATCCCGGTGTACTGGCCCGGCGTGACGGCCTCGTTGTCACCCTGGATGACCTCCTGGTGGATGTACGGCGAGCCCCTCAGCCTGGACTTGATCGCGGCCAGGTCGCCGGGGTTGACGTGCTTGGCGGCGTCGATGCGGAAGCCGTCCACGCCGAGGTCGGTCAGCCTGTTGAGGTAGCCGGCGATCTGGTTACGGACGTACTCGGAGCCGGTGTTGAGGTCGGACAGGCCGACCAGCTCGCAGTTCTGCACCCGCCAGCCGTCGCCTGTGTAGTCGGAGTCGTTGATCGAGCAGGCGGGAGAGTGGAAGTCCGCGGAGGAGTAGAGCCCCGGGTAGTCGTACTTGCCGAACCCGTAGCCGCCGTAGCTCCTGCTGCCCTGGCCGGTCATGTGGTTGACGACCGCGTCGGCGTGGACCTTGACACCCGCGTCGTGGCAGGCCCGGACCATGTTCCTGAACGCGTTCTCGTCACCGAACTTGCTGGTGAGCGTGTAGCGGGCGGGCTGGTAGATGTCCCACCAGACCGAGCCGCCCTTGCTCATCGAGTCGCTCGGCGGGGAGACCTGGACCGCCCCGTACCCGGCGGGGCCGAGCACGTCGGTGCACTCGCGTGCCACCGAGTTCCAGTTCCAGTTCCACAGCTTGACGATGGGGCCGGGCGTGGGCGGTGCCGCCTGGGCGGGGGCGCTGAGCACGGTGGGCACCACCACGACGGCGCTCGCCAGCGCGCTCAACGCCGTCGCGACGATGATTTTGTAGGATTTCATGCGGGGGCCTCCAGGGTTGTGGATGGGATCCCTAGGCCGGGCCGGATGCTGCAACACCCGGCCCGGCGTTCCTCCGCGGACCCGCTACGACCGCACGAAGACGGCGACCGTGCGGGCCGGAACCGTCAGCGTGCCGGTGGACGGGGCGAAGGTCGACTGCTTCACGACGGCGTCGTCGCCGGCCGCCTGGACGGGGTGGAGCGTCACCTGGGAGTCCTTCAGCGCGGCCACGGTCTGCGGCTGCGTCTCGGGAGTCGCGTTGAAGACGACGGTGATCGACTTCCAGCGCGGGTCGATGCCGGAGGCGTCCAGGTGCATGGTCACGACGCCCGGGGTCTCCGAGGCGCCGCTGGTGGGGAAGGTCAGCCGCTTCTGCACCTCGGCCAGGGAGCCGAGCCTGAAGGCGGGGGAGGAGGCGCGGATCTTCAGCAGCTCACCGTACCCGGCCCGCGCCGAGGTGATCGCCGCGCAGTCCGGCCGGAGCGCCGGGTCGGCCAGCAGCGGCCGGGCGTAGGGCCACTTGTCCCCGTTGTCGGCCCTGGGCGGCAGGCCCGCGCCGAAGCCGTTGCCCTGCGAGCAGTCCCACAGCAGCCGGTTGAACCAGTCGCCGGAGTCGAAGGAGTTGCGGTCGAGCGACTTCGAGCGCAGCCGCTCGCTGCCCGCGTGGACGAACGAGGTGCCCTGGGAGAGCACCGCCGTGGCCAGCGAGAGCGACTGCATGCGCACCCGGTCGGCCATCGGGGTCGCCTGCGGCAGCTTGTAGGCCAGCGCGTCGAACAGCGTCTCGTTGTCGTGGGCGTCCACGTAGGTCACGACCTCGCCCGGCGAGGCGGTGTAGCCGGCCGGGGAGCCGTTGTAGTCGACCTCCGAGCCCTTGACCTGCCGGCCGCCGGAGGCGGTGAAGGTGTAGTCGCGCAGGTTGCCGGTGAGCCCCACCTTGATCAGGTCCTGGTAGCCCAGGAGGCGGGCACGCTGCTGCTCGGCCGTGCCGTTGGCCGCCGATCCGTTGGGCGCGCCGGCCAGACCTGAGCCGAAGCCCTGGATCCGGGGGTCGGCGTCGAAGGGGCTGCCGCCCCGCACCGCGTCACGCAGGCGGTCGCTGAAGGTGCCGATCCCGGTACCGGCCATGTTGAGCTGGGTGGCCTGCTCGAAGCGGGCGCCGTCGGCCACCTCGCCGAAGTTCCAGCCCTCGCCGTACAGGATGATCGACTTGCCGTCCACGCCGTCCTCGGCGAGGGTCAGCCCGTCCAGGGCCTTGCGGACGGCGAGCATGTTCGCCTTCGGGTGGTGGCCCATCAGGTCGAACCGGAAGCCGTCCACCTTGTAGTCACGTGCCCAGGTGACGACGGAGTCGACGACGAGTTTGCCCATCATCGCGTGCTCGGGCGCGGTGTTGGCGCAGCAGGTGGAGGTGGCCACGGCGCCGTCGTCGAGCAGCCGGTGGTAGTAGCCGGGCACGATGCGGTCGAGCACCGAGGTGGGGTCCTGGCCGGCGGCGTGGGTGTGGTTGTAGACCACGTCCATCACCACCCGCAGCCCCGCCCCGTTCAGCCCCGCCACCATGCCCCGGAACTCCTTGATCCGGCCGGAGCCGTCCGGGTCGGAGGCGTAGGAGCCCTCGGGCACCGTGTAGTGCTGCGGGTCGTATCCCCAGTTGAAGGCGTCCTTGGCCGCGACCTTGGCGACGCACTCCTGCTGCTGGTCGGAGTCGGCCGGCATCGAGGCCAGGTCGCAGTCCGGCTCGGCGCGGTCGGCCCGCCGCTCGGGGACGGTCGCGATGTCGAAGACCGGCAGCAGGTGCACGTGGGTCAGGCCGTCCCCGGCGAGCTTGCGCAGCTCCCTCATCCCGGCGCCGTCCCCGGCGAACGCCGCGTAGGTGCCCCGCCGCTCGGCGGGGACCGAGGTGTCGGAGGCGGAGAAGTCGCGCACGTGCAGCTCGTAGATCGACGCCCGGTCCTGGGCCACGGCCTCGGGCTTGGCCAGGGAGGACCAGCCGCCGGGTGCCAGGGAGCGGTCGGCGAGGTCCACCACCTGGCTGCGGACCGAGTCGGCGGCCAGCGACAGGCTGTAGGGGTCGGTCACCTCGTTGGTGACGACCTTGCCCGCCGCCGGCGAGTAGACCGTGACGAGGAAGGTGTAGTAGCGCCCCTTCCAGGAGGGCAGGCCCCGCACCGACCAGACGCCGGTCCCGTCGTCGCGGCGCATCTCGTGGACGGTACGGCCGGCGCCCGCGGCGTCGCGGTAGAGCGCCAGCTCGACCTTGCGCGCGGTCGGCGCCCAGACCGACAGCCTGGGGGCCCCGCGCCAGACCGGACCGAGCTCGGCGTCGGTGGCCCTGGCGTAGACGTCGTCGAGCACGCCGGGGATCTGCACGCCGGTGGCGGTCAGCAGGGCACCGGAGGCGTCCCGCTCGACGGCCACGACCTGGCCGCGCAGCGCCCTGGCGACCAGGTCGGCGTCGCGCGGGTCCACCTTCAGCGCGGCGTGGCCGGCCAGGTGCGGCCACTTGGCCCGCTGCGCGTCGGTGAGCGCGCCGGGGATCAGCCGGATGATCCGCAGGTCGCCGGTGAGGTCTCCCTTGGCGTAGGCGATGTCACCCTTGCCGGAGAAGGCCAGGGAGTGGTGGAGGGAGGGGGACGGCTCGACCTTCCAGGCGACGGTGTCCCGGTCGATCCAGTGCGCCGCCGACTTGGTCAGGTCGGCGTCGGCGCCGCGGGCCGGAGGCTGGGGCAGCACGTGGCCCTCGGTGGCCGCCGCCCGCCAGACCTCGTGGCCGGCGGTGGTGAGGTCCAACGCCTGGTCGGCCGGCAGGTCCTTCTCGTCACCCTTGTGGATGATGTAGCTCACGTTCTTCGCCCCCTTGGTCAAGGGGACGCGGAAGTGGACTCCGAATCCGTCCTTGCCCGCCGGCTGGAGCGGGGTGGCCCACTCGGTGGGAGTGGCCACGTCACCCCACAGGTGCAGTCCCCAGCCCTCGTAATTCCCGTCCGGCCGGTGGTAATGCAGGATCGCGACGTTCTCGGCCGCCGCCCGGGTCGGGTGGACCTCCGCCACGCCCGAGCCGACGTAGGCCTCCGGCTGCAGCGCGGGGGTGAAGACCTGGTCGGGGCCGGGGTCCTTGGTGTCGCCCTTGTGGATGATGTAGTTCACCGGGGCGGCGGCGTTCTTCAGCGGGATCTTCCAGAACGCGCCGTAGGAGTCGGTGCCGTCCGGCGGGCGTGGCGTGGCCCACTCGGTGGGCACCCCGTCGGCCAGCCCGTCGCCCCACAGGTGCAGGCCCCAGCCGTCGTAGTCCTTGCCGGGGCGGCTGTAGTGGACGGTCGCGTAGCCCTGGGCCGCCGCGCGGGAGGGGTGGGTCTCGGGCCGGCCCTCGGCCAGCCAGACCTCGCCGGTCCTGGCGGGGTTGACGAGCCGGTCGCCGCCGTCCTTCTCGTCGCCCCTGTGGACGATGATCCCGACGTTGGCGGCGCCGGGCTTCAGCTTGATCCAGGCGAATCTGCCGTAGGCGTCCTCACCGGTCAGCGGGAGCGGGCTGCCCCACTCGGTGGGCTTTTCGACGTCACCCCAGACGTGCAGGCCCCAGCCGTCCACGTCCTCGCGCTGGTAGTGCACGACCAGCCAGTCGCGCTTGACCGCGCCGGGCTCCTCGGGAGCGGGTTCCGGGCCGACGGCGGCCGTCGCGGTCGCCGCGGCGAACCTGCCCGCGGAGTCCTTCACGACGGCCTTGTAGGTGATCTCCGTGCCCGCCGGGAGGCCGCGCAGGTCGTGGAAGACGCGGAAGAGGCGGCCCGTGGCCGAGGGGTTGGGCGCGTCGTCGGTGCCGAGCGTCCGCCACGCGCCGCCGCCGACCCTGGCGGCGAAGGTCACCTGGTCGAAGCCGGTCCCCGGCACGGTCGCGGTGACGGGGATCCGGCCGTCCTCGGCGGTGCCCCTGATCTGGGCGCCGGGCAGGGCGATCGAGATCGCCGGGGTCGCCGCCGGGGCGGCGAGCCTCGCCGAGGCCCGGTAGACCACCGCCGACAGGGCCGGCACGGTCACCGCCAGCTTGGCGTCGGCGCCCGTCGTGAGCGCCGCGGCGGCCTGGCCGTACACCCTGGTGAAGGCGGCGCCGGCGGAGAAGGTCGGCACGTCCACGGCCGCGGCCTGCTCGGCGTTGTTGACCGCGACGACGTACTCGACCTGCTCCTTGGCGTCGATCCTGGAGAAGGCGTAGACGCCACCCGCGGCCAGACGCTCGATCTGGGCGCCGTCGGCGAGGGCGGGGTGGGCGTCGCGGAGCCCGGCCAGGGCGGAGATGCCCCGGTAGAGCGGGTGGGCGGGGACGAAGTTGTCCTGGGCGTGGGTGGCCGTGGTGCCGATCAGGTCGTCGTCCAGGTAACTGTCGGTCCTGGAGGCGAACATCGGCTGGCGGGCGTCCTGGTCGCCGCCCTTGCCGGTGAAGCCCTGCTCGTCGCCGTAGTAGACGACCGGCTGGCCCCGGGTGAGATACATCAGCTCGTGGGCGAGCAGGTCCCGGCGGAGCAGTTCGGCGTCGGGCGCCCCGGGGTTGTCCTGGGCGAGGAAGCGGCCGATGCGGCCCATGTCGTGGTTGCCGAGGAAGGTGGGCAGCGACGCCGCGTTGGAGTCGGCGTCGGTGTGATGGTCGTCCCCGGCGAAGAGCTGGGCCAGCCGGGTCGCGCCCGCCGTGCCGCCGCTGAAGGAGCGGGCGGCCTCCTGGAAGGGGAAGTCCAGGGTGGCGTTCATCCCGCCGCGGGTGGAGTAGCGGCTGGTGTAGGCCGGCTCGCTGCTGTAGACCTCGCCGAACATGAAGAACCGCTTGTTGCCCAGCTCGGCCGCGTAGCCGCGCAGGGCGGGGGAGAACCTCTCCCAGAAGGCCATGTCGACGTGCTTGGCGGTGTCGATGCGGAAGCCGTCGATGCCGGTCTCGCGGACCCAGGTCCGGTAGATGTCGGTCATGCCCCTGACGACCTCGGGCCGCTCGGTCCACAGGTCGTCGAGGCCGAAGAAGTCGCCGTACTCGGAGTTCTCGCCGCTGAAGGTGGAGTCGCCCCGGTTGTGGTACATCGTCGGGTCGTTCAGCCAGGACGGGGTCTTGACGTCCTTGGGCGCGACCGGCGTGTAGGGGAAGGACTCGGCGTTCACCCTGGGGAAGGCGTCCCCGCCGGTGTGGCGCCGGTCGTCGAACGGCGCGCCGTCGGCGTCGAGGTAGGGGTAGGCGCCCTTCGAGCGGTAGGAGTAGGTCTTCTCCCGGTAGTCGATCACATCGGCCGTGTGGTTGGTGATGATGTCGAAGAAGACCTTCATCCCGCGCCGGTGCGCCTCGCGCACGAGCTGTTTCATCTGGGCGTTCGTGCCCAGGTGCGGGTCGATCCGGGTGAAGTCGGTGATCCAGTAGCCGTGGTAGCCGGCCGAGACGCCGGCGCCCGTGCCCTGGACGGGCCGGTTGCGGAACGCCGGGGTGATCCAGATCGCGGTGCTGCCGAGGTTCTTGACGTAGTCGAGCCTGCCGAGCAGCCCCTTGAGGTCGCCGCCCTGGTAGAAGCCCTTGTGGGTGGGGTCGAAGCCGGTGGCGAGCCGGTCGCCGGACAGGCCGCCCCGGTCGTTGCCGGTGTCGCCGTTGGCGAACCGGTCGGTCATCGCGAAGTAGAAGCGCTCGCGGCTCAGGTCGGCGCGGAGCGCGTCGCGGGCGAGGTCCTTGTCGGAGGGCTCCGCCGTACGGCTCAGCGCGGAGATCACGGGGGCGGCGGACGGCTGCCCCGCCGGAGCGGCGGGGGGCGGTTGTCCCGCGGCCGTGGCGGCGGCGGGGAACGGGGGAGCGGCGAGGGGGGTGACGATCAGGGCCGCGGTGAGGGCGGCGCCCGTCAGGAGATTCGCTCTCGCGCGTCGTGGGAGGAGTGGCCAGACCACCGGGGGGCCTCCGCGGAGTCGTTTCGAGGATGTTGCCCGGAAGTTACTCACTGGGCATGGTCTGTGCAATCCCTTGCCGAAACTTTCTGAATCACGGTGGTTTCCGGGGCCTCCGCGGGGCTCCGGCCCGCGAGCGGCGGGAGGTGTGGTGTCGCGGAAAGGGCCCTCTGAAGTGCTGATCCTCCCTGCCCGGCCGGCGGCGGCCGAGATGCGGCCCGCACCTTTGGTGGAATATGTAACAACTTTGCAGACTCTTGCAGAAAGTTCTTCCAATGCGGTTCATGTCGGCGTAACGTCCGGCGTACTCCAAACCCGGCCCGGTGGCTTCCCCGGCCCGGTCCGGTCCCCTGAACTATGAGGAGAAATGATGCGGCGAGCCTTCTCGGCTGCGACGATCGTCGCGGCTCTCGCCCTGGCGGTCTCCGCCTGTGGCGGCGGCGACGGCGGCTCGACGGCGGCGCCCGCCCAGTCCGCCGCGGCCGACCCGTCGAAGATCAGCGGCGAGATCACCTGGTGGGACACCGTCCGGCCGGACAGCGAGGGCCCGACGTTCCAGGCGCTCATCACGGAATTCCAGGCGAAGTACCCCAATATCAAGGTCAAGTACGTCAACGTCCCCTCGGACCAGGCGCAGAACAAGTTCCAGACCGCCGCGCAGGCCGGCGCCGGGGCGCCGGACGTCATCCGCTCCGAGGTGGCCTGGACCTCCCAGTTCGCCTCCCTCGGCTACCTCCAGCCGCTGGACGGCACGCGCGCCGTGGAGAACGAGTCGGACTTCCTGCCCAGCCCGCTGAGCAGCACCAAGTACAACGGCAAGTCCTACGCGGTGCCGCAGGTCACCGACACCCTGGCGCTGCTCTACAACAAGAAGCTCCTCAAAGAGGCCGGATACGAGAAGGCGCCGGCCACGGTGGAGGAGCTCAAGAAGGTCGCCCTCGACGTCAAGGCCAAGACCGGCGTCAGTGGCCTCGCGCTCAACGTCGACGCCTACTTCCTGCTGCCCTTCATGTACGGCGAGGGCGGCGACCTCCTCGACGTCCAGGCCAAGAAGATCACCGTCAACTCCCCGGCCAACGTCAAGGCCATGGCGACGGTCGCCGACCTGGTCACCTCCGGCGCCGCGCCCAAGCCCGCCATCCAGGACAGCTACGCCAACGCCATGACCGCCCTCAAGGACGGCAAGGCCGCGATGATCTACAACGGCCCCTGGGCGCTGTCGGAGATCTACCAGGGCAAGGAGTTCCAGGACAAGGAGAACCTCGGCATCGCGCCCGTCCCCGCGGGCTCCGCCAAGGCCGGCGCCCCCACCGGCGGCTGGAACTACGCCATCTACGCCGGCTCCAAGAACCTGGACGCCTCCTACGAGTTCGTCCGCTTCATGAGCACCCCCGAGGCCCAGGCCAAGGTCGCCAAGGAGATCAGCCTCCTGCCGACCCGCGCCTCCGCCTACGACAACCCCGATGTCCAGGGCAACAAGGACGTCGCCACCTTCAAGCCGATCATCGACACCGCGGTCGCGCGGCCGTGGATCCCCGAGGGCGGCCAGCTCTTCCAGCCGCTCCTGGAGGGTTACCAGTCCCTGGTCGGCGGCAAGGCCTCGCCCGAGGACATGGTCAAGTCGGTGGACGAGAAGTACCACGGCATCTTCAAGGACTGGAGCTGACCGGTGGCGACTTCCACTGGACGTGTGACCGGCACGGCCAGGGACCGGGCCGCGGGCGCCGCTGACGGTGCCCGCGGCCGGGGCCGCCCCAAGAAGGCCGGCCCGGTCCGGCGGGTGACGTCGCAGTACTGGTACGCCTGGGCCATGGTCGCCCCGGTCATCGTGGTCACCGCCGTGCTGATCGGCTGGCCGCTGGTCCGAGGCGTCTACCTGTCGCTGACCGACGCCACCGAGGCCACGATGGGGCGGACGATCGGCGTCAACGTGATCCCCTCGAGCTATGAGTTCGTCGGGTTCGGCAACTACGTCGACATCCTGACCAGCGGCCTGTTCTGGGAGAAGCTGATCTGGACGGTCGGCTGGACCGTCGCGTGCGTCGGGCTCCACTACGGCCTCGGTCTCGGCCTGGCCCTGCTGCTCAACCGGAAGATGCGACTGCGCTCGGTCTACCGGCTGCTGCTGATCCTGCCGTGGGCGGTCCCGCCCTTCGTCGCCGCGTTCATCTGGCGCTACCTGTACAACAGCGACTACGGCGTCATCAACGCGATGCTGAAGGCCGCGGGCCTCGGGGCGGTCGGCTGGCTCGACGACCCGACCACGGCGAAGATCGCGGTCATCGCGGTCAACGTCTGGGTGGGCGTACCGTTCATGATGGTCGCCATGCTCGGCGGGCTCCAGTCGATCCCCGGCGAGCTCTACGAGGCGGCCGAGGTGGACGGCGCCACGCCGTGGCAGCGCTTCCGCCACATCACCGTCCCCGGCCTGCGCACGGTCTCCAGCACCGTCGTCCTGCTGGGCACGATCTGGACGTTCAACATGTTCCCGCTGATCTTCCTGATCACCGGCGGGGGACCGGGCAGCTCCACGGAGATCCTGGTCACCTACGCCTACCGTGAGGCCTTCACCGGCATCCGCAACTACTCGGGTTCGGCGGCCTGGGGAGTGATCATCCTCCTGCTCCTCGTCGTGCTGGCCCTGGTCTACCGCCGCGCGCTGCGCAAGCAAGGGGAGGTCTGGTGAGCACCGTCACCGCAGGTCCCGCGAGGCGCGGCCGCGCCCGCGGCCGTGGGGAACGCAGCGTCGGCAGCTCGATCCTGCTGCACGGGACGCTCGTCGCCGCCTCCCTCGTCGCGCTGTTCCCCATCGTGTGGCTGATCCTGACCTCGCTCAAGCCGCGCGACGGCTGGCTCTCCACCGAGCTGACCTTCTTCGACAACTCGTCGCTGGACAACTACGTCCGGGTGCTGACCGAGACGCAGTTCCCGAACTGGCTGCTCAACTCCGTGATCATCGCGGGGCTGACCACGGTCATCGGCGTGTTCCTGGCCTCGACGACCGGATACGCGGTCAGCCGCTTCCGGTTCCCGGGCTACCGCGGCGTCATGTGGCTGCTGCTGATCACCCAGATGTTCCCGGTGGCGATCCTGATCGTGCCGCTCTACAACCTGATGGCGGGCATCGGGCTGCTCAACCAGATCCCGGGCCTGGTCATCGCCTACATGACCGTGGCGGTGCCGTTCTGCGCGTGGATGATGAAGGGCTACTTCGACTCCATCCCGCGCGAGATCGACCAGGCGGGGATGATCGACGGGCTGACCCCGTTCGGCACCTTCTGGCGGGTCATCCTGCCGCTGGCCCGGCCCAGCATCGCGGTCACCGCGTTCTACTCCTTCATGACCGCCTGGGGCGAGGTCGCCTACGCCTCGGTCTTCATGACGGGGGAGGAGACGCGCACCCTCGCGGCCGGCCTCCAGCAGTTCGTCGGCCAGCACTGGTCCGACTGGGGGCTGCTGACCGCCTCGGCCGTGCTGATCGCGCTGCCCGCGGCGGTCATCTTCCTGCTCGTCCAGCGTCATCTGGTCGCCGGACTCACCGCCGGCGCCACAAAGTCGTAACACCACCGTGCTATCACGTCCTGATATGTCACTTGATCGGGGGATTAATATGACCGAGCTTGTCCACGCGGACCATGCCAGCGAGACCGCCACCCGGTGGTGGCGGGACGCGGTGATCTACCAGGTCTACGTGCGCAGCTTCGCCGACGGCAACGGCGACGGGATCGGGGACCTGCTGGGTGTGCGGAGCCGGCTGCGCTACCTGGCCGACCTGGGGGTCGACGCCGTCTGGCTGACCCCGTTCTACACCTCGCCGATGGCCGACTTCGGCTACGACGTGGCGGACTACCGGGACGTGGACCCCATCTTCGGGTCGCTGGCCGACGCCAAGGCCCTGATCGACGACGCGCACCGGCACGGCCTGCGGGTGATCGTCGACGTGGTGCCCAACCACACCTCCGACCGGCACGTGTGGTTCCAGCAGGCCGTGGCGGCCGGTCCCGGCAGCCCCGAGCGGGAGCGCTACATCTTCCGCCCGGGCAAGGGTGAGGACGGGCAGCTGCCCCCCAACGACTGGGAGTCGGTCTTCGGCGGTCCCGCCTGGACCCGGCTGCCCGACGGCGAGTGGTACCTGCACCTGTTCGCCCCCGAACAGCCCGATCTCAACTGGGACGCCCCCGAGGTCCACACGGAGTTCGAGTCGGTCCTGCGCTTCTGGCTCGACCTGGGCGTGGACGGCTTCCGCGTCGACGTGGCCCACGGCATGGTCAAGGCCGAGGGCCTGCCCGACGTCGGCCACTCCGACCAGGTCCGGATGATCGGCGCCGACGTGGTCCCGTTCTTCGACCAGGACGGCGTGCACGAGATCCACCGCGCCTGGCGCAGGCTGCTCGACTCCTACCCGGGCGAGCGGATCGGCGTCGCCGAGGCGTGGGCGCCGTCGCCGCAGCGGCTGGCCAACTACGTCCGCCCGGACGAGCTGCACCAGGCGTTCAACTTCCACTTCCTCAACACCCCGTGGGAGGCGGCCAGGTTCCGCACGGTGATCCAGGAGTCGCTGACCACCTCCGGGCTGGTCGGCGCGCCCACCACCTGGGTGCTGTCCAACCACGACGTCAAGCGGCACCTGACCCGCTACGGCGGCGGCGACCTCGGCCTGCGCCGCTCCCGCGCCGCGGCCCTGCTGACGCTCTGCCTGCCCGGCTCCACCTACCTCTACCAGGGTGAGGAGCTCGGCCTGCCGGAGGTCCTCGACCTGCCGGAGGAGTTCCTGCGCGACCCGCAGCGGCTGCGCAACCCCGACGACGGCCGCGACGGCTGCCGGGTCCCCATCCCGTGGGCCGACGTCGAGCCGCACTTCGGCTTCAGCCTGCCGGGCATCGAGGAGACGTGGCTGCCCATGCCCGCCTCCTGGGGCCCGCTCAGCGTCCAGTCCCAGCTGCGCGACCCGCACTCCACGCTGAGCCTCTACCGGACGGCGCTGGAGATCAGGCGGGCCCGCCGCTCCTTCGACGACGCGCCGCTGACCTGGCTTGACTCCCCGGAAGGCACGTTGGCCTTCACCCGGGGGGACGGCTTCGCCTGCACCATGAACCTGACCGGCGAACCGGTCGAGCTGCCCGCCCCCGGACGGGTCCTGCTGGCCAGCGAGGAGCCGGACGTCGACGGCGGCGTGGCGCGGCTGGCACCCGACTCGGCCGTCTGGTGGGGACGCGATGCCGTATAGCGGCGGCCCGCCCGGCAACGGCGCGGCCAGACTCACCGACATCGCCGCGCAGGCGGGGGTGAGCGAGGCGACCGTGAGCCGGGTGCTCAACGGCAAGCCGGGTGTCTCGGCCGCCACCCGGCAGGCCGTCCTGGCCGCGCTCGACGTCATGGGTTACGAGCGGCCGCAGCGGTTGCGCCAGCGCAGCAACGGGTTGATCGGGCTGGTCACCCCGGAGCTGGACAACCCGATCTTCCCGGCGTTCGCCCAGGCCTTCGAGAAGGCGCTGACCCAGCACGGCTACACCCCGGTGCTGTGCACCCAGCTCCCCGGCGGCGCGGTGGAGGACGAGTTCACCGAGCTGCTCGTGGAGCGCGGGGTCAGCGGCATCATCTTCGTCTCCGGCCTGCACGCCGACGTCACCGCGCGTTCGGACCGCTACACCCAGATCATCGGGCAGGGGGTGCCGATCGTCCTGCTCAACGGGCACGCCGACGACGTCCCGGCGCCGTTCATCTCGCCGGACGACCGGGCCGCCGCGCGGCTGGCGGTGCAGCATCTGGTGGATCTGGGGCACGAGCGGATCGGCCTGGCCGTCGGACCGGGCCGGTTCGTGCCGGTGATCCGGAAGATCGAGGGTTACCGGCAGGCGATGGCGCAGTTGCTGGGGGCGACCGAGGTGGATGAGCTGATCTCGCAT
>NZ_JBVJHH010000059.1:0-50747 GCF_055586905.1 Streptosporangium sp. NPDC048886
AACCTGCCGGTGGACCGGCTGGCCGAGCGCTGCGGCTTCGGCTCGCCCGCGACCTTCCGCCACCGGTTCGCCCAGCATGTGGGGATCAGTCCCAGTGCCTACCGGGCCGCGTTCCGCCTACCCGCGCCCCCGTTCTCCCGGTTCGGCCCACCACGGCCGGCGGATGATGGGTGCCCGTGAGAACTCTGTCATGAGCCCCAACGGCGTTGATCTTGTTCGGAATCGATCGTCTGTCGACACTCCACCGGGAAACTACGAGGTCGCAGGTGGTGAGCGTCGAGAACTCGTGCGGAGAATCAACGTCGGTAAACGGGTCGGTGAGCGGATTTCGACAGGCATCGGCGCTGTCCTGACCTGGGGGTACGCCCCTACTTTGCGGCCTATGACACCGACCCGAGCGGAGGGCCATATCCGTTGGATTTTTCGGCGAGCACTGCCGGGGCCCCTTCCTGACGGGGCCCTGGGGGTAACGGCACAGAAAGCAGCGGACACGCAGGTCAGCGGCCCGCCTTCCAGCCTGTGCCCGAAGGCCCTTACAGGGGCTCCGGGCTGTATATTCGTTGGAAATTTCTTCATTTTTCCCCCGTATTTGGCCTGCCCTCTTAAAGTTAATCCAAAAAATGGAACCGCAGGGTGGACAACGTAGTGCGACGTTTTCTGATACTTGGATATGGCTTCTGGCGCCCTAGCCTTTCTGGGCGGCCTCACAACTGGAGTGGCGAACCACCCCAACAGCAAAGGAGCCGAGATGTTTCGTCGTATCAAGGACCGGGCGCTGCTCGGCGTCGCAGTAGTATCTGCAATAGCAGCGTCTTTGCTGCTCATCGCGCCAGACATACTCTTTGCGGCCACCAACGAAGCTTGCTCGTCCAGTCAACGCTGGAGCCGCTACTTGGGGAGCTCGAACCTCACCGGAGCAAGCGTCAAACCGTGCAAGGAGAAGTGCGGCGACCAGTTCGCGTCGGACATAATCATCTGCAACCAGATCAGAAAAAAGGCCGCGCGTGATCGATGCACAAAGGATGCCTACGAGTGGTGGGATTACTGCGAAAAGAAGTGCGGAGGTCCCGGTTTTCTCCCCGACCCGGACAAGGGGAGGCAGGGGGAGGACCGAAAGCCCCCAAACCTCTAAACTCGGTCGCGACCTTCTAGGCCCTCCACTCGGGTCCGTGGCTATGAAGGTGGATCCGGGCTCTGGCGCACACTCCGTGAAGGACGCCGCCGGCCTTACAGGCGGACCACCGTGACCTGCGCAGAAAGACCAGCAGGACACATCTTGGTCACCCGGATCTCCTAGTTTCATGGAATGTGCGCCAGAGCCCGGATCCGAGAGCCATATGTTGGTCGGTTTGAGAGCCACTCACTGATCAACCGCCTTGAGTGTTGGTGAAAATGAGAGCCATGCCCGTGGGTCTGGAGCATGGCTCTGGTTACGCTGTGTGAGGGGTCCCGGTAGTAATCGCGGAAAATCCAATGAATATGCCACTGACCTGCCCTGATATGAGGGCGTCGCATGACTGGTGTGCCGGTTGGTAGATGCGGTGGCCGTCCTCAACCCCGGGTTCAACCTTCGGTGCCGCGGAGCGACAGGCCGGATTCGAGGTGGGCCAGCGCATCATCGAGTAGTTGCCGGTGGCGTTGGGTGAAACCTTCGGAAAGGTCGTTCGCGGCGGCGTTCCAGGCGGCGATGGCGACTCCGATGGCAGCTCCTGAGACGGTGAGGAGATGGATGTCGTCGGTGGAGCGGTTGAGGCGCAGGGCGAGGGCTTCGGTGAGCAGCGGCAGCGCGGCGGCGATCTGGCCGGGGACTCGGGCACGGAGGTCGGGGACGCTGCGCAGTAGTTCTTCGCGTTGCCGGTTGAGCGTGTGTTGTTCAGCTGTGGCGGTGTCGATGAGCGAGGTGATGGCGTTGCGCAGAGCACCGACGAGGCTCGTTTCTTCGAGATGCTGTGGGAGTGCGTCGATCACCATCAAGTCGGCGATGTCATGCAAGACGAGGTCGGCTTTGGTCGGGAAGTAGCGGAAGAACGTCGCCCGTGAGACTTCGGCGGCTTCGGCGATCTCGTCGATCGTGGTGGTCTCGTAGCCGTTCTCGGCGAACAGGCGCATGGCTTCGCGTTGGATCGAGGCCTGGGCCCTGGCCTTCTTGCGTTCCCGTAGCGACACCGGGCTGGTGTCGTCGGCCGACCGTCGTCTCGCCATCGTTTACTCCCGGCTGGATTCGCCCGTCTGCGGGCCGCGGAACCGTTCGGTCATCTGTCGTAGCTTGTCGAGTTGCCCTGCCTCGCCGATGGCCATCCCCCATAGCTGGTGGGCGGTGTGGAAACCGAGGTCGTCGACGAACGCGCGCTTCCACGGCCTGCTGGCGATCGCATGGGTGAGCAGCCGTGAGGCGCGTGGTCGCGCCATCATCATCTCAGCGAGCTCCCAGGCCCTCGGCAGCAGGCGCTCGCGTGGCAGTACCTCATTGACCAGGCCGAGCCGGAGCGCGGTTGGCCCGTCGATCGGTTCGCCGGTGTACATGTAGTAGGACGCGCGCTTGGTGCCGATCGTGTGCTGCAGGGTCAGCCCCATCCCGTCTCCCGGTACCCCGCCGCCCAGGAAATGCGGGTCGAAGAAGTCGGCGTCCTCCGCGCAGAGGGTGATGTCGCAGGCCGTGGCGAACTCACAATGCGTGCCCGGTCCGTTGACCGCGGCGATGGTGGGGATGTCTATGGCGGACACGAAGTTCTCCAGCAGCTTGACCATGTCGCCGTACATCTTGAGCTGGCTGTCGGTGCTCCACTGCGGGAATGGGGTGTGCCACAGCTCGGCCGGATCGCCGGTGTGCCACCGTTCACCGGTCCCGGTGATGATCAGAACCTCGTTCTCCGGGTCGTTGCCGACCTCGGCCCACGCCTGATGCCAGGCATTGTGGCCGACCCAGCTGTGCCTGAACGGCCCGCCGTCGGTGTGCATCCGCAGCTCGATGATCCCGTCCCGGCGAGTCATCACGAAGAACTCCTCGTACTTCTTGGAGTACTCCTCGAACGGCGTCGGCGTGACGCGACCGTCCCATGGTGACAGTTGCTCTGGCATGTGCTGCTCCTGACTGATCGAACTGCTCGTCGTGGTGTCCCGCTGTTCCCATAATGATACTAGTCTCAATTAAGACTAGTATCATTATGGAGGGAAATTGACTGACGTCGTGCTCGACCTGGCCGGCAGCCTGATGGGCTCACCCTGGCTCTACCTGGTGTTGTTCCTGTGCGCGGTGCTGGACGGCTTCTTGCCCCTCCTGCCCAGCGAGGGCATCCTGCTCCTGTCTGGAGCGTTCGCCGCCACCGGCCGTCCCAGCGTTGTGCTGGTGGCCCTCGTCGCAGCCTTCGGCGCCTTCGTCGGCGATCACATCTGCTACCTGATCGGGCGGCACCTCGGGCCGCCCGTGCTACGCCGCCTGCGGCCCGGCACAAAACGCCACACCGCTGCCAGATGGCTGTCCGAACTCCTCGATCGTCGCGGTGGCGTCATCGTCGTCATCGGCCGCTTCCTTCCTGGTCTACGGTCGATCACCACACTGACCGCCGGAGTGACCGCCTACCCGTGGCGCGCCTTTGCGCTTTTCGACGCGATCGGCGCACTGATGTGGGGTATCTCGGGTACGTGCCTGGGCTACTTCACCGGCACCGCGTTCCAGGACTCACCGGCGCAGGGGCTGGTCGTCGCGCTCGTCCTCGTGGCCGTAGTGATCACGATCAACGAAATCGCCCGGCATGTACAGCGCCGTCTGAGGTCGTCCGGCGGGGGGGATGACTGTGCGGACGTGCGGGAATGAGGTTCTTTTCGATTCTGCCGAGGGGCGCTGCGGGTGAGCTTCCTGGCCTTCCCCCCCGGGGAGTGGACACCCGGTTTCATGTGGTCAGTGAGGCCGGCGTAACGGGCTTGATCTTCGTACCGGATCGGTGTGAGGTTCTTCAGGGCCGAGTGCCGGCGGCGCCGGTTGTGGCGGGCCACCCAGGAGAAGATCTCCATGCGCGCCTGCCGCCCGGTCGACCGGCGACGTCTGCCTTACCCGTGGAGTGGCTCACGTTTGAGGACGGCGAAGAACGGCTCGGCCGGCGCGCTGTCGTAGCTCGTGCCGACCTTGCCCATCAACGGGGTTGAGGAACAGCGGAACAGCCGCTAGCGCTGAGGTGTCCCGCCGCGGGTCAGGGGAAGGTCCGGCAGGCTGCCGCAGCGGCTTTTCCGTGGTCGTGACCCTCGTTTCAGATGGGCCCAGCTTCTTGGCGCTTCACGTTTGGCCAGCTCACGGCAGCTACGATAAGCAAGATCGTTCTCACCGCTGATGACTGTTCCGCTGTTCCTCAACCCCGAACTCACTACGCCCTGGGGCCTTCTTCGTGATCAATATCCGACGATCATGTGTCACCGGGATCTCGGCCAAGACACCTGGAGGGCGGGAAGCAGGACGGCGGCATGGTGCGCAGTTGTGGGGCGGAGGAGAGGGCGCCTCCCGCGGCCATCGACGTGTCCAAGCGTGATTGGACCGGCGACGCGGTTGCGCGGGGCGTCGCGCCGAGCGGCGCCCGGACGCGCCCGAGGACGGTGGCGAGGCGACGGCCACGGTCTGAGCACGCCGCTCCCGGGAGAGCGGCGTGCTGCCGTACCCATGGTCAGTCGCCTCGGACCTCGCAGCCCGCCGCTTCCAGCGCGTCGAGGACCAGGCGTTCGGGGACGGGGCCGTCGGTGAGAATGGAAACTCGCCCGGTCTCCGGCGTCAGTTCCACTCCCACGATGCCCGGCACCTGGATGAGCTCGACTCGGATGCTGTCCAGGCAGTGCGCACAGGTCTCGGACGAGATTTCCGAGACTTGATAGGAAACGAGACTGTAGGCGACGGTGATCATGCCGTTCTCCTCTGGCTAACGTGGACGACAGGGTGTGGGCATCGACTCGAGTCCGCCTCCGCCACCATCGTGGCGTAGTCGCGCAGGGAAGATCGAGGGCAACCGGCTTCCGGAACCCGCCATGACGGGAACCGGAAGCGGCTTCGGTAGCATGAGCCGATCATCATGACCGAGACCACAGACGATCACGTCGCATATGAGCTGTACGCTCGCATGCACGAGCAGGGGGAGTCGCCGGCAGAGGCCGCCGAAGCGCTCGGGCTTGCGGCTGCGGATGTCGCCCGGGCCGGACAGCGGTTGGCACGGCTGCGCCTTTTCAATTCTCAGACAGAGACGACTGTGGATTCCACGGTCGCTCTCGCGCGCATCCTGGAATCTCAGCACCGGGCGCTGGACCAGATGCTGGAGCAGCACGTGATGACGGCGTCGCTGGTCAAAGACTATTTGGGCGTCGCCGCCAAGCGCGGGGACGACATTCATGTGGAATTCTACGAGCGGGACCGCGTGGGCGCCCTCCACCAGCGGATCGACGAGTGCGCCGCGATGGTCAAGCATGAAGTGGTCGCGATGCATCCTCCGGCGAAATGGACACGCGATGGTCTCGAGGCGGCCCTGGCCCACAGCCGGCGCAACCTGGACCGGGGGGTGCGCATACGCTCCATCCATGCCCAGCGGATGGTCAACGATCCGCTGATCCGCGAATTCCTTCCGGTGTGGTTGGCCGCGGGCCTTGAGGTCAGGGTCACGCCGGTGATTCCCACCAGGATGCTCATCTACGACCGGCAGGTCGCGATCGTGCAGTCGGAGCCCAGTGACCTCGCCGGAGGCGCGGTGCTCATCCGTGGGACCCTCCTGGTGAGGTCTTTGACCGCACTGTTCGAAACGGTCTGGACGGCGGCTTCGGAGCCCCGTGACATCCCCCGCGCCGCCGGCGGCGCGGCGCTGACAGACCAGCAGACAGCGGTGCTCCGCCTGCTGGCCACCGGAGTGAAGGACGAGGCCATCGCGCGGACGCTGGGTGTGTCGACACGCACGGTCACCCGGATCGTCGGGGAGCTCACGGCGCTGTTGGGGGCGGGCAGCCGTTTTCAGGCCGGTGTGCGTGCCGCTCGCCTGGGCTGGCTTGACTGACCTGGCACCTGGTGGTGCAGAGCTGGTCCGGCTGGTGACGTGCGCCCCGCCGGCGCGCCCAGGACGCCAGTACTGGTCGAGGTTTTCCCCGGCCCGGTGGTCGAACGGTGACGTCAGTCCAGATGGCGAGGGCACCTGCCGCCGGGCCTCGACGGGTGACTCCACGCCAGGGCGACCGGCCGGAGAGGGAATCTCCGTAACGGGCGAGCGTTGCGGACAGCACCGGAGCGGGAGAGATCCAGATAGCCCTGGAGCAGCGCGGGGGAGTGGGCCATGGTCGCGACCATGTCGCCGACGACGCCGTGCCTTTCGATGATGTCGGTCAGCAGCTCGCGAGACTTGTCCGGCGCGTCAGCGGGCTGCAGGGAATCCAAACGTCGCATGTCGACCTCCTGGCGATGTACTATACCCCCCTACCGTATAGGAGTGTGTGAGATGAGACCGGAGCAGCGGCTGGCGGGGCATCTGTCCCATTGGCTGGGCCGGTGGCCCGCCGGGGGCGGCCTTGACGTCGTCGGCTCCCGTGAACGCGTCCGCCCGGCCTGGGACGGCCGGATCCATCCGGCCCTCGGTGTCGCGAGCCCGATGGGTGGCGTGCTGTCGGTCCCGCCGGAGCTGGTCGAAAGCGTGGCGGAGCAGTACGACATCGGAGTTGACGGGATCGCCGCCCTGGTCGGCCGCCCTGGGCACGGCTGGTTCACCGCGGTCTTCCGCTGGAGCCTGGCCCCGGCGCCGCTCCCTGACGCGGGGGAGTGGCTGCCCGCCCGGGCGCCGGGCGTGCCCGAATGGCTGTGGCCCTTCGGAGGCGAGGTGCTGGTGGCGGTGGATCCGGAAACCGGCGAGCACCTGGCCGGGGTGGGGATCAAGCGGCATGACGAGCACGGGCACGAGCTGGCCGTCGTGACCGCGCCCGCCGCGCGTGGCCGTGGCCTGGCTCGCCGGTTGGTCGCCCAGGCGGCACGGCGGGTGCTGGATGAGGGGGCGATACCCACGTACATGCATGATCCGGGCAACCTCGCTTCCGCAGCCGTCGCGGCAGCGGCGGGCTTCCCGGGCCTGGGGTGGACCGCGTTCGGCGTGACCGAGAATCCGGTCCGCTGAGGCGACTCCACGCCCGTGACGGCCGGCCTTCGCGGGTACGTACGCTGCAGGTGTATCCCCCCGAGGGGTATACAACGGCGCCAACTCAGGGAGCCGGCTCGGCTGAGCTCTCCCGCCGAGCCGGCTTCCCTGACCACATGCCCCACCGGGCGGGCGCTGAGAGCGACGCAGGTCTCAGCCTGGGCCGGTCTCCGGCGGAGCGCCGCTCATCCGCAGGCCCGCTCGACGATCGCCTCCAGATGTCGCTGGTGGGCGCCCCGCCAGTACAGGTGGCCGCAGGAGCGGCAGCGGGCGAAGGTGTCGTAGGTGCGGCGGGTGGCCGGTTCGAGGAGGTGCTCCACGTCCTGCTTGGCGACCGGCGCGAGCAGCCCGTTGCAGGCCGTGCACCGCGTCCACGGGGACAGGGAGGGCGCGAACCGGTCCAGGACGTCGGCGAGCTGGTCGTCGGGCCGGACTCCGCGCACGTACGCCCCCGACCACAGCGCCCTGCGGCGCAGCAGGCCGCGGTCCCGGGTCAGCAGCACCCGGCGCTCCGCGTTCGCCTGGACGATCAGCTCATCGTCGTCGCGGTCGTTGCCGTAGGCCGCGTCGACGCCCAGCAGCCGCAGCCGCCGCGCGAGCGTGCCCAGGTGGACGTCCAGCACGAACCCGGCGGAGCCGACCCGCTGCGGCCTCCGTACCGGCAGGACGTCCACGGTGTCGCCGTCATCCGGCCGGTGGGACGGCGCCCTCCGTCGTCCGCCGACCACCAGCCCCCCGACCTCGGTGAGCGGCACGCCGGCCGACTCGACCAGATGACCCAGCGAGGAGGTGCCGTCATGGGGCACGCGCACCTGCCCGCCCCGCCGGTCCGGGGCGAGGAACATCCGCAGTTCGTCGGCGAAACGCAGGCAGACCACCCATCAAGCATCCCGCACGCCGCGTCGCGCCGGTGCCGGGGACCTGCGGCGGGCGGGCCCGATCCGGCGGCCCGGCCGCCCGGCCCGGACAGGGCGCAGGACCACCCGGGCCGGAGCCCGCGCGGAGGGAGGAACGGCAGGAAGAGGAAGTAAAGGAGGAAGGAGTGCGGAAGGTCCCGGACCGGTGGGACCTTCCGCCCTGCCGCGCCGGGGCCGGGGCGCCGAGCATGGGAGGGAGGTGAGGAAGATGACCGAGACCCGTGACGTCGTCGTCGGCTACGACGGTTCCGACTTCTCCATGCAGGCCCTGGAATGGGCGATGGACGAGGCCGAGCTCAGGAAGCTGCCCCTGGCGGTGACCCACACGTGGTGGTGGCCGTACGGCGAGGCCGGTGACGAGGCCAAGCTTCACCTGCGCAAGGCAGCCGAACACGTGCTGCACCACGGGGCCGACTGCGCCCGCTCACGCAGCACGATCACCGACGTCACCGCCGACCTGTACGAGGGGGCCGCCGGCGACCGGCTGGTGGAGCTGTCGGCCCGCGCGGAGCTGGTCGTGGTGGGCTCCCGCGGCATGGGCACCCTGGCCAGGACCGTTCTGGGGTCGGTGGCCGGCTACCTGGCGGCGCACGCGAGCTGCCCGGTGGTCGTGGTGCGCGGCCCCGGCCCGATCCCCGTCTCCCGGCGCCGCGGGGCCGTGGTCCTGGGGATGGCCGGGGACACAGCCGACGAGGTGATCGAGTTCGCCTTCCACGAGGCCGACATCCGGCGGCTGGACCTGGTGGCCGTGCAGGCCAGGCGCCTGCAGCCGGCGGCGTGGAGCGCGCCGATGCCGCTGGTGCCCGACACGGAGGCCGTCGCGAGGGGCGCCGAGGACGACCTGCTGCGACGCCTGGAACCGTGGCAGGCCAGATATCCCGCGGTGCCTGTCCAGGCCCGCTCCGTCGCCGAGGCCGCCAAGAGCCTCCTGCCGGACCTGTCCAGACAGGCGAGCCTCATGGTGGTCGGCGGCGCGCGCGGGCACGGCAGGGTCGGTCCGGTCGCCAGGTCGCTCCTCCAGCGGGGGATGTGCCCTGTCGCGGTCGTCCCCGTCCCGAGGCAGGACGGCTAGCGCCCTAGCGTCGGACGCGGCGGCCGGAGATCTGCTCGGTCCGCACCACGATGAAGTGGTCCTGGCCGCCGAGCGCCCAGGTCGTCAGCGGCAGCACCGACAGCCGGGCGATCTCCGCGGGGTCGTACACGGCTCGCGCGTGCCCCACGGCGGTGACCGACCAGCCGGTGAGCGCCTGCAGGTCGAAGGCGTCGGCCTCGAAGGCCACCACGGTGTGGCGGGTGGCGGCGGCGAGTTTTGACCCTCCGCCGGTGCGGATGACGATGTCCTCGCCGTCGAGGCAGAAGCCGACCGGCTGCACCGCGGGGAGCGCCCGGTCGGTGAAGACGATCCGCCCGATCGGCGTCGAAGCCAGCAGATCGATGCACTCCCGGCGCGAGAGCGCCTCCAGTCCTTTCATACCCCCCAAGCTTGCCGACCGTTCTCACCCGCGTTTAGGGCCGAAGGTCCTCCCATCCCGGTCGATCGGCCCTCAGGCGCCCCGGGGCAGCCGAAGTAGGGACCTTCGGCCCTGGAAGTGTCGGCGGGAGCGGCGAATCGTTGAGCGTGGGGGTGATTCACGTGAAGGAGAGTCACGAGTTCCGATGGGGCGGCCTGGCGGGCATCGGCGCGCTGGTGTTCTGGATCGTCGGGCGGCTGGTGACGGGAGGGGCGCCGAGGGTCACGGCCCCGGTGACGACGATCGCCGGATACCTGGCGGAGTACCGGGCCCAGATCCTGGCCGGAGCGCTGCTGTACGCCATCGCGATCGCGCTGTTCCTGTGGTTCGGCGCCGCGCTGGCCACGGCCTTCCGGCGCGCGGACGAGAGCAGCGACGCGCCCGCGCTGGTGCTCGCCGGCTACATTCTCGTCTCCGCGATCGGGTTCGTCGGCGTGGCGGTGTTCGCCGGAATGACCTACGCGATGACCGTGCACAGGCCGCTCCTGGCGATCGCGGCCGGGCCGTACACCGCTCTGACGGTGATGGGCACGGTCACCGGGATCGCGATGGCGGTGCCGTTCGGGGCCTCGGCCGCGGCCATCATGCGTACGCGCGTGTTCCCGCTCTGGATGGCCTGGGCCGCCGTGGTGGTCGCCGTGGTCATGGTGCTGGCCGCATTCGCGATCGGGAGCACCGGGGGCGTGCTGGCGCCTGACGGCCCGCTGGTCGGGTACTTGCCCGGCGTGCTGGCGGGGCTGTGGGTGCTGGCCGCGAGCGGGCTGCTCATCCGCGAGCACCTGCCGGTCCCGGCCGCGGGGGCGAGGCCCGTGATGGGCCACTAGCGCCGCCCGGCCACGCCCGCCGTCGTGGCCGCGGGGGTCCCTCCGGCCGGAACCGGGAAGGAGTGAAGGAGGGGGTCCCTCTCGTGCCGGGACGGCCGCCGCCGGGCGGGGACCACCCAGGTCCACGCTCCGACGGAGCCCCAGCAGGCGCAGAGAGCAGGAGGGCGAGCCATGGCTGAACTGGTCGCCGTCGGGACGGACGGCTCGCCCACCGCCACGGCGGCCGTGAGATGGGCGGTCGACGACGCCTCCCGCAGGGGGCTGCCGCTGCGGATCGTCCATGTCGTGGACAGCTGGCCGTACGGCGTCGCGGTCTTCCCCCCGCCCGACTGGCCCGAGTTCATGACGCGCGCCGGTGAGCAGGTGCTGGCCGAGGCGGCCGCAGCGGCCGTCGAACGGCGGCCGGAGGTCGACGTGACCACCGTGCTCATCGAGGGGGCACCGGTCGAGGCCCTGCGCGACCAGGCCGGGACGGCCACCGAGCTCGTGATCGGCAGCCACGGCGCGGGAGGTTTCGCCGGGGCGCTGCTGGGCTCGGCGGTCGTCCACGTGGCCGGTCACACCCCGGGCGCCGTCGTGGTCGTCAGAGGGGAGGAGGGCGGGCCGCACGGTGAGGTCGTCGTGGGCATCGACGGCTCCTCCGGATCCGAGCCCGCGCTGGGCTTCGCCTTCGAGCAGGCGAGGCTGCGCGGGTGCACACTGCGCGCCGTCTACGCCTGGCAGGTGGTGGCCCACGCGTTCACGCCGGAGAGCGCCTATGACGTCGGCGAGGTACGGCGGGCACAGCGCCTGGTGGCCGCCGGCCAGCTCACCGCCTGGCAGGAGAGGTTCCCCGGGGTCGACGTCGTGCAGGACGTCCCCCACGCCCACCCGGTGTCGGCTCTCGTGGACGCCTCGGCCCGGGCCGACCTGCTCGTCATGGGCTCGCACGGCCGCGGCGCCATCAGGGCGATCATCCTGGGATCGGTCAGCCGAGGCGTGCTCCACCACGCGCACTGCCCGGTGGCGGTGGTCCGGTCGTGATCGCCGGACGCGCCACGCGGCACGCGTCCGCCGATCACCCCGGCCGGCGGGCCCGGGCCGCGCGGCTCACCTCACGCGGCTCAGGCCATGCGCTTCACGGCACGCGGTTCACGCCGTGACGGCGGCGGCCAGCTTGCTGATCGGCTCGGCCAGCGAGTTGATCGCGTCGGACAGCTCCTTCAGCTCCGCCTTCGACAGCTCGTTGTGCAGCTTCCAGCCGCTGCCCTTCTGGTGGGCGCCCAGCGCGGCCTCGGCGAGGGCGAACTTCTCGTCGAGCGTCTTGACCAGCTCGGGCGAGCGCTCCTCCAGCACCGGGCGCAGCGCCTGGACGGCGGCCTTGGACCCCTGCAGGTTGGCGTCGAAGTCCCACAGGTCGGTGTGCGACCAGATGTCCTCCTCACCGGTGATCTTCCCGGTGGCGACCTCGTCGAGCAGCTCCTTGGCGCCGTTGGCCAGCTGGAGGGGGGAGAGCTGGGCCTCGTTGGCCTTCTGCACGATGGTCTTGACGTCGGTCATCAGCTTGTCGGCGATCGGACCGTCCTTGGCGACGTCCTTCTTGATCCACAGATCCTTCTCGATCCGGTGGAACCCGGTCCACTCCTGGCCTTCCTCGAGGTCGGCCTCGCGCGCGTCGATGGCCGGGTCGAGGTCGCCGAAGATCTCGGCGACCGGCTCGATGCGCTCCCAGTAGGTGCGCGCGACCGGGTAGAGGTCCTTGGCCTTGTCGATCTCGCCGGCCTTGACGGCGTCGACGAACTCCTGGGTCTTGACCAGCAGCGTGTCGCTCTGCGACTTGATGTAGCGCTTGTAGCCCGCGGTCGCCTCCGCGAGCTGGGCGTCGTCGGACAGCGGCTTGTGCTCGCCGCTGACCTTCAGCGGGTTGCGGATGCCCTTGCCGACCATGCCGGGCTTGCAGGCGGCCTCGTAGGTGCCGGGCGGCAGCTCGATGATGACCTCGCGGGTCAGGCCCGGCACGATGTTCTCCACCTCGCCCATGACCCGGTCGCCCGCCGCGTAGACGTAGAACTCGGTCACCTTGGACCCGCCGTTGGTGATCGCGAAGGTGGAGGTGCCGGCGTTGAGCTCGCTGACGGCGACCTTGCACGCGGTGTCGCTGGCCGCGACGGCAATCTTGGCGTCCTTGGCCGGGCTCGCGCCCGTCGTGGTGGCCGTCTGGGGCTCCCCGGAGCAGGCGGACAGCGTGGCCAGGGCCAGCCCGGCGGCGGCCAGGATGATGGGGTTACGCATGATTCTTCTGCTTTCAGGCGGTGGTGGAGACGGTGGGGGTGGGCCGCCTGGACGACGGCGGGCGCAGGAACAGCACCAGCGTGGGCACCGCGTAGGCGACCCACGCGATGGTCTCCAGCACCGTCGGCTGCGGTGTGATGTTGAACATCCCCGAGACGAGCGCGCCCCACCACGAGTCGGCGGGCAGGACGGCGCTGATGTCGAACGCCTGGGTGGACAGGCCCGGCAGGATGTCGGCCTCCTGCAGGTCGTGCACGCCGTACTTGAAGATTCCGGCGGCGACCAGGATCAGCAGCAGCCCGGTCCAGGTGAAGAACGTGGTGAGGTTGATCCTCAGGGCGCTCTTGTAGAGGCCCCAGCCGATCACGATCGAGGTGAGGATGCCGAGGCTGATGCCGATCAGCGGGGTGGCGCTGGTGGTCGCACCCTGGACGGAGGCGAAGAACAGCAGCGCGGTCTCCAGGCCCTCGCGGGCCACGGCCAGGAACGCCATCACGACCACGGCGACCGGGCCGAGCCGCAGCGCGTCGGTGAGCTTGGCGCGCAGCTCGCCGGAGAGCGAGCGGGCGGCCCGGCGCATCCAGAAGATCATCCAGGTCACGAAGACCGTGGCGAGGAGCGAGGTGACCGCGTCGAAGAGTTCCTGCTGCCGGTGCCCGAGATGGGCGGCGGTGAAGGTGAGCAGCGCGCCGAAACCGATCGAGAGCGTCGCGGCGGCGATCACTCCCAGCCACACGAGGGGGAGCCGGTCCCTGCGGTCGCTCTTGACCAGAAACGCGACGAGGACGGAGACCACGAGCGTGGCCTCCAGCCCCTCGCGCAGGCCGATGAGGTAGCTGGCGAACACCGTCACTCCAGGGCAGTTGGAAAGGGTTACCTTAATTAGGGCAGGTAAACCTTACTCGACGTCCATCGCCGGGTCGAGGTACGGGGTGTCCCAGGGCCGGGAGAAGACGGGGCCGCGGCCCGGGAGCGGGCATCCGCCGGCCAGCCGTACCCCCACCACGCCGGTCCGGCCCGTGCGACGGACCGGGGTGCGGTCCGCGCGGTCGGGACCAAGGTCCTGTCAGGCGAGGTCCGCCGGCCCTACGCCGGACTCCGCCCGTCCGGCCACCCTTCAGTGACCCACTGATGACCTGGAGCGCTGATGGACGTCCTGGACCTGTCCCGCTGGCAGTTCGGTATAACAACCGTCTACCACTTCCTGTTCGTGCCGCTGACGATCGGCCTGTCGATCGTCGTCGCGGGACTGCAGACCGCCTGGCACCGCACCCGGAAACCGGCCTACCTGCGGTTGACCAAGTTCTGGGGCAGGCTCTTCCTGATCAACTTCGCGATGGGCGTGGTCACCGGCATCGTGCAGGAGTTCCAGTTCGGGATGAACTGGAGTGACTACTCCCGCTTCGTGGGTGACGTCTTCGGCGCCCCGCTGGCCATGGAAGGGCTGATGGCCTTCTTCCTGGAGTCCACCTTCCTCGGCCTGTGGATCTTCGGATGGGACAGGCTGTCGCCCAGGCTTCACCTGGCGACGATCTGGGTGGCCGCGATCGGCACGAACATCTCGGCCTACTTCATCCTGGCGGCCAACTCCTGGATGCAGCACCCGGTCGGCTACCGGCTCAACCCGGTCACCGGCCGGGCCGAGCTGACCGACATCTGGGCGGTGCTGACCAACTCCACCACGCTGGTGACGTTCCCGCACGTGATCTTCGGCGCGTTCGTCACCGCCGGCGCCTTCGTCCTCGGGGTGAGCGCCTGGCAGCTCGCCCGCGGCAGGGAGGTCGAGCTGTTCCGGACCTCCGCCCGCCTGGCGTTGACCGTCACCCTGGCCGCCTCCGCCGGGGTCGCCCTGTCGGGCCACTGGCAGGCGCAGATCATGACCGAGCAGCAGCCGATGAAGATGGCCGCCGCCGAGGCGCTGTGGGAGGACGAGACCTCCGCCGGCTTCTCGCTGTTCGCCGTCGGCGACGTCGAGAACGGCCGCAACCACATCAACCTGCAGATCCCGTACGGCCTGAGCCTGCTGTCCACCAACACGCCGGACGGCCGCGTCGAGGGGATCAACGACATCCAGGCCCGCTACGAGAGCCTCTACGGCCCGGGCGACTACAGGCCCGTCGTGGGCGTCGCCTACTGGTCGTTCCGCTTGATGATCGGTTTCGGGGCGCTGGCCGCGCTGCTCGCGCTCGCCGGCCTCTGGGCCACCCGGCGCGGGCGGCTGCCGCGCGGCCCGTGGTTCCACCGGCTGGCGATCCTGGGGATCGGCCTGCCGTTCCTGGCCAACTCCCTGGGGTGGATCTTCACCGAGATGGGCCGCCAGCCGTGGACCGTCTTCGGGATCATGCGCACCGCCGCCGCGGTCTCGCCCGGCGTGGACGTCACCGAGGTCGCCGTCTCGCTGGCCGGCTTCACCCTGATCTACGCGGTGCTCGCGGTCGTCGAGGTCCGGCTGCTGCTGAAGTTCATCCGGATCGGCCCGGACGACGAGGGCGAGCCCGACCGGCCCGCAGACACCGTCCCCGCCCTGTCCTACTGAACCCGTCCTGCCGAAGGAGCAGTCATGGAGCTCACCACCGTCTGGTTCCTGCTCATCGCCGTCCTGTGGACGGGTTACTTCGTGCTGGAGGGTTTCGACTTCGGCGTCGGCATCCTGCTACCGCTGCTGGGCCGTGACGAGGCCGACCGGCGCGTCCTCGTCCAGACCATCGGGCCGGTGTGGGACGGCAACGAGGTCTGGCTGCTCGTGGCGGGCGGCGCGACCTTCGCCGCGTTCCCCGAGTGGTACGCGACCCTGTTCTCCGGCTTCTACCTGCCGCTGTTCGTCATCCTGGTGGCCCTCATCGTGCGCGGCGTCGCCCTGGAGTTCCGTAACAAGAGCGACAGCCCCACCGGCTGGGACCGGGCGTTCTTCTGGGGGTCGCTCGGGCCGGCGTTCCTGTGGGGAGTGGCCTTCGCCAACATCGTGCGCGGCGTCCCGCTGGACGCCGACCACGAGTACACCGGCTCGCTGCTCACCCTGCTCAACCCCTACGCGCTGCTCGGCGGCCTGGCCACGCTCGTGCTCTTCACCCTGCAGGGCGCCCTGTTCGTCCGGCTGAAGACCGGCGGGGAGCTGCGCGAGCGCGCCGCGCGGCTGATCCGGGTGGCCGCTCCGGCGGCGCTGGCCGTCGGCGGCCTCTTCCTCGTGATCACCCAGTTGACGGTGGGCAGACCCGTCACCTGGGCCACCGTGGCGCTGGCCGCCGCGGCGATCGCGGGCGCCCTGGCCGCGACGGTGCGCGGCCGCGACGGCTGGGCCTTCACCGCCAACACGGTGGCCATCGTCGCGGTCACCGTCACCCTGTTCGCCACCCTGTGGCCCGACGTGATGCCCGCGCTCGACCCGGCCAACAGCCTCACCGTGGACAACGCCGCCTCCAGCCCGTACACGCTCACGGTGATGACCTGGGTCGCGGCCGTCTTCACGCCCCTGGTGCTGGTCTACCAGGGCTGGACCTACTGGGTGTTCCGCCGCCGCCTGACCCGGCCGCTCGGCGACGGCTGAACGCCACGGACCCGGCGGGCACCGGTCCGCGCCGTCAGCGGGGAGGCCGTCAGCCGGAGACCGTCGGCGGGCGACCGTCAGCCGGGGAAGTGGCAGGCCACCCTCCTGCCGCCGGCGCCGTGCGGTTCGAGCGGGGGCGCCTGGCTCCGGCACAGGTCCCGGGCCGAGGCGCAGCGGGGGTGGAAGGAGCAGCCCGGGGGCGGGGCGGCCGGGCTGGGCGGGTCGCCCAGCAGGACGATCCGCTCACGGGTGAGCTCCACCTCCGGGTCGGGGACCGGCACGGCCGACAGCAGGGCGCGGGTGTAGGGATGGGCCGGGTCGGTGTAGACGGACTCGCGGGGGCCGATCTCCACGACGCGGCCGAGATACATCACCGCGACCCGGTCGCACATGTGGCGCACCACCGACAGGTCGTGGGCGATGAACAGGTACGCCAGGCCCAGCTCCCGCTGGAGGTCGGCGAGCAGGTTGACGATCTGCGCCTGGATCGACACGTCCAGCGCCGACACCGGCTCGTCGCAGACGATCAGCCTGGGCCGGGACGCCAGCGCCCGGGCGATGCCGATGCGCTGGGCCTGGCCGCCGGAGAACTCGTGCGGATAGCGGTCGGCGTGCTCGGCGCCCAGACCGACCCGCTCCAGGAGCTCGATCACGCCGCGCCGGTCCAGCAGCCGTAACGGGCCGGAGACGATGCGCTCGACGGTCTGGCGGGGGTTCAGCGACGCGGACGGGTCCTGGAAGATCATCTGGATGTCCCGGCGGAGCGGGCGCAGGTCGCGCGGGCCGAGCCGGGTGATGTCGCGGCCGTCGAAGGTGACGGTGCCGCCGGTGGGTTCCAGCAGGCGGACGATCATCCGGCCGGTGGTGGACTTGCCGCAGCCGGACTCCCCGACCAGACCGAGGGTCTCCCCGGGCCGTACGTCGAAGGTGACGCCGTCCACGGCCTTCACCCCGTCCCGCCGCCCGCCGAAGGTCATCCGCAGGTCCCGTACGGCCAGCAGCGGCGCGGTCCGGCCCGCCGCCTCCGGCCCGGCGGTGGACTGTCCGGTCATCGTGTGCCTCCGGGGATCTCGGCGAGGTGACAGGCCGTCCGGTGGCCCGCGCCCAGCGGCCCGGAGCCGCCGGGCGCGGCCGGGCGCGGTTCGGGGGCCTCGGTGATGCAGGCGTCGTGGGGGGCGGCGGCATAACGGGCGCAGCGCGGGTGGAACCGGCAGCCGGACGGCGGCGCGAGCAGCGACGGCGGGTTGCCGGGGATCGCCCGCAGCCGTCCTCCGTCCTGCCCGTCCGCGGCCGTCAGGCGGGGCACCGAGGCGAGCAGTCCCCGCGTGTAGGGGTGGCGGGGGGCCCGGAAGACCTCCCGGGCGGGGGCGTGCTCGGCGGTGCGCCCGCCGTACATCACCAGGACCTCGTCGGCGACCCGCGCCACGACGCCCAGGTCGTGAGTGATCATCATGACCGCCACGCCGCGGTCCTCCTGAATCCTCTTGATCAGCTCCAGGATCTGCGCCTGCACGGTCACGTCCAGGGCGGTGGTCGGCTCGTCGGCGATGAGCAGGTCCGGCTCGCAGGACAGGGCCATCGCGATCATCACGCGCTGCCGCATGCCACCGGAGAAGTGGTGGGGATACTCGCCCGCGCGCCGCCTCGGCTCGGGGATGCCCACCTCCGCGAGCATCTCCACCGCGCGCTCGCGCGCCGCCCGCCGCGAGGCCCGCAGGTGCAGCCGGTAGGCCTCGGCGATCTGCTCGCCGACGGTGTAGAAGGGGTGCAGCGACGACAGCGGGTCCTGGAAGATCATCGCCATCCGGCGGCCGCGCAGCTCGCGGAGCCGGGAGGCGGGTGCGCCCACCAGCTCCTCGCCGTCGAAGACGATCGAGCCGGAGACGGCGGCCTCGCGGTGCAGTCCCATGATCGCAAGCGATGACGCCGACTTGCCGGAGCCCGACTCGCCCACGATGCCGAGCGTGCGGCCCCGGTCCAGGGTGAAGCCGATCCCGTCCACCGCGGTCCCGGCGGGGAAGCTCACCCGCAGGTCTCTGACTTCCAGGATCACGCGTACCTCACACGGGGGTCGATCACGGCGTAGACGAGGTCCACACCGAGGTTGGCCAGGGTGATGAAGAAGGCGGCCAGCAGGGTGACGCCGAGGACGACGGGCTGGTCGGCCTTGAAGATCGCGTCGTAGGTGAGCTGTCCGATGCCCGGCAGGCCGAAGACGTGCTCGGTGATGACCGCCCCGGCGAGCAGGCCGCCCAGGTCCATGCCGAAGATCGTGACGATCGGGGTGAGCGCCGAGCGCAGGCCGTGCTTGGTGACGACGGTCCGCTCGTACAGGCCCTTGGCGCGGGCCGTCCTGATGTACGGCTCCGCCATCGTCTCGATCATCGAGGCCCGGGTGAGCCTGGCGTACATGGCGGCGTACAGGCTGGCGAGCGTCATCCAGGGCAGCAGCAGGTTGCCCGCCCAGGCGGCCGGATCCTCGGTGATCGGCCGATAGTCGGGGTAGGGCAGCCACTCGAGCTGCTGGACCAGGACGAGCAGCAGCATCATCGCGGTGAAGTAGACCGGCACCGAGGCTGAGGCGAGCGTGGCCGCCATGAGCGAGCGGTCGAGCGTGCTCCCCCGGCGCAGGGCCGCGACCAGCCCGATGGCCAGGCCGCCGGCGAGCCAGAGCACGGCCGAGCCGAGGGCCAGCGAGACGCTCACCGGCAGGCGGTCGGTCAGCAGGTCCCAGACGGGCAGCGCGTTCTGGTAGGAGTAGCCGAAACAGGGGACGGAGCACTCCAGCGCGGCCGGGCCGGTGCCCAGCGTGCGGCCGGCGAAGATGCCGGCCACGTAGGTGCCGAACTGCTCGTACACCGGCCGGTCCAGGCCCATCTGCCCGCGCACCAGCTGCACCTGCTCCGGGGTGCAGGTCTTGCCGCAGGCGTGGGCGGCCGGGTCCGAGGGGATCACGTAGAAGACGGCGAAGGTCACCGCGCAGATAACCAGCAGCACGCCCGCCACCGCGGCCAGCCGCCGCAGCGTGTAGAGGGTCATCGGCCCGCTCCCTTCGGGTCGAGGGCGTCGCGCAGCGCGTCCCCGAGGAGGGTGAAGGCCAGGACGGTCAGGAACAGGCAGATGCCGGGGATCATGAAGTAGGTCGGCACGGTCTGGTACCAGAGCAGGCCGTTGTCGATCATCTGGCCCCATGACGGGGTGGGGGGCCGCACGCCGACGCCGAGGAAGGACAGCGCGGCCTCGGTGCCGATGTTGGCCGGGATCGCCAGCGTCGTGTAGACGAGGATCGGCGCGGTGAGGTTGGGCAGGATCTCCTTCAGCAGGATGTGCGCCCCCATGGCGCCGTTGACCCGGGCGGCGTCCACGAACTCGCGGTGCTTGACGCTCAGCGTCTGCCCGCGCACGATGCGCCCCACGTACGGCCAGCTGAACATGCTCATGATCAGCACGAGCAGCAGGACGCGGTCGGCGTCGGGCGCGACCGACAGCAGCGCCAGCATGAAGATCAGGCTGGGGAAGGACATCACCAGGTCCATGATCCGGCTGAGCACGGTGTCCACCCTGCCGCCGAAGTATCCGGCGGTCAGGCCGACCGCGGTGCCGACGATCACGGTGACGGCCGTGGAGGCCACCGCGATCAGCAGCGACACCCGCGCGCCGTACACGATGCGGCTGAAGACGTCGCGGCCGTTTCCAGGCTCGACGCCGAGCCAGTGCTCGGCGCCGATCCCGCCGAAATCCCCCTTGGGGATCCCGCCGAGCGCCTGGTCGATCGCGGTCTTGTCGAAGGTCTCGGGCTCCCAGCCGTTGAGGCCGGTCAGCAGCGGGGCGGCCAGGGCCATGGCGACGAAGACCGTCACGACGGCGAGGCCGGACAGCGCGGCCGGGTCGCGGCGGAGCCGCTCGTAGGCGATCCGCCCGGGGGAGCGGCCGCGGCGGGGCGGGGCCGCGGGTTCCACCGCGGCCGCCTCGCGCGCGGTGGCGGTCACTTCCTGATCCCGAGCGTGGCGTAGTCGAACTGGCCGGACCAGATCAGGTGGCCGAACGCGCCGCCGACCCCGGAGCCGGTGAGCAGCGGCTTGCGGGCCCAGACCAGGGGGACCATCGGGGCCTTCTGCATGATCGCGGCGTCCAGGTCGACCCAGGCGCGGTCGGCGGCCTTCAGGTCGGTCATGGCGTAGATCGCGTCGATCCGGTCCATGGTCTCCTGGTCCTTGAACAGCGACATGTTGCCGCTGTTGCCCTTTTCGGTGATGGTGCGGCCGTCGAACATCATCGGGATGAAGGAGGAGCCGGACGGGTAGTCCTGGCACCAGCCGTACAGCGCCATGCCGTCGAACTTGGCGGTGTCGCCGATCGTGTCGTAGAAGACCGACGGGTCGAAGGTGCTGATCTCGGTCTCGACGCCGACGCGCTTGAGCGACTCCTGGATCGCGGTGGCGGCCGCCTTGTCGCCGGTGGAGGCGTACATCTTGACCTTCACCGGCGTGACCACGCCGGACTCGGCGATCAGCGCCTTGGCCTTGGCGACGTCGCCGGTCGGCGGGATCTTCAGGGTGTCCTGCGGGACGCCGCCGGACAGCGACGGCGGCAGGTAGGCGGTGGCGATCTCGCCGGCGGCCGGGCCGCCCTTGGTGGTCTGGTAGGACTCCTTGTCGATCGCGTACTGCAGAGCCAGGCGGAAGGCCGGCTTGTCGAAGGGCGCCTTCGTGCTGTTCATGGCCAGGGTGTCGGTGCAGCCGCGGATCTCGTTGTGGAAGCGCGCCTTGACCTTGGGGTTGGTGAGGATCTTGGCGAAGCTCTCGCCGTTGACGTCGGCGTAGGTGACGGCGTTGCGGTCCTCGCCCTGGTCGGCGATGAGCCGGTCGACGATCACGCTCTGCCGCAGCCCCTGCTTGACGACGACCTTGTCCGGCGGCGCCTTGCGGACCGGATCGGTCTCCGGATCCCAGTGCTCGTTCCGGCTGAGCACGAGCTCCTTGCCCCGGTCGTAGGTGTCGATCTTGTAGGGGCCCGAGGAGAAGACGCGGCTGTCGTACTGTGCCTTGGTGTCCTTGGCCCGGGGCACCGGCGCGAAGGTCGGCAGGGTGGCGTAGTAGGGGAATTCGGCCACGGGGCGCTTGAGCCTGAAGACGATCTTTCTGTCGTCGGGGGTCTCGATCGACTTCAGGGAGCCGTCCTTGTAGGGGCCCCGGTACTTCTCGCCGCCGGCCAGGACCAGGCGGGCGTAGTTGGGGCCGCCGGGCAGCTCGGGGGCGAAAGACCGCTCCACGTTGTACTTGACGTCGGCGGCCACGATGGGCGAGCCGTCCTCGTACTTCAGGCCCTCCTTGAGGGTGAAGGTCCAGGTCTTGCCGCCGTCGGACATCTCGCCGGTGGTGGTGGCCAGGTCCGGGACGACCTGCAGGCTGGCCGCGCCGGGCTCGGCCCGGTAGGTGACCAGGGAGCGGTAGAGGTAGCGCAGGCCGAAGTCCATCTCCGGCATCGTCCAGTTGCGGGCCGGGTCGAGGTGGCCGAAATCCTGGTTGGACAGGATCGTGAGCGTCCCGCCCCGGGCGGCCTCGCCGGAGGAGGGCTGCGAGGCCTCCCCGGACCGGTCCGCGGCGGGCGCTCCGCCGTTCCCGCCGCAGGCCGCCGTGCCTGACAGAACCGCCGCTGCGAGCAGGCAGACGCCCGCCGTAGTCCTGGGGGACATTGATCACTCCACGTCGCTGGGGGAAGATCGAGAGTGATGCGTAACATAGTAATGTGAAATACCATTCACAATAGAGCGTTATCAATCCGTAGTCATTCCCGATGGCCGGATCCGGCCAGGCCCCCCCGGCCGCTCAGATGAGCGGATGCACCTCCGGATGCGCGTCCCACCAGCGCTTGAAGACCGGATTGTCGCCCACGTGGTCGGTGTAGGCGGTCGCGAGACCGCGGTAGAGCGCCGCCGCCTGTTCGTTGCTCAGCCGGTCCCGGCGCCAGGCCACGACCAGCCGGGCGACCTGGGGCTGACCGGCCAGGGGGCGGACGACCGTGCCGGGCGGCGCCGGCCAGGAGGGATCGACCAGGCGCACCCCGTGCCCGGCCGCGACCAGCGGGCGCCCGGCGCCGCTCGGGGCGTCGTAGCGTATGTTCGGTTCGAACCCGGCCGCGCGGCAGGAGGCCCGCAGCGCGGCGAGCGAGCCGTCGTCGGCGCCCGGCGGGCTGATCCAGGACTCGTCCTTCAGGTCGGCGAGGTGGATCTCCTCCTGTCCGGACAGCCGGTGGGCCGCCGACAGGGCGATGAATATCGGGTACCTGGGGACCAGGGTACGGCTGACGACGGGCGCCGTCAGCGTGATGTCGAACCCCTCGATGACGCCCAGCAGCGCCGCGTCGAGCTGGCCGTGCGAGAGCGCCTCGGCCAGCAGGGTCGCGGAGGGCTCGATGCGCAGCGAGACCTCGCGTCCGGGCAGCGTCTCGCCGACCCGGTCGACGACGCTCGCGACGCAGGCCAGGTGCACGCAGCCCAGCCGGACGACCCCGGCCGGGCCGGTGGGTCCGCGCAGGTCGCCGAAGAGCGCGTCGACCTCCGCCAGGACGATGCGGGCGCGGGCGACGATCTGGCGTCCCAGGGGCGTCGCCTGCACCCCTGAGTGGCTGCGCACGAACAGCGCCCCGCCGACCAGCTCCTCGACGCGGTGCAGCTGGTTGGTCATGGCCGGCTGGGACAGGCCCAGCCGGGCGGCGGCCCCTGTGACGCTACCTGTTTCCGCTATCGCACAGATCATGCGGAGATGCCTGATGTCGAGATCCATAGTCAAGAATTATGTTCCGGGTTATGACGGCAGGACGCATCCGGCCATGAAACTTCGGGCAATGCGTCCCTCCGATTCTCCGGATCTGGAGTCCCGGAACCCTGCGCTCCACCCCCAGGCCCGGCGGAGCCCCCGACTTCTCCCTGCTGAATCGGCAGCACACCCCCCGGTTGCCGGATCACCGGGACACCCCCCGCACCCCCGTCGTCCACCGCCGGCCGAGCCCAACCTCGCATCCCGTCGTGGATACCCCCCGGAGGTTTTAATTGAGAACCACGCCGTCCCCCCGCGAGTTCGGCAGGCGCCTGCCGGCGCTGCTCGCACCCGTCCTCGCCCTGGGGCTCGTCCTCCAGCCGCTGGCGGCCTCGCCCGCGAGCGCCGCCCCGTCCGGGACCGCCGCCGCACCCAACGGCGCCGTCACGGGCCCCCCGCCCGTCGGAGCGGACCCCGCCGGCGGCGAGACGCCGCACGTCCAGGCGTCCCCGCAGAAGGTCAAGGAGCGCCGGCCGCTGCCCGCCTCGACGGACGCCCTGCGGCACGACGAGGACGAGCCCGCATCCGCACCGGAGCATCCGAGGCCCTCGGCCACCGGCCGGACGGCCAAGGCGGCGGCCGCGTGCAACATCGGTGACTTCACCAGCCGGTCCGGGAGCGCCCTCGTCCAGCAGATCAAGGCCTCGACCACCGACTGCGTCAACACCCTGTTCCGCCTGGCCGGCAGCGACGCCTACTACGCCTTCCGCGAGTCGCAGATGACCAGCGTCGCGTACGCGCTGCGCGACAACGCCGTCTCCTACCCGGGGGACAACAGCACGAGCACCGCCCAGCTCGTGCTGTACCTGCGCGCCGGCTACTACGTGCAGTGGTACGACCCCTCCACGGTGGGGGCCTACGGGCCCGCCCTGAAGACCGCCATCCAGTCCGGCCTCGACGGCTTCTTCGGCAACTCCCGCTCCTCGACCGTCAACGACGCCAACGGCGAGATCCTCGCCGAGGCCGTCACCCTGATCGACAGCGCCCAGGAGAACGACCGCTACCTCAACGTCGTCAAGCGCCTGCTCAACGGCTACGACACCTCCTACGACGCCCACTGGTGGATGCTCAACGCGGTCAACAACGTCTACACGGTGCTCTTCCGCGGCCACCAGGTCCCGGCGTTCGTCAGCACGGTCAAGGCGGACCCGAGCGTCATCGACACCCTCAACACCTTCGCGCTGAACCACCTCGGCCTGCTCGGCACCGAGCGCTCCTTCCTGACCGCCAACGCCGGCCGGGAGCTCGGCCGCTTCCTCCAGTACGCCACGCTGCAGACCAAGATCCGGCCGATGGCCAAGGACCTGCTCGGCCGCAGCAACATCACCGGCGCCACCGCCCCCCTCTGGGTCAGCGTGGCCGAGATGGCCGACTACTACGACAAGGCCAACTGCTCCTCCTACGGCACCTGCGACCTCCAGCAGCTCCTCGCGCGGCACGTGCTGCCCGTCAACTACACCTGCGGCACCAGCATCAAGATCCGCGCCCAGGAGATGACGTCGGCGCAGCTGGCCGAGAGCTGCCGGAGCCTCACCGACCAGGACGCCTACTTCCACGGCGTCGCCAAGGACGGCAACCGTCCGGTCGACGGCGACAACAACACCACCATCGAGGTCTGCGTCTTCGACTCCAGCACCGACTACCAGACCTACGCCGGCGCGATGTTCGGCATCGACACCAACAACGGCGGGATGTACCTGGAGGGCAACCCGTCCGCCGCGGGCAACCAGCCCCGCTTCATCGCCTACGAGGCCGAGTGGGTGCGGCCCGACTTCCAGATCTGGAACCTCAACCACGAGTACACCCACTACCTCGACGGCCGGTTCAACATGCACGGCGACTTCAAGGCCGGCGTCGCCACCCCCACCATCTGGTGGATCGAGGGCTTCGCCGAGTACGTCTCCTACTCCTACCGCAAGGTCGCCTACGACGCCGCGATCACCGAGGCGGCCAAGCAGACCTACGCCCTCAGCACGCTGTGGAACACCACCTACGACCACGACACGACCCGCATCTACCGCTGGGGCTACCTGGCGGTGCGCTACATGCTGGACAAGCACCCCGGTGACGTCGCCACCGTCCTCGGCCACTACCGGACCGGCGCCTGGGACTCCGCCCGGACCTTCCTGACCACGACGATCGGCAGCCGCTACGACAGCGACTGGCGGACCTGGCTGGCGGCGTGCGCGGCGGGCGGCTGCACGGGCGGCGGCGGCAACCAGGCGCCCCAGGCGGCCTTCACCTTCACCGCCGACGGCCTCGCGGTGAACTTCACCGACACCTCGACCGACTCCGACGGGACGATCGCCTCGCGCCGGTGGGACTTCGGCGACGGCGCCTCGTCGACCTCGGCCAACCCCTCCCACACCTACACCACCGCCGGCACCTACACGGTGAAGCTGACCGTCACCGACAACGGAGGCACCACCGCCGCCGCCAACCAGCAGGTCACGGTCACCTCGGGCGGATCCACCACCCCCGAATGCACCTCCAGCAGGACCGACGAGCTCGGCCGCAACTGCCAGCGCGGCAACCTGTCGGCCCCCGCCGGTGACTACCGATACCTCTACCTCTACGTCCCGGCGGGCACCGCCAAGCTGACCATCACCTCGTCGGGCGGCACCGGCAACGCCGACCTCTACTACAACCCCACCAACTGGGCCAGCACGTCGGCCCACACCCACCGCTCGACCAACTCGGGCAACGGCGAGACCCTGACCATCACCAACCCCCCGACCGGCTACAACTACATCAGCCTCCACGCGGCCCAGAGCTTCTCCGGGGCCGCAGTCAAGGTCCAATACTGACCCCGCCGTGAACACGCGCCGCGCCGCCGTACCGGATCCAGACGTCCGGTACGGCGGCGCGGCGCTGCCGCCGTGGCGCTGCCCGGCGGCCGGCGGCACGCTGTCCCGGCCGCCTCGACGAGGTCGCCGCCCGTGTCGCGGCGGCCGGGGCGGCAGGCCCTCTCCGCTCCGCACGATGATCCGGACGGAACGCCTAGTCGCCGTCGCGGCGGTCGTCGAGCAGGCGGGGGAGGATGCCCATGGCGGCCCCGCCCGCCGCTCCGGCGCTCAGCAGGGCGGTGGGCCAGGGCGCGCCGGCCGCCAGGGTGAGCGCGCAGGCGATCGCCGCCACCAGCACGGTGACGGTGAGGAGAAGGAGCACGGGCGTCGAGAACATCGGTTTCACTCCTGCGGTGGCACCGGCGGGTGGCCGGTGGCGGTCTGCTCGTCTGCCCAGAACGCGATGAGCTCGGCCTCGCTGAGCTGATCGGCGGGGCGGTTGGGCGGGACCCGCCCGGTGGCCAGTGCCCACGTCGTCACCAGGAGGATCAGCAACTGGTCGTCGCCGTGGACCCAGGGCGCCGGCGGGTGGCCCGGCCGATCGCCGGTGGCGCGGAGAAAGGCATGCGGACCAGCGGCGGTGCACGGCATGGGCTCTCGCCTCCATCATCGGCGGTCGGGGTGCGGCACCAACGATGCGGCAGCGGCCGGCCCGCTGCCACCGCTCCAAACATCTCCGGACGACCCCGGGCGGGCCGGCCGCCCGGCGGGACGGGAGCGCTTCCACGTGACGGAGGGCCGGCCCGGCGTCCGGTGCCGCCCGCCGGGGTCCGGGATCCTCCGATCCCGTCCGGCCCCGGCCGGGCTCCTCACCGATCTCATCCGGACTTATCCGGAAACATCCGGGCCAGCCCCGGCGCGTCCGGTGCCTCACTCCAGGTCGTCTGTCCGTTATTCCGGACGAAGTGGGATATGCGATCTAGCCCGCTTGACCATCCGTTAATGCGAATATGACTCCCGTTACCTCTTGTAGATCGTGGATCACTCATTTCCGGCTGGGGCGATGGTTGAACAACATCGCGTTGCGGCGCGCTGCGCCTTCATCGAGCAGCTCAACGAGCTGTGCGAGCTGGCTGGCTCCCCAACGCTGGCTGAACTGCGCAGGCTGTCGGTGCGCGTCGATGGTGGCGGTGGCCGACGCAGGGAACTGGCGGAGAGCACCACGAACGACATCCTGACCGGCAAGCGGAAGCGGGTCCCGGACTGGTCGTGGGTGGCCTCGTTCGTGATCGCCTGTCATATGGCGGCCGAGGAGACCCACCTCGACGTCCGGGAGCTGGGCAGCCTCCAGGACTGGAACGCTCGGTGGCGGGCCGCCCGCGCTCCTCTGCCGTCTCCCGCCGGCTCGGCGCCCGCCGGGACAGGGGCGGCCGCGCAGGCCGTGCCGTCCGCCGTGCCGCGGACCGTGCCGCCGGTCGAGCCGTATGCGGCGCTGTCCGCCGTGCCACCGGTCGAGCCGTATGCGGCGCTGTCCGCCGTGCCGTATGCCGAGCCGCCGGTCGAGCTGTACGCGACGCCGTCCGCCATGCCGTCCGCCATGCCGTCCGCGGGCAGGAGGACGGCCCGGCCCCAGGCCGCCGCGAGCGCGCCGCCGCCGATGTCCGGGCCGACCCAGCGCCATTTGGAGATCTACGGCAGGACCGGTGCCCGGCTGCTGCAGCGGACCGACGCCGACGACGGCCGGGCCTGCATGCGCCTGGCGGTCATCGCCCTGCTGCGGGACTGGCCTGAGGAGGCCCATCAGTGGCTGCGCCGGGCCAACGACGCCGGTCACGCCGACGCGCCGGGCCTGTTCAACCATCCGCACCGGTGCGCGGCCGCCGCCGAGCTCGCCTACCGCTACGGCCGCGAGTACCAGAGCGCGACCCCGGCCCAGGTCAGCGTCGCGATGTTCTTCTACCGGCTGGCCGGCGAGTGCGGACATGCCGAGGCCGCCTACGAGCTCGCGATGATCCATCAGCGCCAGGACGAGGACTGGGCGGCCGCGGCCTGGTTCAACCGCGCGGCCGGCCACGGTCACCCGCACGCCGCCGCCAAGTTCAACGGCGTCTCGGCGCAGATCAGCCACGCGCCCTGGAACGCGGACGGAGTGCTGCCGGTCGGCCTGATCGAGGCGCCCACCGCGGTGCTGCGCCCGCCGTCGGCGACCGGTGAGCCTCCCGTGGCCCTTTCCTGACCGGTGTCCGCGGCCGTCACCGCCGGGGCCGCCGGGCCCGGGGCGAGACGGCCGCCCCGGGCGGCGGGCCCGGGAGTCCCGCGCTCCCTCAGCCGGTCTCCTGCGGCGGGCGGCGGGCGGCGACCAGGGCGAGCACGCCGATGACGGGCAGCACCCAGCTGCCGGTGACCGGGAAGTAGATGACGCACAACGGCACGCCGATCACCAGCAGGTACCACCCGACCTGCGCGGGCAGCCGCCCGGTCGCCCGGACCACGGACCGGCTGAGCGTACCCATCGCCAGGAGTGCGGCACCCCCCGTCAGGAACCACACGCTCGCCTCGCGCGGCCAGTATCCGGCGGCGCCGGTGTCGACGACGGTGCTGAGGAACCCGTCGCCGGCGATCTCGGACCAGGCGTTGGGCTGGGCGAAGGCCCAGACGAAGTGGAGCACCGCCGTCGCGATGATCAGTCGTGGCACCCAGCGGGTCAGCCCGTTCATCCGTCTTTCCCGTCATCCGGCATCAGGCGCATCGCCAGCTCGTAGACGTCGCGCAGCTCTTCGGCGGGCACCGGCGGGGCGATCTGCCCGGCCCCGATCAGTATCAGATACAGCATGCGGGCCATCGGGAGGGCGTCCGCCTCGGCGCCTCCGGCCTCGTGCCACAGCGACCGCAGGTAGTCGATGCGCAGCCGGTCGACCAGCTCCTGCGTCGCGCGCACCTCCGTATCCTGCAGCGCCCAGGCGCGGATGGCCGGCTCCGGATCGCCCGATCCCTTCTCGTCGGCCAGGACCAGCTCCAGGAGGCGGTCCAGCCTGGCCCGGACGGAGCCGCCGGCGTGCTCCACCGCGTCGATGTAGCGGGTGGTGTGCTGGGCCGCGAAATGCCGCAGCAGCTCGGTCTTGAACCCGGCCATGCCTTTGAAGTGGTGGTAGAAGGAACCCTTGGTCAGGCCGAGCCGCCCGCACAGCAGCTCCACGGTCAGCGCGGGCGCCCCCTCCTCGCCCAGCACGCCGAGTCCCTCCTCCAGCCAGTCGTGTCTGCTCGCCAATGTCTCCGCTCCTCCGTCGATCAAGCACCAGAACCGTACCATACGGTATGGTATGGCGCTGATGCCGGGTCTGGCGCCCCGCGGGCATCGTGCCGGGGTCCGGCGGCATCCCGGGCCGGCCGTACCGGTCGGTCCGGAGAGGGTCCGCCTCAGCGCACGGGCTGGCCGATGCCCAGGAGGTTGCCCTCGCTGTCGCGGAACCAGGCGGCCCGCTCGCCGACGCCGGCCGAGGGATAGTTCCCCTCGACGTGGGCGATGCCGCCGACCGTCCGCAGGCCGGGCAGGTCGACCTCCTCGAAGACCACGCCCCTGCTCCGCAGCCGCTCGACCACGGCCTCGATGTCGTCGACCTCCCACGCCATCTGGGTGTGGTCGCCCGAGGCCGCCCCCGCCGACGCGAACAGCGCGAACCGGCCGCCGCCGCACCGGTAGAGCAGGCCGCCGGGCCGCTCCTCGACGGGTTCGAGACCGAGCTTGTCCGCGTAGAACGCCCTGGCCCGCTGGAGGTCCTGGGCCGGGAGCCGGGTGGCGACGGGGCTGTCGTTGAGCATGTGACGACTCTGTCACGGCGGAGTCCGGATCACCACGCCAATCGCCGCCGGGCGGATCAGCCGGACGCGGCGCCTGGAGGGTCATGCCGGTTCAGCCGTCCCGGGACCGTTCCGGCATGCCGTACGGGCCCTGACCGGGCCGGACCCCGCCTCGCGCGGCCCCGCGCGTACGGCACGGCGCCGGAGCCGGGCGAGGGGAGTCCGGCCGATCAGGGACCGGTCCGGTCAGGGGCCCGCGCCGAGCCGCCACAGGGACGTGACCTCGGCGGCGCGGGCCGTGTGGAGGGGGTCGGTCCCGTCGAAGGCGCGTGGGTGTCTCGGCCGCGCCTCCAGCCGGTCCACGACCCGCAGACCCGCGGTCTCGAAGGCGGACAGGAGCTCGGCGCGGGTCCGCAGGGCAAGGTGTTCGGCCAGGTCCGACAGGATCAGCCAGCCCTCGCCGTCCGGTTCCAGGTGCCCGGCGAGCCCGTTCAGGAAGCCGCGCAGCATGCGGCCGCCGGGATCGTAGACCGCGCGGTCGAGGGGCGAGGCGGGCTCGGCCGGGATCCACGGCGGGTTGCAGACGACGAGCGGCGCGCGGCCGGGTGGGAAGAGGTCCGCGTGCACGACGTCGACCCGGCCGGCCAGGCCCAGCCGTTCGAGGTTGTCGCGGGCACAGGCCAGGGCGCGCGGGTCCTGGTCCGTGGCCACGAGGCGCTCGACGCCCCTGCGGGCGAGGACTGCGGCGAGCACGCCTGTTCCGGTGCCGATGTCGAAGGCCCTGGAGCGCGAGGCGAGCGGCGCCCGGGCCACCAGGTCGACGTACTCGCCGCGGGTCGGTGAGAAGACGCCGTAGTGCGGATGGACGCGGTCGCCCAGCGCGGGCACCTCGACGCCCCTGCGGCGCCATTCGTGTGCCCCGGCGATGCCCAGCAGCTCGCGCAGCGAGGTCACCGACGGCCCCGCCGCCGGACCGTAGACCTCCACGCAGGCCTGTCGCACGTCCGGGGCGCGCCGCAGGGGAACGGTGTAGTCATGATCGAGCGGCACCAGCAGCCTGCCCAGCGTGCGGGCGCGCCGGGAGCGCGCCTGGCGGTGCAGATGGAAGGCGTGGGCCGGGGACCGGGCGGGAACGCGCGGACGGCGCCCGGCGCGCCGTGCCATGGCGCGCAGGAGTAGGCGGGCGTTGTGGAAGTCGCCGCGCCACAACAGCGCGGTGCCCTCGCGGGCCAGACGGTAGGCGGTGTCGGCGGTGAGGCGGTCATCGGCGGTCACCACGCGGGTGGGTGGCGGCGAGCCGTTCTCGGAACGCCAGCGGGCGGACCGGGCTCCGCCGTCTTCGGTCCAGCAGACCTTGAGCACTCAGGCTCCTCATGATCGAACCAGTGATGGTCATGAAGAGCACTCCGTCGCGGTGGATCAGCCTGTGGCGGCCTCCCGCGAGGGAGTGCGCGCCGAGGCGTCGCCGAGAACCATGCCGGGCGGTGGGAACGACATGATCAACCTCCTCGTGGGATCTGGAACCATCTCATACTAGGGCTTGCCGGCGGCTCGCATGATCGACCGGACACGGCCTGCCGCCGGCCCGCCGGCATCCTGCGCGGATGCCGCGCAACCGGCTCCCGTACGGCGAGACCACCACCTGGCCGCACCCCTCGGGCGGTGCCGTCAGGGGAGCGGTTCGAGGAACTCCAGCCGGTTGCCGTGGGGCTCTTCACTGTAGAAGCGCCGCATCCCCGGGAAGTCGTCGTCGAACACGACCGGGTAACCGGCCTCGCCCAACCGCCGGGCCCATCGGTCGAGGTCGCGGACCAGGAGGCCGGGGTGTGCCTTGCGCGCCGGCCGGAAGTCGGCTTCGACGCCGAGGTGCAACTCGATGCCGTGGCCACGGAACCAGCAGCCGCCGCGTGCGGCGAGCACGGGCGGCTTGGGGATCTCGGCCAGGCCGAGCACGCCCTCGTAGAACCCCCGCAACACCGATTCGCTGCCGGGCGGGCAGGCCAGCTGGACATGGTGGAGCATCACGCCTCCTCAGAAATACCTTGACATGAAGATACTTCTGCCAGGGTTCTGGACGGCGCCGCTCCGACGTGCCCCGGCGGGTGTCCGAGACGACGTGGTCGCCCGGTTCCGGCAGGCGCGTTCAGCTCCGGTAGGTGTGCGAGGCCGCGTGGTGGACGACGGCGACGGGCGCGCGGGCGTGCTGGACCAGGGCGTGCACGGGCGAACCGAAGAGTCTCGCCCTGCTGGGAGGGCCGACGACGACCAGCTCGGCGCCGTCCGAGGCGTCGATGAGCGCCTTGGCGGGATGCTCGTGCACGACGTGCTCGATGAGGGGCACGTCGGGAAAGCGCTCGCGCCAGCCGCTGATGGACTCGGCCAGCAGGCGGGCCTCCTCCTCGCCGACGCTCGTGATGTCGAAGACGAGCGGCTGCATGTCACCGGGTGCCCTGACGGCCGGGCGGGTCCAGGCGTGCACCGCCCGGAGCGGGACTCCCCGCCGTGCGGCCTCGCAGAAGGCGAACTCCAGGACGGGATCGCGGCCGGGGTGTCCGGTGACGCCGAGGACGACCTCCATGCCGCGCCCGGTGCGCGGCCGGCTCACGATCACCACGGGGCAGGGGGACCGGGCGGCGAGGTCATGGCCGACCGAGCCCAGCAGCAGCCCGGTGAATCCGCCCCGGCCCCGGCCGCCGACGACGACCAGCTGCGCGGTCTCGGCCGTGGCGGCGATCGCCTCGGCGGCGGCACCGTCAAGGATCTCGGTGGTGACCTCCAGGCTGGGGGCGCGGATGTGGGCCTGCTCGGCGGCCCGGCGGAGCAGCTCCCAGGAGGCGGTCTCCGCGGCCGGCCCCCAGTGGGCGGGCTGCGGGACGAGGGGGACGTCATAGGCCCAGCGGAGAGCGGCGTGCACGATGCGCAACAGCGCGCCCCTCAGCATGGCCTCCTCCGCCGCCCAGGTCACGGCCTGCATCGAGGACGCCGAGCCGTCGACGCCGACGACGACGGGGTCAGCCATGGCCGTCACCCCGAGTCTTTCTCCGCCGGTAGGGCGTGCCGCTCGTGGTGGCCGGGCCTGAGGCCGTGTGAGGTCATGTCCGTCACCTCGAGTCTTTCTCCGCCGGTAGGGCGTGCCGCTCGTGGTGGCCGGGCCTGAGGCCGTGTGAGGTCATGTCCCCGCCTCCTGTGTCCGGGTCCCCTCTCCCCATGCTCGCCCGCCCTCCGGCCGCCCGGGTAGGGGCGAAGGTCCCATGGGCCCGGGAACCGGCCGCTCCGGGCCCACCGGATCTTCGCCGCCGGGCGGGGCCAGAAGACGGGTGCACCCAGTCCGCCTGCCCCGCGAGGCGGCCCGCCCGGTCGCGGTCGTCGGATCCGCCCACGCCGGCCCGGCCCAACCGGGATCCCTGTCCAGGCCGGCGGGCCGGGTCGACCCGTTCGGAAGGCGGACCCGGTCAACCCGTTCGGAAGGCGGACCGGGAGAGCCCGTTCGGGAGGTGGGCCCGGGGAACCCTGTTCGGACGCGGATCCGGAGAACCCCGTTGGGGGCGGATCCGGTGCGTCCCGTTCGGGGACGGGCTCAAGGAACCCGTTCGGGGCGGGTCGGGGGAATCTGTTCAGGGAGCGGAGGTGAAGACCAGGGAGGCGTTGTGGCCGCCGAACCCGAAGGAGTTGGTCAGTGCCGCGTCCTGCCGCCCTCGTCGAGGCCGGCCGGTGACGATGTCGAGCTTGATCTCCGGGTCGAGATCGACCAGGTTGCGGGTGGCGGGGACGATCCCGTCGCGGATGGCGAGGATCGCGGAGATGGCCCCCATCGCCCCGGCGGCGCCGCACATGTGGCCGGTCATCGACTTGGTCGCGGTGACCGCCGGGTGCGTCCCGACCGCCTCGGCGATCGAGCGGGCCTCGGTCACGTCACCGGGCGGAGTGGAGGTGGCGTGGGCGTGCACGTGCCCGATGTCGAGCGCGTCCAGGCCGGCGGAGGCCAGGGCCAGCCGGATGGCGCGCACCTGCCCGTCGGAGTGGGCCGCGGTGATGTGGTGGGCGTCGGAGGTGACGCCCGCGCCGGCCAGCATCGCATGGACGCGGGCGCCGCGGGCCGCGGCGGACTCCGCGCGCTCCAGGACCACCAGGGCGGCCCCTTCGCCGAGGACGAACCCGTCCCGCGCGGCGTCGAAGGGGCGCGATGCCTCCTGGGGGGCGTCGTTGCGCGTGGAGAGTGCCCTGGCCTGGGCGAATCCGGCGATGGTGAGGGGATGGACGCACGCCTCGCTGCCGCCCGCGACGACGACGTCGGCGCGGCCGAGGCGGATGAGGTCCAGGCCCATCGCGATCGCCTCGGCGCCGGAGGCGCAGGCGCTCACCGGGGTGTGGGCGCCGCCGCGGGCGCCGAGCTCCATGCTGACCACGGCCGCGGGCCCGTTGGGCATCATCATGGGCACGGTGTAGGGCGAGACCCGCCGAGCTCCGGAGGTCTCCAGGATGTCGGCCTGGGCGAGGGTGCTCAGCAACCCGCCGACTCCGGTGCCGACGACCACCGCCAGGCGCTCCGGCTCCGTCTCGGGGGCTCCGGCGTCGGCCCACGCCTCACGTGCGGCGATCAGGGCGATCTGCTCGCAGCGGTCCAGCCGCCGGGCCTTGACCCGCCCGAGCACCTCCTCGGGCTCCACCCGTAGCCGGCCCGCGATCCGCACCGGCAGAGCGGCCGCCCACTCCTCCTCGATCAGGGTGATCCCGGACTGCCCGGCCAGCAGGGCGGCCCAGGTGGAGGTCACGTCACCGCCCAACGGTGTGGTGGCGCCCAGCCCCGTGACCGCCACATCAGCTCTGTCGACCGCCATCGGACAACCCCCTTCTCCGTGAGGCACCGCTCTGAGATGCCTCGCAAGCCGTTCGGTCCCGGATCCACGCTGCCAGCGCGTGGCCGTTCCCGTAGATGCCGCGGTCAACGAAGATTGCGCGCGAGGATTTGTCGGGAATCTCTCATGGTTCCGGCGCCGGAGTCGGGCACCATCGCGCCGTCCGCGCCGTCCGCGCCGTCCGCGCCGTCCGCGCCGTCCGCGCCGTCCGCGCCGTCCGCGCCGTCCGCGCCGTCCGCGCCGTCCGCGCCGTTCTCGCGGTCCTCGCCCTCCTCCTCGGCGCCGGGACCGCCCGGGACCGGTGGGCAGAGGCCGGAAGTCCCTGACGGCCGGGTCTTTCGGCCACTGTGGGAAACACCGGGAAAGGGTCGGATGGAAGGGGAGAAACGAGGAGGACGCCATGACAGCGCATGTAGTGGTGGGCACGGACGGCTCACCTTCCTCGCAGGTCACGGTCGGGTGGGCGGCCGCCGACGCCGCGCGGCGCGGATGCGCCCTGCGGATCGTCCATGTGTCCGGGCCGTGGACCTATGACATCCCGCTCCAGACCCCGCCCGGCTTCCGTGACTCCATGACCGAGCACTCCCGGGGCGTGCTGGAGGCCGCGGCCGGCCTGGCGCGCGAGCGGGCCCCACGGATCGAGGTGGAGACCGTGCTCGAAACCGGCCGGACGGTCGAGGTCCTCCGGCGCGAGGCCGAGGCGGCCGAACAGATCGTGGTGGGCCACCGGGGTCGCGGCGGATTCGCCGAACTGATGCTCGGATCGGTCTCCCTGGCCCTGGCCGGGCACACGGCCGCGCCGCTCGTGGTCGTCAGAGGTGAGCCGGAGCGGACCTACGACGAGGTCGTCGTGGGCTTCGAGGGCTCGGCCCACTCGGCGGCGGCCCTGGAATACGCCTTCGAGGAGGCCACCAGGCGCGGCGCCCGGCTGCACACGGTCCACACCTGGCAGATGCCCGTCACGGGGCAGGGGGCCACCGCCTACACGCCGCTGATCGAGGAGATCTTCGACACCGAGCGGCGCGTGGCGGCGGACATGCTCACTCCCTGGCGGGACAAGTACCCGCAGGTGGAAGTCACGCAGACGGCGGTCTGCGGGCATCCCGTCGCCGTCATCTGCGAGGCGTCGCGGAGCGCGGACCTGGCCGTCGTCGGCTCGCGCGGGCTGGGCCGGCTCGGCTCGGCCGTACTGGGCTCGGTCAGTCACGGGGTCCTGCACCACGCCCGGTGCCCCGTCGCGGTGGTCAGCGCCTGGGGCGGGACGTGAGGGACACGCGGGTCTCGCCGCCGGCCGGTCCGCGGACGGCGGACCGTAGGTCCTCCGCATCGGGGACTTTCGTCGCTGACGCGGCCGGCCGGGCTCCGGGAGGCTCGTAACGAGGAGGCCAATCATGAAGGTCATGGATGTCATGGGTGTCAGGGCCGTCGCGGTGCTGCCGGAGGCGTCCTTCACCGAGATCGTCGACGCCATGCGGCGTTTCAAGGTCGGCGCGGTCACCGTCATCGACGCCGGCGGGCGCCCCGTCGGCGTGGTCTCGGAGGATGACCTGCTGCTCAAGGAGATCGATCCCGACAGGCACACCGGCGGCGTCTTCGGCGGCCGCGGCAGGCGCGAGGAGCGCAGGAAGGCGGCCGGCGGCACGGCCGGGGAGATCATGACCACCCCCGCGATCACCGTCACCCCGGAGACCTCTGTCCGGGACGCGGCGCGGCTGATGCACCGGCACCGGATCAAGCAGCTGCCCGTGGTCGACACGGCCACCGGACGCGTCACCGGGATCGTCCACCAGAGCGATCTGCTGAAGGTCTTCACCCGTCCGGCCGACGAGATCGACCGCGAGGTCACTGAGGTCTGCGACCGGCTCGGCATCGACCGGCGGGAGCTGGCCGTCGGCGTCGAGACGGGTGTGATCACGCTGGCGGGACAGGTCGGCCGCCGCTCCCAGAGATCGCTTCTCGTCGCCGAGATCCGCCGGATCGACGGTGTTGTCGGCGTCAAGGGCGGCCTGACGTACCGCTCCGACGACCTGGTCCCTGTCTCGACCCCCTACCTGTGACGGAGGTGGGCACGTGAGCGCTCGCACGACCGAGGAGATCGCCTCGGTGATCCACACGGCGGTGCAGGCCGCCGTGTGGGCGCCGTCGGTGCACAACACCCAGCCGTGGTCCTTCGCCGTCGACGGAGAGGAGATCTCCCTGCGGGCCGACAGCGACAGGAAGCTGCGGCTCGGCGACCCCGCGGGCCGGGAGCTGCTGATCAGCTGCGGCGCCGCCCTGATGAACCTGCGGCTCGCGCTGCGCGTGCTCGGTTGCGAGGCGCGGGTGCGGGTGCTGCCCGACCCCGACCGTCCCGCCCTGCTGGCGACGGTGCGGATGGGGGAGGACGTCGCAGCCGACGAGCACACCCGGCTGCTGCACGGTGAGATCGAGCGCCGCCGCACCCACCGCGCCGGATTCACCGAGCTGCCCGTGCCGGACCGCCTCCTCGGAGCCCTCGTCTCCCAGGCCGGCGCCGAGAGGGCACGGCTGACCCCGGTCCGCTCCGAGGCCGCGGTCCGGGTGCTCGCCGCCCTCACCTGCGCCGCCCAGGACGTGCAGTCCCAGGACCGGCTGTTCACCCTGGAGATGATCAGTTGGGCCCAGCCGCCGGGAAGCTCCCGTAAGGAGGGGGTCCCGGCCGAGGGCTATCCCCGCGAGCCCAGGCGGACCCGCCCGCACTTCGCCCAGCGCGACTACGCCCACGGCCACCCGTGGGGCGGCGACACCGACCAGTTCTTCTCCGCCTCCACCGGGACCGTGGCGGTGCTGACCACGCCGGGGGACTCCCGCGAGGACTGGATCGCGGCCGGTCAGGCGCTGCAGCGCGTCCTGCTGCACGCCTCCGCCTACGACGTCGGCGCGGCCTTCCACACCCAGGCGCTGGAGATGCCCCACCTGCGGGAGTTCCTGCGGCAGGAACTGCTGTCCGGTGAACACCCCCAGATGATCATGCGTCTGGGCTACACCTCCAGCGCGGGCGGGGGCATCCGGCGGCCGGTCGCCGACGTGCTGCAAGAGCGCCGGCCGTAGTGACCGGAAGGGAGAGGTCATGATCCTGGTAGGAGTCGACGGCTCGCGGGCCGGCCTTGAGGCCGTGGGCTGGGCGGTGCGGGAGGCGGGCCTGCGCGGCGCCGGGTTGCGCATCGTACACATCATGCCGGTCTGGGCCTATGAGATGCCGCAGGGTGTCCCGCACGCCGCCGTGGGACAGTGGATGCGCGACGGGGCCACGTCCATGCTGACCGAGGCACTGAGGCGGGCGCGCGAGGAAGACGGCGACGTCGAGGCGGAGACCCTGCTGCTGCCGGGCGACCCCCGCCTCGGCCTGCTCAAGGCCGCCGAGCACGCCGAGCTCCTGGTGGTCGGCAGCCACGGGCTGGGCGGTTTCCGCGGCATGCTGCTCGGATCGGTCGCGCTGGGAGTGGCCGGGCGCGCCGCCTGCCCGGTGACCGTCGTCCGCGATCTGCCCGCGCACCTCCGCGGTGAGGTCGTCGTCGGCGTCGACGGCTCCCTGACCGGTGCGGCCGCCATCGGATTCGCCTTCGCCGAGGCGTCCGTGCGCGGCGCCGCTCTGCGGGCAGTCCACGCCTGGAGACGGCCCGCGGCCGGCGGCGGTCTCTTCACCCCGCAGGTCGCGCAGGAGATGGCCGGGGGCGAGCGACGCCAGTTGGCCGAGGCGCTGGCGGCCTGGAGCGGGTCCTATCCGGATGTCAAGCTCGTCGAGCAGGTGGAGCACGGGCACCCGGTGGACGTGTTGAAGGACGCCTCGGCGCAGGCGGACGTGCTGGTCGTGGGATCGCGTGGGCGCGGCGAGCTGGCCGGGCTGCTGCTGGGGTCGGTGAGCCACTCGCTGCTGCACCACGCCGCCTGTCCCCTCGCGGTGGTCCCCGCCGCGACATGTCCCCAGCATGTCTGACCGAGGGCTGTCCTCCCGGGGGGCCAGGAAGGAGGCGTGGGCGGGGAACAGCCGGACACGCCATTTCACTGTGTCGTATATCACTTCACGCTATGAAAACATGCAGAAGGTGAAAATTTTCGCATATGCTGCATGGTGTGACCATCGTGGATACGAGTGATCGGCCGGGCGCGGTCGACCTGGGCCGGCGGGACCGGAAGAAACAGGAGACGCGCGCAGCTCTGGAGCGGGCCGCTCTGGAGCTGGTCGCCGAGCGGGGCATCGGCGGGGTCACCGTGGAGGACATCAGCCAGGCCGTCGACGTCTCCTCGCGCACCTTCTTCAACTACTTCTCCTGCAAGGAAGAGGCGGTCACCGGAAAGGGGCCGGGGGCCGGCACGCAGATCGGCGAGATGATGAGGTCGGCGCCGGCGGAGCTGCCGGTCGTCGAGGTGCTGCGGCGGGCGCTGCGCGCCGAGGCGGACCAGATCCAGGCCCGGCAGGAGCAGTGGCTGCTGCGGTTGAAGGTGTTCGAGCAGAATCCGTCGCTGCTGCCCCGTCTCGTCGCCAACGGCGCCGAGGCCGAGCGGATGATCGCGGAGGCGGTCGCCGCGCGGATCGGCGCGGATCCGGTCGCGGACGGCTACCCGATCCTGGTCACGGCCGTGGCCTGGACGGCGTTCCGGGTCGCGATGATCCGCTGGAGCGCCGAGGGCGGAGGTCGCGAGCTGGGGGAGCTGCTCGATGAGGCCTTCGACCATCTGACGACGGGGCTGGCGGACCCCTCCTCTCCCGCCTGACCTCTCCCTCCTTCCATCAGGTCCCGTGACCCGTCAGGTTCCGTGACCCAACAGGTCCCGTGACCCGTCAGGTTCCGTGACCCGTAATGTCCCGTGACGCCCTCTTCCCGCCTGGTCCCGTCACGTCCGTCTCCCATCCGGCTCCGTCCCCGGCCGCACCACCCGGTGCCGGTCACACCACTGCCCTGTCACCCGTTCCAGGCCCGGCGCCCTTTCACGCCGGGTCCCCTGAAGCAAGAGAACCCGAGGAAGAATGACGACCACCAGTGTGCCGCCGGAAGCGGCCGTCGACGCCGCCGCGCGTCCCTCCCGCCGCAAGGTGCTGCAGGCGCTTTCCGGGCTGATGGTGGGCATGTTCGTGTCCATCCTGGCCTCCACCGTCGTGGCCAACGCGCTGCCGCGCATCATCACCGACCTGGGCGGCAGTCAGACCGTCTACACCTGGATCGTCACCGCCGAGCTGCTGGCGATGACGGCCACCGTGCCGCTGTGGGGCAAGATGGCCGACCTCTACAGCAAGAAGCTGTTGATCCAGCTCTCGCTGGGACTGTTCGTGGTGGGCTCGCTGATCGCGGGTCTCACGCCGAACGTGGAGATCCTGATCGTGAGCCGGGTGGTGCAGGGCGTCGGCGCCGGAGGCATGACCGCGCTGTCCATGATCGTGATGGCCGCGATGATCCCGCCCCGTGAGCTGGGCCGCTACGCCGGCATCTTCGGCGCCGTGTTCGGCGTCGGCACTGTCGCCGGGCCGCTGATCGGCGGCCTGCTGGTCGACACCTCCTGGCTGGGGTGGCGCTGGTGCTTCCTGATCGGCGTGCCGTTCACGATCCTGGCGATCGTGTTGCTGCAGCGCACCCTCAAACTGCCGGTCGTCCGGAAGCAGGTGAAGGTCGACTATCTCGGCGCCTTCCTCATCACCGCGGGCGTCTCGACGCTGCTGGTGTGGTCGTCGCTGGCGGGCAACCAGTTCGCCTGGGCCTCGGCGTGGACGGCCGGCCTGGTCGGCGCCGGAGTGCTCATCCTGGCCGCCGCGGTGTGGGTGGAGTCACGGGCGGCCGAGCCCATCATCCCGCTCGGCGTCTTCCGCAACCGCACGGTCGCGCTGGCCACCGTCGCCAGCGTGCTGGTTGGCGTCGCGATGTTCGGCGGGACGGTCTTCCTGTCGCAGTACTTCCAGGTGGCCCTGGGCAAGTCGCCGACCGTGGCGGGCCTGATGAGCCTGCCCATGATCTTCGGCCTGCTCGTCTCCTCCACCGTCGCCGGGCAGCTCATCACCAAGTGGGGCCGCTGGAAGGGGTTCCTGGTGGCGGGTGGCGTGATCATGCTGGCCGGCATGCTCCTGCTGTCCACGATCGGCGCCGACACCGGCGTCCCCGTGCTCTCGCTGTACATGGCGGTGCTCGGCGTCGGCGTCGGCATGCTCATGCAGAACCTGGTGCTCGCCGCGCAGAACGACGTCCCGGCCCACGACCTGGGCGTCACCACCTCCGTGCTGACGTTCTTCCGCAGCATGGGCGGCGCGGTCGGCGTCAGCGCCCTGGGCGCCGTGCTGGCCAACCGGGTCACCAGCCTGATGGCCGAGAAGCTCGGCCCGGTGGCGACCGCCTCCGGTGGCGAGCAGAGCCACGCCGTACCCGACATCTCCACGCTGCCCGCGCCGGTGGTGCGCGTGATCCAGGACGTCTACGCCACCGCCACCGCCGACCTGTTCCTCATCGGCGCCCCGCTGACCGCGCTCGCCCTCGTGGCGGTGCTGTTCATCAAGGAGAAGCCGCTCAACACCCTCACCGGTGACGAACGGCTCGCCCAGGAGAGCGCGGCCACGCACTGAGTGTGCGACCACCGACGTCTGGACGGACCCGGCCCGCCCCCCTGTGGAAGGGGGGCGGGCCGCAGGTCAGCCGGTCACCGACCTAGCCGCCGGGGGACCCGTCGGCGGGGTCTTCGGTCTCGGTCTCGGGCGCGGGATCGTCACCGGCGCCGAGCTCCCTGCGGAGCCGCTCAAGATCGATGTCGTGGGTGCCGTACTTCAGCTGGCGAGCCACCTTCGTCTGCTTCGCCTTGGCTCGACCCCGCCCCATTGGCTGCACTCCCTCTACGCACGCAGGCGTGCTCGACCTCTTGTCACAGTCGCGCTGCCGGCTGACGCAGCGTGACACCCTGGGCCGGCCCTGCCGCCGGCGGCCGTGCCCGGTGTGCCCCGCTCCGCCGCCGACCTGGTCCGGACCGGGAATCCGGGCCGGCTGAGCGACGTCCGAGAACATATCACTGCCGTCAGCTTACCTATAAACCTTACAATTTGAACAATTATGCAACTTGGCACATGATGAGTGTCGTGTATTCGCTGTTCGGGAGCCGAAGTTCACCTGATCTACGGGAAGCGGAAGGCCGGGGCGAGTTCGCGGCGCGGCTGCGGGCACGTGTCGACGAGGTCGACGCCGAGCTGCGGATCACGCGGCACGCCTTCGACGGCCAGGCGGTCGAGATCCTGTCCGGACGGCTGGAGAGCCTGCTACGCATCGCCGACCGGCACGGCATCGATGTGCGGTACGCGGGCGGCGGGCCCGCCGACGGGGCTGTGTGATCATGCCGGTGCCGCTCTATCAGGCCAAGGCCGACTTCTTCCGCACCCTCGGCCATCCGGTCCGCATCCAGGTGCTCGAACTGCTGCAGGACGGCCCGCTGCCCGTCCGTGATCTTCTGGCCGCGATCGACGTCGAGGCGTCCAGCCTGTCCCAGCAGCTGGCGGTGCTGCGCAGGGCCGGGATCGTGACCGCCACCCGCGAGGGGCCCACCGTCGTCTACGCCCTGTCCACCGCCGATGTGGCCGATCTGATGGTCGCCGCCCGGCGGATCCTGACCGAGCTGCTGGCGGGTCAGGGAGAACTGCTGGCCGAGCTGCGGGCGGAGGCCCGTGGATGAGCGCTCACCCCGACCCGAGGACCGCCGTGACCAGCCGGAAGAGGAAGACCCTCGAAGAGCGGATCGCCGACCGCCAGGCGCAGCGGCCCGCGCTGAAGGAGGGCAGCCAGTTCGAGCACGGGCCCGCGAAGTTCGTGTTCGTCTTCCTCATCGCGGTGGTCGTGCTGATCCACCTCGTCGGCCTGGCGGTCGTCATGGCATGGGATCTCGGCTGAAGCCGGCACGGGGATTCGGTCGAAGCCGGAGCGGAAATCAGTAGGACGTCCTAGTATTTACTAGGACGTCCTAGTAATTTTGAGGGAAGTCCAGGTGGAGTAGTCGGCCGTCAGTCGGAGGAGCCCTCGTGCACGTTCCCGTCAATCCGGTCCGCGTCGTCACGGCGGCGGCGCTGTTCGACGGCCACGACGCGGCCATCAACATCATGCGGCGGATCCTGCAGTCGCAGGGCGCCGAGGTCATCCATCTGGGCCACAACCGCTCCGTCGACGAGATCGTCACCGCGGCGATCCAGGAGGACGCGCAGGGCGTGGCCGTCAGCTCCTACCAGGGCGGGCACGTGGAGTTCTTCACCTACCTGGTGGACCTGCTGCGCGAGCGCGGGGCCGGGCACGTGAAGGTCTACGGCGGGGGCGGCGGGGTGATCGTGCGCGAGGAGATCGACCTCCTGCACGCCCACGGCGTCGCCGGGGTCTTCTCGCCCGAGGACGGCCAGCGGCTGGGGCTGGCCGGAATGATCAACAAGGTGGTCGAGGCGTGTGACGTGGACCTGACCGCCGGCGGGGCGCCCGCGATGGCCGAGGTAGTCGCGGGTGACCACCGGGCGCTGTCGCGCGCGATCACGACGGTGGAGTCCGGCACCGCGGACGTCTCGTGGCTGGAGGCGCTGCGGGGCGCCGCCGCCGCCCGCACGGTCCCGGTGCTGGGCATCACCGGCACCGGCGGTTCGGGCAAGTCCTCGCTCACCGACGAGCTGCTGCGCCGGATCAGGATCGACTTCGAGGACAAGCTCCGGGTCGCCGTCATCGCGGTCGACCCGACCCGGCGGCGCGGCGGGGGAGCGCTGCTGGGCGACCGGATCAGGATGAACAGCCTGGCCGGCGGCGGCGCCTACTTCCGGTCCCTGGCCACCCGGGGGGCGCAGGAGCTGCCCGCGCACCTCGGCGACGTGATCGCGGCCTGCCGGGCGGCGGGCCACGACCTGGTGATCGTGGAGACCCCGGGCATCGGGCAGGGCGACGCGGCGATCGTGCCGTTCGCGGACGTGTCGCTGTATGTGATGACACCGGAGTTCGGCGCGGCCTCCCAGCTGGAGAAGATCGACATGCTCGACTTCGCCGACGTGGTCGCGATCAACAAGTACGAGCGCCGGGGCGCCGAGGACGCGCTGCGCGACGTGCGCCGCCAGCTCGTCCGCAACCGCGAGGCGTTCGGGGTCCCGCCGGAGGAGATGCCCGTCTACGGCACGATCGCCTCCCGCTTCAACGACGCCGGCGTCACCGCGCTCTACCAGCGCCTCAGGGGCCTGCTCGGTGAGCACGGGCTGCCCGAGTCCCCGGGCGTGCTCCCCGAGGTGAGCGGGAGCACCTCGAAGGTCGCCGACGGCATCGTGCCACCGGCCCGGGCCCGCTACCTGGCCGAGATCGCCGAGACCGTCCGCGGCTACCACGCCCACACCGCGGATCAGGCGGAGGCGGTGCGCAGCCTGCAGCGGCTCACCGCCGTCCGGGAGATGGTCGCCGGGGAGGGCGCCGACACCGCCACCGTGGACCTCCTGCTGGGCCGTGCGGCCGCCGGAGTCGATCCCGGCAGCCAGGCGCTCCTGGAGGGATGGAGCGCCACGGCGGAGGAATACCGGGCCGACGAGCTGGTGGTGAAGGTCCGCGACCGGGAGCTGCGGACCCCGCTGTGGCGTCAGACGCTGTCGGGCAACCGGATCCCGCGGGTGGCGCTGCCGCGGCTGTCCGACCACGGCGACCTGCTGCGGTTCCTGCGCGCGGAGAACCTGCCCGGCCGCTTCCCGTTCACCGCCGGCGTCTTCCCCTTCAAACGGGACGACGAGGACCCGACCAGGATGTTCGCCGGAGAGGGCGACCCGTTCCGCACCAACCGGCGCTTCAAGCTCCTGTCGGAGGGCCAGCCGGCGACCCGGCTGTCCACCGCCTTCGACTCGGTCACGCTGTACGGCAACGACCCCGCGCTCCGCCCCGACATCTACGGCAAGGTCGGCACGTCGGGGGTGTCGATCGCGACGCTCGGCGACATGAAGGCGCTGTATGACGGGTTCGACCTGTCCGCGCCCAACACCTCTGTCTCCATGACGATCAACGGGCCCGCGCCGACGATCCTGGCCTTCTTCCTCAACACCGCCGTCGACCAGGCGCTCGACCGCTTCGGCGACACGCACGGCCGCCCGCCCTCGCCCGAGGAGGCCGCTGAGCTGCGCGCCAGGACGTTGGCCACCGTGCGCGGCACCGTGCAGGCCGACATCCTCAAGGAGGACCAGGGGCAGAACACCTGCATCTTCTCCACCGAGTTCAGCCTGCGGATGATGGCCGACATCCAGGAATGGTTCATCGCCAACGGGGTGCGCAACTTCTACTCGGTCTCGATCTCCGGCTACCACATCGCCGAGGCCGGGGCCAACCCGATCAGCCAGCTCGCCTTCACCCTGGCCAACGGCTTCACCTACGTCGAGGCCTACCTGGCCCGCGGCATGAAGATCGACGACTTCGCGCCCAACCTGTCGTTCTTCTTCTCCAACGGCATGGACCCCGAATACAGCGTGCTCGGGCGGGTGGCCCGCCGCATCTGGGCGGTGGCGATGCGCGAGCGGTACGGCGCGGCCGAGCGGGCGCAGAAGCTGAAGTACCACATCCAGACCTCCGGCCGATCCCTGCACGCCCAGGAGATGGACTTCAACGACATCCGCACCACCCTGCAGGCGCTCATCGCGATCTACGACAACTGCAACAGCCTGCACACCAACGCCTTCGACGAGGCCGTCACCACCCCGTCCCCCGACTCGGTACGGCGGGCCATGGCCATCCAGCTCATCATCAACCGCGAGTGGGGCCTGGCGATGAACGAGAACCCGCTCCAGGGCTCGTTCATCGTCGACGAGCTCACCGACCTGGTCGAGGAGGCCGTGCTCAAGGAGTTCGAGCGCATCTCCGACCGGGGCGGTGTGCTGGGGGCGATGGAGACCGGCTACCAGCGCGGGCGCATCCAGGACGAGTCGATGCTGTACGAGACCCGCAAGCACGACGGCTCCCTGCCCATCATCGGGGTCAACACCTTCCGCAACCCCAGGGGCGAGGCCGACCACGGCCCGCTGGAGCTGGCGCGCGGCACCGAGGAGGAGAAGCAGTCCCAGCTACGCCGCCTGCGCGACTTCCAGGAGTCGAACGCCGGACAGGCCCCGCAGGCCCTGCAGCGGCTCCGCCAGGCGGCGGCGTCGGACGAGAACGCCTTCGCCGTGCTGATGGACGCCGCCCGCGTCTGCTCCCTCGGCCAGATCACCGAGGCGCTGTTCGAGGCCGGCGGGCAGTACCGCCGTAACGTGTGACAGGGGCCGGCCCGGCAGGGGAGCCGGCCACGGGCCGAGAGGGCGGCGAGATGAGAGACGACACCGGCGCCACGGTCGCGGTCCCCGCGAGGGTGCGCCGGATCGTCTCCCTCGTCCCCTCCCTGACCGAGACCGTCGCGGCGACCGCGCCCCGGCTGCTCGTGGGAGCCACCGACTGGTGCAGCCACCCCGCCGACCTCGACGTCACCCGGGTCCGGGGCACCAAGAACCCGGACCTGGAGCTGATCAGGTCGCTCCGCCCCGACGTCGTGCTGGCCAACTTCGAGGAGAACCGGGCCGCCGACCTCGACGCGCTCCGGGCGGCCGGCGTCCCGGTGTGGGTGACGGTCATCCGTACCGTCGACGAGGCGCTGGCGTCGCTGGAGCGCGTTCTCACCCAGGCGTGCCGGCTGCCCCGCCCGGCCTGGCTGGACGGGGCGGAGGCCGCCTGGCGGCAGGAGGCCCGCGCCCCGTGGTGCCGGGCGGTCATCCCGGTGTGGCGCCGGCCGTGGATGGTCGTCGGCGGGGAGACCTTCACCGGCGACGTGCTGGCCCGGCTGGGCGTGGTGAACATCTACGCCGACCACCCCGAGCGCTACCCGAAGATCCCGGTCGACCGGCTGCGGGAGGCCGGGCCCGATCTGGTGGTGCTGCCGGACGAGCCGTACCGCTTCACCGCGGACGACGGCCCCGAGAGCTTCCCCGGCGTCGCGGCGGCCCTGCTCGACGGGCGCCGCCTGACGTGGTACGGCCCCTCGCTCGTCGAGGCGCCCGCGGTGCTGTCGGCCCAGCTACGCCGTACGATCACCGGCGGCTGAACCCCGGGGTCGGGACGTCGGCGGTGCGGTCCGGCGCGGAGCACTCCCCGGCTCGGCGATCCCGCGTGTTCACGCGGACACCGGCGGCCTTTCTCGGCTGACCGTGTCGAGCAGCAGCCTCGCGGCCACCGTCGCCCCGTCGGTGCGGATCGTGCCGGCCACGGCCCTGGCCCGGGCGCGGGTCTCGGGGGCCAGGGCCGTGCTGAGCGCGGCCGACAGGGACTCGGTGGTCGGGGCCGGGCCGTCGTGTGCCGCGCCGATGCCCAGCTCGGCCACCCGGGCGGCCCAGTACGGCTGGTCCGCCATCTGGGGCACCACCACCTGGGGCGCGCCGGCCCGGGCGGCCGCCGTCGTGGTGCCCGCGCCGCCGTGGTGCACGACGGCGGCCACCCGGCCGAACAGCGCCTGCTGGTTGACCTCGCCGACGGCGAAGCAGTCGTCCCGGTCGTCGCTCAGGGCCAGGTCGGCCCAGCCGCGGGACAGGAGTGCGCGGCGGCCGTGCGCGCGGACCGCCTCGACGGCCGCCCGGGCGACGTCTTCCGAGGCGCGCATGGGCATGCTGCCGAAGCCCACGTACACCGGTGGTGCGCCGGCGTCCAGGAACGCCTCCAGATCGGCCGGGAGCGGGCGTCCGTCCGGCCGGATCCACGCGCCGGTCTGCACCACGTCGAGGTCCGCCGGCTGCAGCCACGGGCCCAGGGTCGGGTCCGCCGCCAGCCACGGCCGGTCGGTGAAGACGTGGTCGCGGACGTCGTCCACCGGGGGCAGGCCGATCGACGCCCGGTGGCCGTTGATCGCCTCGCCGAACAGCGCGTTCATGTCCTCCGTGTTCAGGTCCCACAGCACCCGGTTGTCGGTCACCTCCGGTGGGAGCGGCCGGGTCCACGCGAGCGGCGGGTGGTGCGGCGACGGCAGGTAGGTCGGGAAGCAGGCCACGAACACGTAGGGGATGCCCAGCTTCTCGGCCACCGACCGCGCGGCGGCCGCGGCCGGGATCAAGCCGGTCGCCACCACCGCGTCACATCCCTCGGCCACCGCGGCGACCGGTCCGTACGTCGCGGCGACCATCTGGGCCGCGCGCTGGGGCAGGCTCGCCGCGGGCGGCGGCTCTTTCCCGGTCAGTGCCCCGGACGCCATCTCGCGCACCGACCGGCCGAGCGGCACCAGCGGGAGACCGAAACCGTCCAGCAGCTCCGCGAAGTCCGGCGGCGCGCACATCTGCACCTCCGCGCCGAGTTCCCGCAGACTCACCGCGAGTCCCACCATCGGTTCGACGTCCCCACGCGACCCGTACGTCAACAACAACACACGCATTCCGCGACTCCCATTTCCGCAGGTTCCAGCCTCGGCCGACGATTCTGCGGCACGACCCGGGTCTTGTGGCAAGCCCTCCGGTGCACTATAGGTTGAGAGCGGAAAGGAGCGGGCGCCCCCGTTGAGTCCGGTCCGTACCGGCCCCGCACACCGCTCAGGTCCGCAGCTCGGGGAACTGGTCGTCGCGCCACTCCGTGGCCGGGCCGGTGCCCGCGGCCCGCTCCTCACGGGCGCGGAGCTCGACCCGGCGGATCTTGCCCGAGATCGTCTTGGGCAGCTCGGCGAACTCCACCCGGCGCACCCGCAGGTAAGGGGCCAGCTTCTCCCGCGCGTGGCGCAGGATGGCCAGCGCGGTCTCCCGGTCCGGCGCCCAGCCCGGGGCGAGCACGACATACGCCTTGGGCACGGCCTGCCGGACCGGGTCGGGCGCGGGCACCACCGCGACCTCGGTGACGGCCGGGTGCTCGATGAGCACGCTCTCCAGCTCGAACGGCGAGATCTTGTAGTCGGAGGCCTTGAACACGTCGTCGGTCCGCCCGATGTAGGTGATGTAGCCCTCCGCGTCCCGGGAGGCGATGTCACCGGTGTGGTAGTAGCCGCCGGCCGTCGCCTCCCGCTCCCGCCGGGGGTCGCCCTGGTAGCCGGTCATCAGGTTCATCGGCCTGCGGGCCAGGTCGACGCAGATCTCGCCCTCCTCGGCCGGCTCCCCGGTGACCGGGTCGACCAGCACCACCGGCACCCCGGGGAGCGGACGGCCCATCGAGCCGGGCTTGACCGGCGCCCCCGGGGTGTTGCCGACCTGGGCGGTGGTCTCGGTCTGCCCGAACCCGTCGCGCAGCGTCAGCCCCCAGGCGTTGCGGACCTGCTCGATGACCTCCGGGTTCAGCGGTTCGCCGGCCGCCATCACCTCCCGCAGCGCGCCGGGACCGCCGGACAGGTCGGACTTGATCAGCATCCGCCACACCGTCGGCGGCGCGCAGAACGTGGTCACCCCGGCCCGGCGGATCTGGGCCAGCAGCGCGCCCGCGTCGAAGCGGGCGTAGTTGTAGACGAAGATCGTCGCTTCGGCGATCCACGGGGCGAAGAAGCAGCTCCACGCGTGCTTGGCCCAGCCCGGCGAGCTGATGTTCAGGTGCGTGTCGCCCGGCCGCACGCCCATCCAGTACATGGTGGACAGATGTCCGGCCGGGTAGGACACCTGCGTGTGCTCCACCAGCTTCGGCCGGCTGGTCGTGCCGGAGGTGAAGTACAGCAGCAGCGGGTCGTCCGGCGCGGTGCCCGGGTGCGCCACGGGCCCGGCCGCGGTGGCGTAGGCGTCGCGGTAGGCGGCCCACCCCGCCGGTGCCTCGCCGACGCAGATCCGGGTGTAGTCGCCCGCCACCCCGGCGAACTTCGCGGTGTCCGCGCTGTTGGCGATGACGTGCCGGGCGCCGCCGCGCTCGATGCGGTCGGGCAGGTCCGCCGGGCCCAGTGCCGTGGTCGTCGGCATGATCACCGCGCCGAGCTTCATCACCGCCAGCATCGACTCCCACAGCTCGACCTGGTTGCCCAGCATGACGAGCACGCGGTCGCCGCGGCCCACCCCCTGCCCGGCCAGCCAGGCCGCGACCTGGTCCGAGCGGCCGGCGATCTCGTCGAAGGTGTGGCGGGTCTCCGACCCGTCCTCCTCGACCAGCCACAGGGCCGTCCGCCCGTTGCCGCGGGCGATCACGTCGAACCAGTCGTGCGCCCAGTTGAAGGCGCCCTGGAACACCGGCCACGCGAACCGTCCCACCGCCCCCTCGTAGTCCCCGCCCAGGCTCAGCAGCAGGTCCCGGGCCTCTCGGTAGATCTCGGTGTTCTTCGTCGTGCCCACCATGACGGCTCCCTCCGGCGGCGACGGGGCGTCGCGCGTGACTGTCAGGACTCATCTACCCGCCCGGCGGGGGGCGAGATCGGACGGACGGCCCGATTCCGGCCGCCCGCCGGCCGCCGTAGAGTGATCGGGGCCGCGTGGCCTTCATATCCGGAGGGGTCGATATCCATGGCTGACGAGTTGACATTGATGGCTGTCCACGCCCATCCCGACGACGAGGTGATCGGGACGGGCGGCATCTTCGCCAAGTGCGTCGACGAGGGCATCCGCACTGTCCTGGTCACCTGCACCAACGGCGAGCAGGGTGACGGTCCCGGCGGGGTGAAGCCGGGAGAGCCCGGCCACGACGAGGCGGCGGTGCGCGAGCGGCGGCTGGAGGAGCTGCGCGAATCCGTGGCCCACCTCGGGATCGACCATGTGGAGCTGCTCGGCTACCGCGACTCCGGCATGGTGGGCTGGGCCGCCAACGAGGCGCCGGACGCCTTCGCCAACGTCCCCGTCGAGCAGGCCGCCGGGCGGCTGGCCGCGCTGATGGAGCGCTACCGGCCGCAGGTCGTCGTCACCTATGACGAGAACGGCAACTACGGTCACCCCGACCACATCCAGGCCAACCGGATCACCCTCGCCGCGGCCGAGGCCTCCGGCATCCCCAGCAAGCTCTACTACACCGCGGTGCCCCGGGAGCGGGTCGCCGAGCTGTTCGAATACCTCCGCTCGATCGGCGGGGCCCCCGACGACCTGGAACTCCCCCCGGACTTCGGCACCCCGGAGGAGCAGATCACCACCGTGGTCGACGTGGAACCCTACGTGGAGCACAAGCGCAAGGCGCTGGAGGCGCACGCGAGCCAGGGCGAGAACATCTTCCTGCTGCGCATGCCCGCCGAGGCCCAGCAGCGGGCGCTCGGTCACGAGGCGTTCATCCGCCATCTCAGCCGCGTCCCCGCCGCCGACCGTGAGGACGACCTCTTCGACGGCCTGCGCTAGTACTACAACAACATATTGTGATGCCTTAGTCTGACCGTATGTCGAGCGTGGTGACCGCCGAGGACCTTCAGGCATGGATGGCTGGCCTGGA
>NZ_JBVJHH010000060.1:0-50693 GCF_055586905.1 Streptosporangium sp. NPDC048886
CGCTCCGACCTGGGTTTGTAGTCTCGGGGCACGCCGAAAGGAGGTGGTCCGAACAATGGTTGATCATAGTTGGGCTAGCGAGGTGGCTGTCCGCTAGGACGCCGCGACTCCGGACTCTGTCCGGGCGTCTGGCGACGTTCGGCGAATCCACGACAATCACCGGAACCCCGGGCTGCCAGAGGGCGGGCCATCCCGTCTCGGACGGGTCCCCCGTCTTTGGTCCATCTGGCCCTCCTGTACGGCAGGAGGAGCAGGCCCGGGGTTCTTCCCTTTTTTCACCAGGCCCGTTCTCAGGTTCACCGGGCCTGTTCTCAGGGCCTTTCTCCCCGCCCCGCCCCTGTTCTCCCGGCCTTGAGCCTCTCCCCCTGTTCTCCCGGCTTTGAGCCCCTGACCTTCCGCGCCGGCCCCCTGACGTCTCCGGGCCCCGGCGGTCAGTGCTCGCCGCGGGCGGGGACGCCGAGGGCGGCGCAGGCGTCCTGGTAGAGGCGGACCACTTCCCTGCGGACCTGGGCGCGCTCGGTCAGCGTGGCGCTCCACGGGACCCGCACCGCGACGTCCTGACCGCCGACCACGGCGACGAACTCGATCGCCTCCGCGTCAACCCCTGTCGTGGTCGCGCTGGTGGCCTCGGACTGCCCGCCGAGGCCCTTGCAGATCAGCAGCGCGTCATCGCGATGATCGTCGTTCATGTGCCGCTTGATGGCGTCGACCACTTCGGGGGTAAAAGGGGAATTCATGCGCCAAATCGTAGCTATTACCCCTCAGACGCGGAGCCGGCCACCTTCTTGAGCTCGGCGGAGATGTGCGACTGCAGCGGCTGCCCCACGGCCGCCATGTCATAGGCCCACATCAGGTTGCCGTTGACCAGGCCGTAGAGGCGGTGACCGGCGGTGTATTCCTTGGCGGTGGCGGTGCGGGCCACCACGTCGGTGTGGAGCTCGATCTTGTTGAAGACCACCTCGCCGAGATAGATCTCCACGATGCCGGTCGGATGCGTCAGGCACACCTCCAGCTGGCGGTCGGGCAGCTGGCGCCAGAAGCCGGTCTCGGTGGCCAGCGGGCGGACCGTGTTGCCCGCCTCGTCGAGCAGCCAGGTGCGGCTGGTGTAGGTCAGGAAGGGCTTGCCGTTGTGACCGAAGACGATCTCCTGGCCGAAGTTGAAGCTCTCGATCGTCGGGTATCCACCCACCCCGGCACCTTCCCACCGGCCCAGGAGGAAGGCGATCGGCTCAAGGTCGGGATGCAGTTCGGGAACGTCCATGCGTTCGAGCCTAGGCCCGGCACGGCACGGCTCGCGCCCGTGACACGGACCCGCATAGGCTTCGGGCATGGCACGATCACTGGTGATCAAGGTGACCGCCGGCGAGGACGCACCCGAGCGCTGCAACCAGGCGTTCACGGTGGCCGCGGCGGCGTTGGCGAGCGGGGTCCCCGTCTCTCTCTGGCTGACCGGCGAGTCGGCGTGGTTCGCCCTGCCCGGGCGGGCGAAGGAGTTCGCGCTCCCGCACGCCGCCCAGCTCGGCGACCTGCTCGACGCGGTGCTGGCCGCGGGCCGGGTGACGCTGTGCACCCAGTGCGCGGCCCGGCGCGGCATCACGGTGGACGACGTGATCGAGGGAGTGCGCATCGCGGGCGCCCCGACCTTCGTCGAGGAGGTCCTCGGCGAAGGGGTCCAGGCACTCGTCTACTGACGGGAGCCGGCCCCGCTCCACCGCCGGGGCCGGCTCGGCCACCGGCGGGGAGACGCCCCTGTCGCGGGGCTCCGCCCCCGTGCGGCCCTGTCCTCCTACGGCTCCGCCCCCGGCGTCCGGCCGGCTGGTGTGACGCCGGCCCCGTGAGGCGTTCAATGCTGCCCGAAAACACTGCTTTTGGGCTGGAAAGTACGACAACATCGGTCAGGTGAATCACCGGATCGCCGTCCCGTTAATCGCCGTGCTCATGACATCGGCCTGTGCGGGGCCCCCGGAGGCCGCGCCACCCCCGGCCTCCGCGCCGCCTCCCGCGCCCTCCGCCAGCCCCCCGGCGACGACCGCCGCGGCGGAGCCCAGCCCCTCCGGGCAGGACACCCGGCCCGCACTGGCCGAGTCACGCAGCACGCTCACCGAGAACCTCAAGATCGAGGTCGTCGGGCTGAACCGGGTCAAGGGCGAGCACCTGATCGTCCAGCTCAGGCTCGCCAACACGGGCACCGGCGAGCACCTGCCGTGGACCGGCCAGATGGGCGACAACACGCGCCCGCCGGGGGAGATCAGGTGGGCTTCGGGCATCGGCGTGCTCGACGCGCGGGCCCGCACCTGGATCCTGCCGTACAAGCCCGCGGACCTCCCCTGCCTCTGCAGCGACCAGGACCGCGACGGCCTCGGATACTTCATCGACGCCGGCCGGTCGATCACCGTGTACGCGGTGATGCCCGCCCCCTCCGGCGACCCCGCCACCACCACGGTCGTCACCCCCGCCGGACCGCCCATGCCGAACGTGCCGATCAGCGACGAGCCGCCGATCGTCCCGTCCGGCATGGAGATCCCCGACCCCGACGCCGGGCCCGTCACCACCGTCACCCGCCGGATCGTGACCCCGTCGCAGGCGCTGGACAGGTCGGAGGAGACCGCCGACGACGGCGGTGACCTCCAGGTCAGCCTCTCCTCCGACGTGCTGTTCGCGGTGGACGAGGCCACGCTCACGTCCAGGGCCCGGACGGTCCTGGCGCGCACCGCCAAGCTGATCGACTCTTCGGCCGGGTCCACGGTGAAGGTAGAGGGCCACGCCGACTCCTCCGGCACCGACGCCGTCAACGACCCGCTGTCCGCGCGCCGCGCGCAGGCCGTACGGCGGGCCCTGTCCGCGCTGGTCTCCAGGGAGGTGGGCTTCCAGGCCAGGGGATACGGCTCGCGCCGCCCGCTCTACAGCAACGACACCGACGAGGGTAAGCGGCGCAACCGCCGCGTCACGGTGACGTTCGCCAAGCCGCGGCCCGCCGAGCCGGACCAGCCGGCCGCCCCTTCGACGGCCGGCACGCCGGACGCCACCGGGCTGAAGGGCACCACAAGGGCGGACGGCCAGCCGATCTCCATGGAGGTGACCGGCCTGCGGCGGCTCCCGGGCGGTCTCGGCCTGCTGACCTACCGCGTCGGCAACACCGGCGACGGCGAGGCGTGGTTCAACGAGCTGCACCAAGCGGAGGACTGGATGTCCTTCAAGTATCAGGCGGCCGGCAACGTCACGCTGACCGACGTGGCCGCCCGACGCCAGTATCTGCCCGGCCGGCTCCAGGTGCCCGCCGACGACGGCGGCACCGACTCCTACTGCGCCTGCACCGAGGTGTCCGGCGTGCGCCTGAGCACCGAGAAGTTCGGTCCGGGCCAGTCCAGGGAGTTCTGGGGCCTGTTCGAGCTGCCGGAGGGCGCCGCCACGCTGAAGGTGAAGATCGCCGGCTTCCGCGACCTGCAGGTGCCCGTCCAGTGACGCCCGCGGCCGCTCCGACGCCTGCGGGGCGGAGTGCAGTGGCACCCCAGGGTCGGCGCGGCGGCGCGCCCGGCCCCCTGACCGTCCGGGGCGGCGGCTCTCAGTGGGGCAGCACCGCGGCCAGCCGCTCCTGACGGAGCCGCTCGAACCAGGTGTCGTCGATCGGCGGGAGCTGGGCGCCGACCGCCCAGCTCAGCAGGAGGTCGGCGAGGCCGGGGTTGCGGGCGAGCGCGGGACCGTGCAGGTAGGTGCCGACGATCCTGCCGGCGTAGCAGCCCTCGGTGCCGTCGCCGTTGCCGGTGCCGACCGTCGTGCGGGCCAGCGGCCGGACGCCGGGGCCCAGCCGGGTGACGCCCATGTGGTTCTCGAAGCCGGTCAGCGTCGGGATGCCGAGGGCCGGGTCGGCCTCGCCGGCCAGCTCGCCGACCGCGCGGCCGGTGCCGCGGCCGCTGGCGATGTCGATCAACCCGATGCCGTCGACCGGCTGCCCCTCCTCACCGCCGAACGTGGTGCCCATGATCTGGTAACCCGCGCAGACGGCCAGCAGGCAGGCGCCGCGCGCCACGGCCCGGTGCAGGCCGCCGTCCCGGCGCAGCCGCTCGGCGGCCAGGATCTGCGGCCGGTCCTCGCCGCCGCCGATCAGGTAGATGTCGCCGCCCTCCGGCACCGGGTCGGCCGAGCGCACGTGAACGGTCTCGACCGGGATGCCGCGGCGCTGGGCGCGCTGCTCCAGGACCAGGACGTTGCCCTGGTCCCCGTAGGTGCTCAACAGGTCCGGGTAGATCCAGACGAGTCGCAGGGCGCTGTCAGACTGCACGACCGAACTCCGATCGAATCTGCTGGAAGGCGGTGTAGTTGGCGATCACGTCGACCTTGCCCGGCGGCTGCGCGGCGAGTGCCTGCTCGAAGGAGTCGGCCAGCTGGAAGGGCACTCCGGCCACGTCCAGCCGGAGCGCGAGGTCGAGGCGGCGCTCCCCGGCGACGTAGACCGGCCTGCCGCGCAGGACCCGGTAGTCGACGTCCCACAGCCAGGAGGTGTCACGGCCGTCGGGGCCCTGGGCGTTGACCGACAGGATCACCGGCAGCGAGCGGTCGAGCACGTCGAACGCCTCCAGCCAGCCGGCGGGGTTCTTGGCGAGCAGCAGCCGGGCGTGCCGCCCGTCGCGCTGCACGGTGGTGTAGCGGCCCGCGACGGACTTGACCTCGCGCAGGCGGGGCAGCGCCCGCTGGATCGGCAGGCCGAACGTCTCGGCGGTGGCCAGCGCGATCACCGCGTTGGCCCGGTTGGCCCGGCCCGGGAGCTGGATGTCGAGCACCCAGCGCTGCCTGCGCGGGTCGATCACCGCGTCGTCGTCGAGGATCCAGGACGGCTCGGGGCGGCGGAAGGTGCACTCGCGGCAGGCCCAGTCGTTCTCGGCCGTGCGGGAGGTGACCATGCCCGAGACGTGGCCGCCGGGCGGGGTGTATTCCATGCCCTTGCGGTCGAGCGGGCCGCCGCACTCCGGGCAGCACCAGGAGTCTTCCTTCCACGGCTGCCCGGCCGACACCCAGGTGACCCTGGTGGCCGTGGAGGCGCCCCAGGTCACCAGCGGGTCGTCGGCGTTGGCGATCACATGGGTGTTCTTGCCGGCGAGCGCCCGGCGCCACTTCTGGGCCAGCAGCCAGATCTCACCGGCCCGGTCCATCTGGTCGCGGCTGAGGTTCATCAGGACGATCACGCCGGCCCCGGTGGTGTCGATCACCTCGGGCAGGTATTTCTCGTCGACCTCCAGGACGCCGTAGGGGGCGTCCTTGGCCGACGACAGCGCCGAGACGTGCCCGGCGGGCATGTTGGCGCCGAAGGCGTTGGTGGCGACGTCGCCGAGGTCCTGCAGCGCGGAGGTGATCAGGCGGGTCGTGGTGGTCTTGCCGTTGGTCGCGCTCACCAGCGCCAGCTTGCGGTCCTGCGCGAGCTGGCGCAGCAGGTCGGGCTCCAGCGCCAGGCCGACCCGGCCGCCGATCACCGATCCGTCGCCGCGGCCGGTCGCCCTGGACAGGGTCGCGGCCGTCCGGCCGAGAGCACTCGCGAGCTGCGCCCGCAGCGGAAGCTGAGTCATGCCGTCTCCTCGCCTAGCGGCCTGTCACAGGACGGCTCGGCAAGCCGGGCCTGGTCCGCCGAATCGCTCATGCCGCAGATCCTAGCCGTGGTTGGGCGCTGTCCCCGTCCGGCGGCGCCCCGCGCCGGTCCGTGAGGAGCACGGGCCGGGCGCGGATGTCCGAGGAACCGGGCCCGGGTGTCCGGGGGGCCGGGCACCGGCCGCCGGCGGTCCGAGCGCGTCCCCCGCAGCCCCGGCGCCGGGCGCGGGCCCGCGTCACCAGGGCCGCGGGCAGGCCCGCCCCCGGGGAGGGCCGTCAGCGCGGCCGCAGGGACAATAACCACAGATCGCTTCATACAGTGATGATTACATTACTCACTGAAAGCGAGCTCGGCGGTCTCCGGTGACGCCGCGTCGAACGGCAGCACGAAGCGGTGCGGCCAGGACAGCACGCTCTCCAGCCAGCCCGCCCCCATCGTCTGGGCCACGTGCCGGAGCCGCTCGGCCGGGTCGACGCCGATCGTCACCGTGAGGATGTCCCGCTCCACGCCCTCGTGCCCGTCGTCGCCGAGGATCACCCGCCAGGCCAGTGCCCGGTTGCGGTCCACCTCCATGGAGAGCGGGTGGTGGCGCAGCGCCTTGGCCCGGTGACCGAGCAGTTCGGCGCCGTTCGCGGGGCGGCTGAACAGCGGATATTCCATCACCGGCGCGGCACCGCGCGGGTTGGGCGCGGGCTGCCCGTAGGGGAACAGCCGGTCCACCTCGTGCAGCCAGCGGACCTGCGGGATGACCCAGGCAGGGCCGGGCCGCTCGCCGACCTCCCGGTCGGGCCCCAGCAGCCGGGTCGCCGCCGTGGCCACCTGCTCGGTCAGCTTCACCGGGTCGCTGACGGTCCGCAGCGACCACGCCCGGCGGCCCACGCTGCGCTCCACCGCCGTGGCCAGCAGGCATTCGCGCCGCCGCAGCGGGAGCTCGGCCCACAGGTCGGCCAGCGCCCGGGGGACCCCCGGGACCGGCCGGTCGGTGCAGAAGGCCAGCACCAGGGTGTCGGTCCAGATCCGCAGCCAGGCCCACTCGGGCGCGTCGGCCAGCAGGTCGGCCTCGCGGAGCTCGACGAGCGTGCACGCCCGGCCGGTCCTGCACTCCTGTCCGCACGCCGCCGAACGGCGGCCGCAGATCGGCGGCATGTGGCCGGGGACCAGCCGCTCGCGGTCCTCCCCCAGCGGCACCTGGACCCGCAGCGGCCGGTCCATCCCGTCGGCGAAGACCGCCGCGACGCCCGGCTGCAACGAGACGACCTGCCGCGACTGCTCCTCGCTCAGGTTCATCGCGGCCCCCACGAGCTGCCGGTCGTCCTCGGCCGGGAGCCGGTGCACGACCTTCAGCGCCGTGTTCTTCACCACGTCGGAGACCAGCTTGGTGGGGATCTGCTCGGCCACCACGATGCCCTCGCCGTACGCGCGGATCTCGGCGAGCATGCCCGCCAGGAGCTCGACCGCGTGCGTGCTGGCCCGCCCGGCGCCGCGGTCGCGGAGCAGCCGGTGCGCCTCCTCGATCACGATGACGTGCCGGAGCCCGCTGCTCCGCTCCTTCCTGGCCCGCATCCGCAGGTGCTCGACGATCCGGATGATCAGCGTGCCCATCAGGAACGCCTTGTCCTCGTCGTTGGCCACGTCCTCGATCGCGAACACCACGTTGCGCTGGAGCAGGTCGCCGATGTCGGCCGGGTGGCCGCCCTCGAAGAACCGGCCCGCCGAACCGACCCGCAGCGACCGCAGCCGCAGCGAGATGAAGCCCTCGACGTCGGCCTGGACCTCCTTGCCGTAGCCGATCTCCTTGATCACGTCCATCGCGTGCTGCTGCAACTGCTCAAGCGTCGGTACGGCGGGCCGCACGGCGGCGCCGGGAGCCGCCCAGCCGGTGACCACGTCCCAGCCGTTGGCCTCGTAGACCCGCTGCAGGGCGAGCGACATGATCTGCGGGAACGGCTCCTCGGCGTCGAAGGCGGCCATGAACAGCGCCCGGACCATGTCGATGTGGGCCTGGACCGGATAGCCGGGCTCCGGGGCGAGCGGGTTGACGCTGAACGGCACGCTGTCCGGGGCCGACGGGTTGATCACGGTCACCGGGGCGAGGTGCTCGACCCTGCCGCCCATCGCGGCGTACTCGGACTTGGCCGGCTCGATCGCCAGCCACGGGATGCCGGCCCCGGTGAGCTGCTCCAGCAGGTGCCTGACGGTCTGGGACTTGCCCGAGCCGGTGGCGCCGGTGATGAACGCGTGCCGGTTCAGGGTCGCCAGCGGGACCCTGAACGGGCCGACCCCCCTGTCCTGCCCGTCCAGGATCGCGCCGAGATCGATGGTCCTGGCGCCCGGCGTGACGTCCGCCTCGCTGGTCACGTCGAAGAAGCCCGAGTCGAGCACCCGGACCCCGGGCACCTCCCGGCGGGGCAGCCCGGCGAGCGCGGCCAGCGCCCCGGCGGTGGCCGCGAACGGGGCCGCGGTGCCGTCGGCGGGGTCCTGCAGGGTCACCGACAGCGCCTCGGCGAAGCCGTACACCGGACCGGCCAGCGCGCTGCGCAGGCGGTAGGGGTGGTGGCTCATCTCGGCCGAGCCGACCAGCACGGGGGCGATCTGGCGCAGCTCCTCGGGCCCGGCGGCGCCGGCCAGCACCCGCACGCTCCAGAGCCCGGCCTCGCGGAAGGCGTCCAGCTCCTGCATGCGCCGCTCGGCCCGCTCGGCGTCGTAGCGCGAGCGCTCGGAGGCGTCGCCGTACTGCCTCAACACGTTGAGCTGGGTCCGCAGATGCGCCACCTCGGCGTCCAGCAGGTCGGTCTGCTCGGCCACCACCAGCCAGGCGAACGGCCGGGACATGAGCGTGACCAGCGTGGACTCGAAGAGCGTGGGCCGCCTGAGCTCGTCGGCGTCCGGCTCGCGGCGGCCCCCGAGCGGTGGGGCCTGCCGGCCCGGACAGGCGGTCCAGGCCAGGTCGGACAGGTCACGGAGCCACTCGTCGCCGATCCGCACACCCCGGGCGCCACTGGGGAACAGCAGCGGCTCGGGGCCGGCGGGGAACGGCCCGCTCTCGGCGGCGGCCCGGCGCGGCGGGCGCGGCGGCGTCAGCGGCCCGGCGTTGGTGATGAGCTCCAGCGGGGCGCCGGAGCCCCGGGAGAGCCAGCCGGCCACGAACGGCCGGCCGCGCTGGGCTGCGGAGAGCACCGCGGGCAGGACGGTGACGAAGTCCCATTCCGCCGACGACGTGCGCGTGGGCGCAGCGATCGCCTGGATCCGGTACCAGGGACCGGTCAGACCGGCCGGAGGACGGGACACGCTTGGCTGCATTTGGTCTCCACCCAGGGGACCCGGCCCGAGGCCGGGGGGTCGACGCTTCACGGACCGCCCCGCCGTACCGGCCGGCGGGGCTCCGGGGGCAGGTCACCCCAACGACCAAGGTCGAACCTTCCGAGGGGATCGCACCCCCGCATTGGCGATGCCATTACCACAAAGAGACGCTTCATTGGCGTCTGCGCCAGTCGAGCCGGGGTGGCGGCGGGCCCAGGTTCGGCGGGGCGTCCTCGAACAGGCCCGGCTCCCGCTGCTCCCGCTGCTCGCGCGGCTCGCGCGGCTCCTGCGGCCCGGCGCCGTCCAGGACGGCCTCCTTGATCTCGTCGAACTCCCCCAGCGTCGTCTTCGGGAAGGTCAGTATCGCGGGGTTGGCGTCGGCGAGGCGGACCCGGCGTCCGTGGGCGGTGGCGTCGGTGACGATCACCGAGGTGGTGGGGAGCTGCTGGAGCTGGTGGGGCTCGACGAGGAACTCGCGGGAGCGGTGCAGCACCCGCTCGGTCTCCCCCATCGCCTTGGTCGCGCGGCGGCCCCACTCGGTGGACTCGGTGATGTCCTCCTTCAGGTCCGCGCGGCTCACCTCCCGCCCGTCCTCGCCCTCCTCCGCCTGGCCGACGGTGGAGACGTAACCGCCGTCCATCCCGGCGCCGTCGGCGCTGATCGTCTCGGTGAGCTGGGCCAGCTCCAGCCGGTGCTCGGTGCCGACGTGCTCGCTGGCGATCCGGGCGTCCTCGGCGTTGCCCAGCCGCATGAACGTCACCGCCGCGTGCCCCCTGCCGAGCCGTTCCCGCACGGTCGGGGTGAGCGAGCGGTAGGTGAGCACCAGACCGGTCCGGGAGGTCTCGCAGGCGTCCATCAGCCGGTCGAGCACGTCGCCGCGGAGCTTGTCCGCGCCCGCGACGATGATCGTGTGATACCAGGGCCGTTCGGAGGCGGGCGACTGGCGCAGGATGTGGGTGAGGGCGGTGGCCACGTAGGTCCCGAGGACCCGGTTGCCGAACACGCCCGCCTGCCGGTCCATCGACACCACCCGCAGGCGCGCCGGCGGCAGCCGTACCGCCTCCGAGCCGAGGGTCTCCAGCTTGCGCAGCTGGGACTCCAGCGCCCAGGCCCGCTCGATCACCACCCGGTCGCTGACGCCCCGGCCGAACAGCGTGCCGATGCGCTCCAGCTGGCCGGCGGTGATCAGGCCGAACCTGAGGTCGTCGCGCGGGTCGCCGACCTGGGCCAGGGCCCGGAGGGCGGCGGTGACCTGGTTGATCGTGGCGTTCTCGCCGAGGACCTCCAGGACCCGCTCCAGGATCGCGTTGTCGAACGACAGGTCCCGGGTGGTGCGGTGCTCCTCGCTGACGCTCACCACGTGGGCGAGCACGTCGGCGAACGCCTCCGGGGGCAGCGTCGCGCCCAGGTCGAGCCTGGGGAGGTCCACCGGGAGCACCCAGACCAGCGGGTCGTCCCCGCCCCTGCGCGCCAGCTCGACCAGGTCCTTGGCGATCGCGCCCTCGGACAGGTCGAGCACGGTCAGATGGCCGCCGCTGTAGAGCCGGGTCGCGCCGAGCAGGGTGATCAGCGCCGACCAGCCGGGCAGCGTGCCCCCGGCGACGTCGATCCGGTCGATCTCGTCCGGCACGGCCACCGCGTACCAGGTGAGCTGGCGGTCGTGGCGCTCCTTCTTCTCCGCCCACTCCCGGTAGCGGACGGCGTGCTCCTCCTGGGCGTGGAAGAGATCCCTGTCGCGCTCCTCCCGCCGCCGGGCGCCGACCGCCTGGCGCTCGCGGATCCGGTGGCGGACCGCCCTGTCGCCCTGGTGGATCGCGTATGTGCAGAAGACCGCCACCCCACCGGCGGCGATCAGCCCCACGGCGGCGAACGACCAGTTCAGCAGCTCGGTGACGCCGAGCAGGAGGATCAGTACGGCGAGCCCGGCCACGAACACCCTGAAGATCTTCACCGGCCGGTTGAGCAGGTCCTCGTTGAGCCGTTCCCGGCGCACCCACTCGGGGTCGACCGGGTCGGCGGGGTCCTCGACGGGAGAGGGACGTTTCGGAGCCGGGCCCGGATCAGGGTGCAGCAGGGCATACTGCCAGCCCAGGTAGATCCGGTCCGCCTGGAGCTGCGCATGCTCGGGATGCACGTCCGCCACGGAACCTCCGCCATAGGGCTCTCGCCGCCTCGGTGACAGCGTAAGAGTTAGACCTCCTATTCGGGCAGCGTTCCCGCCAATCCGCTGCATTTTCCCCATGTTCAATGCCACTTATGGGGTGTATGAGTCGGTTGGGGTGGAGGTCAGCGATTACCATCCTTTGTCATGACGTCTCCCCCCGGTGGCGAAACCAGCCGACGACGCCCGATCGCAGTGCCGGCCGCCGCCCTGGTCATAGCCACCGGCCTGGGGATCACCGCGGCGCTCGGCGGGCTCGGCGAAGCCCCCGACGAACCCCCCAAACAGCTCGGCCCGGGCTCCAGCCTGGACCAGGGCGAGTTCATGACCAAGTTCGTGGAGTACAGGTCGCTGTTCCAGCGCGACCCGCTCGGCGGCCACGGCAAGCGCTTCGTCGAGATCGAGCTTGAGATCACGAACAAGAGCGACGAGACCACCGGCGTGGGAGCTCCCCGCAACGGGAAAACACCGGGTTTCTTCTTCGCCGAGTCCCTGCTGAAGATGACCCCGGAGATCAAGAGCGAGAACGGGCCGCTCATCACCATCCCGGACGAGGGCGTGCCGAGCAGGCAGTTGCACCCGGGGATGACCTCCACCGTCGTGGTCAGATACGAGCTGCCGGACGGGGAGCGCCCGCCCAAGAAGATCCAGCTCGACGTCGGCACCTTCGAGCTGACGGAGGGGTTCATGCTCGGCTCCGCCTGGGACCTGGTCAAGGACGGCGACGACCCGGACTCTCCGCCCGAGGTGGCGGCGCAGGTCACCCTCCCCGTCAAGCAAGGAGGGACCCTGTGACGAGCACCGAGACCCCGGCCCGGCCCGAGCAGGCCGCCGGTCGCCGGGCCCCCGCCCCGCCGAGCCGGTGGCGCCGGGCGGGCGTCCTGGGCATCGGCGCGGCGCTGGCGGCCGCGGCGGTCGGCCTGCAGACGCTCGGCCTGGACCGGGAGGCCCGCACCGCCCACCTGACCTGGACCGGAGGTGTCGGCGAGGAGGTCTCCGCCTCCCGCTTCTCCGCACGGGTCAAGGCCGTGCACGCCGCCAAGGCCATCGAGGTGACGGGTCTGAGCGGCGCGGTGGAACGGGCCACCACCTCCGGGATCTTCCTGGTCGCCGAGGTGGGGGCGACGGCCAACCGGGAACCGCAGAAGTTCGCCACCCCGACACTGCTGGCCGAGGACGGCAAGCGCTACGCGGCCACCGACAAGGTCGACGCCTCCAAGACCATCACCAATCCCTTCATCCAGGTGGGCTGGTGGGCCGAGAGCGTGGCGATCTTCGAGGTCCCGGCGGCCGCCCTGCCGGGATCCCGGCTCGTGCTCGCCCCGAAGAACGGGTTCATCGGAGAGGCACTCCTGCCCGAGGTGGAGATCGACCTGGGCCTCGACGAGTCCGCCGCACAGCGCCTGATCTCGAACGCGAAGGACGTCTACCAGTTGGCGAGCAAGAAGTGACGGGCACGCCGCACTCGGAGAACGAGGGCAGCCCCGACTGGTTCACCCCTAAGGAGAGCCGTTCCACCGGAGAGCACCGGTCCCCCTCGGAGACCGGCCTCCCCCCAGAACTCCGCTCACCCCAGAAGCCCCGGTCACCCCTCGAAGGGGGTTTCCCCCCGGAGACCCGGTCACCCCTGGAGACGGGCTTCCCCCCGGAGACCCGATCACCCCAAGAAGGGGGCTTCCCCCCGGAGACCCGGCCGCCGGGGGACGACCGCCCCGCCGTCCCCTCGCGGGAGTCCCACCAGGGCGCCTCCTGGTCCAGCGGCGCCTGGCCCACGCCTCCGGCCGCACCCGGCGCCCACGCCGCCCCGCAGGCACCCCCTGAGCACGGCGGCCATCCCGGCGCACCCACGCCCGGGACCCACCCCATGGCCCCACCCCCCGGCGCCCACGCCGTACCGCCGCCCGCGCCGGAGATGCGGCCCCTGCCCGGCTCGGGCCCCGGCGGCCATGCCGTACCGCCGCCCGGACTCGGGGGCCGCCCCCCGGGTCCCGGCCGCCGCGAGCCCGGCGGTCCCCCGAACCCTTCTGGGCGTCCGGAGGCGCCCCGGGGCCGTTCCGGCGGAACCCCGCTCCCAGGGCTTCCGATTGACGCCAACTGGACGCCCGGCCCCCGGCGGGCCTTCTCCGACGAGCAGGTCTGGCCCCCCATGCCGAGGCCCGTGAGCGAGCCCTCGGACCCCTCGACCCAGCCGTTCCCCGCCGTCCCGGGCACCCCGCTGCCCAGGCCCGCTCCCCCGGCCGCGCCCGGAGCCAGTGCGACCGTCCCGGGAGCCGCACCCGTTCCCGCAGCCGGTGCGACCGTCCCCGGATCCACAGCCGTCCCCACGGCCGGGACCGAGACCGGAGCCGGGGCTCCGGTCGGGCCGGAGGAGGCCGCCCCGGCCGCCGGCTCCGTCCCGCCGCGACGCCGTACGGCGCTGCGGATCGGCGGCGCGGTGCTCGCCGTGGCGCTGGGCATGGGGATCCCCACCTGGAACGGGTACGTCTTCTACCGGAGCGGTAATCCCGCCTACCAGATCCACACCGTGGCCGCCGGAGGCACCGGGACGCTCATGAACGTGGCCTGGAAGGTCAAGGTGGAGCAGGCCGACAACCTCCCGGGCGCGCGTCCGATCAAGGCCGACCAGCGGTGGCTGAAGATCACGGTGACCAGGACGTCCCTGAACACCGAGGGCGTGATCCGGCGGGGCGACCCCACGGTCAAGGTCAAGCACCCCGACGGCCGCGCGTGGCAGACCGAGGTCGTCGACAACAGCCTGCCCGTGGAGGTCAGGGACCACAAGATCGGCACCGGCTACGACTACAACCTGGTCAGCCTGGTGCCCCGGAGCGTGGCCGGCGAGGTCGAGGTCGAGGTCCTGCCGAGCACGATCCGGGTGCCGTTGGAGGAGGAGTCCGTGGAGGACATGTTCAAGCGGGTGGGGACGGAGAAGAACGACCCGCAGGACCAGGTGCTGCTGTTCAGGCGGTGAGCGTCTCCCCCGCCTCGCGGCTGCGGGTGGCGGCGATGTCGAACGTGGCCGCCAGCAGGCAGGTCGTCAGCACCGCCACGACCAGGTCCTCGACGAAGTCGAGGGGCGGGCCGGTGATCAGCCAGAGGTAGGGCTCCTCGCTGCCGATCAGCGTCCGCAGCCCGCGGTGGGCGTAGTCGCCTCCCACCCGGAGCGCGACGTAGCACAGGCAGAACATGCCGAACAGCGCGGCGCCGCCGCGGGCGGCGAGCCGGAAGGCGTTCGCGGGCGGGACCCAGCGCTCCTGGAACCCGGTCGTGGCCCGGGTCATGGTGTTGCGGGTCAGGGTGTGCGTCTGTTCCATCCGGTCGGCCACGGCGTCCAGCCGGGTCCCCCGCACGACCGCCCGGGTGTCCTCGGCGAAGGCGCCGTAGACCAGCGAGGCGACCGTGAGCCAGGTCAGCGGCACGATCAGCCCGTCCACGACATGCGGCCAGACCTCGCCGACCCCGTCCCAGAACGCCTTCCACCACGGAATGCTCTTCTCGGCGTCCTCGATCCAGCCGCTGACCGCGGCTATGACGGAGCGGTGCGACAGCCAGTCGGCCCGCGCGCCGGTGAAGGTGAACATCGCGTTGATGCTGTAGAAGGCGAAGGCCAGCTCGAAGAACGTGGTGAGGAGGCCGCTGCCCTTGACCTTGCCGTTGGCGTGCCACCAGCCGAACAGCGTCTTGAGCAGGTACGCCGCCACGGCGATGGCGATGGACAGCCGCACGTCCAGCCCGATGAGGACGGTGCCCCCCTGGCCCTGGACCCCGGCGAAGGCTCCCTTGAGGTCCTGGTCGGCCTGGTTCACCAGGTCGAGCGTGGCGAACTCGCGCGCGTCCTCCCCCTGGAAGTTCCAGGCCATGTAGATCGTGGCGAAGACGAGCGTGGCCCGGTTGAGCGCGCCGAACATGCTCTCGTCGGCCTCGCCGCCCTCCCGCCGCGCCCGGATCTCCCGGAGCGCGCCGCGCACCGAGTGCAGCATGCCGACCATGACCACGAGCTCGTTCAGCACGATCAACGTGAAGATCAGCATGGTGATGGCGAACCGCAGTTGCTGGTAGTCGCCGTGGGCGACCTCGGTCCCCGTCCACAGCAGGGCGGCGCGGACCGCCCGCCCCGCCGAGAACCAGATCACCAGTGTGAGCGCGCAGGCGCCGAGGATCCTGAGCGTGTGCAGGGGCAGGGAGTACGCCGTGAGCGTGGCCTGCGCCCGGCCGGCGGCTCGCGGCGGGGATGACGGCGTGGGCATAACAGACGTTCCGGACACTCGATGAATCGTAGCGACCCGCCGTGACCGGCCACAGCGAAACGCCCGCGCGATCCGCCCGCCCAGTCCGCCCGCCCGACCGGACCCAGCGGAGCGGACGCCCCGGCCGGCGCCGAGCACATCAGGTCCCGCTCAGGTCCCGGTCCGGGTTCAGCGGAGCGGACGCCCCGGCCGGCGCCGAGCACATCAGGTCCCGCTCAGGTCCCGGTCCGGGTTCAGCGGAGCGGACGCCCCGGCGGGCGCCGAGCACGTCAGGGCTTCCCGGCCCGGTTCAGCGGATCAGGCTCCACGTCAGCCCGGCGATCTCCTCGGCGGGGCGGGGCGGGTGCTCCTCCAGCCAACCGGTGAGGACCCCGATGAGCGCGCCCGCCAGGTAGTGGGCGTGGATCTCCGGCGGCACGTCGTCGTGGCCCGGAGGGCGGGAGCCCGCCGCGAACGGACCGCGCAGCTCCGCGACCAGCGCCTCGCGCAGGCGGGCGCAGAAGCGGGCGCTGCCGTACGGCCCGAGCATCCGCCGGTAGAGCGGGGCCCGGAGACCGACGTGCTCGAACAGCGCCACCAGTGACGCCGGGACCGGCCCGGCCTCCCCGTAGGGACAGCGCGCGGCCTCGGCGGCCAGCTCGCCGACGGCCGCCTCCATGGCGTCCAGCACGAGATCGTCGCGGTCGCGGTAGTGGACGTAGACGGTGGCCCGGTTGACCTCGGCCCGCTGGGCGATCTCGGCGACCGTGACCGAATCGGGGTCGCGCTCGGCGGAGAGCTCCAGGACCGCGGCGCGCAGGCGGGCGCGGGTCCGGCGGACCCGCGGGTCGTCTTCAGTCATGCGACCAAGATTAAACGACACATGTCGAATAAACGACGGCCGTCGTTTGTTACACCGGCCATGAAGCGCATCGAAGTCTGGGCCGACATGGTCTGCGCCTGGGCCTACATCGGCAAGCGACGTCTGGAGAAGGCCGGATTCGGCGAGGACGTGGAGATCGTCTGGCGTCCCTTCCAGATCGACCCCATGGCTCCGGCCACGGCCGAGCCGCTGGAGGAGGCGCTGCGCGACCCGGTCGCCGAGGGCGCCCTGCGGGCCTGCAACCCCGACCTGACTCCGGCGGAGAACCGGGCCCGCGTCTCGCGCGTCGCCGCCGGGGAGGGCCTCGGCCCGCGCTGGGGCGCCGCCTGGCGCTCGAACACCTTCGACGCCCACCGGGTGGTCGCCCTCGCCCACGAGCGGGGCGGGGCCACCCTGCAGGACGCCGTCGTCGAGCGGATCATGCGCGCCCACTTCGCCGAGGCCGCCGACATCGGCGACCGGGCCACCCTGGTGGCGCTCGCCGCGGAGGCCGGCCTGGAGGGCATGGCGGAGGCGCTCGACGCCGGGGAGGGGACCGCCGAGGTCCGCTCCCAGCTCCTGCGCGGCAAGGCCATCGGCGTGGCCACCTCGCCGACCTTCGTGGTGGGCGGTACGGCGGTCGCGGGCGCGCAGCCGCCGGAGGTCCTGGAGGATCTCCTGCGGCGGGCCGTCCCGGAGCGGGAGCTCCCCGACGAGGTCAGGCTCCTGCGCCAGGCCGAGTCCCTGCTTGAGGTCCGGGACCCCCTCGGCGCGCTGCAGACCCTGGAGCCGCTGCTGGCCGGCCACGGCGACGACCCCGCCGTCCGCCTGCTGGCCGCCCGCGCCTACTTCGGCTCGGCCCAGCTCAACCGGGCGAAGGAGACCCTGGAGTCGCTGCTGGAGCGCTCGCCCGGCGACCACTACGCCAGGTTCCTGCTCGGCAGGACCCTGGAGCGGGCCAACCGCCACACCGAGGCACTGCCGCACCTCCGCCTGGCGGCGGCCATGTCCCCGGAGCCCGGCTACACCGACGCGCTCCACCGCGTCGAGAGCCGGGTCCCGTGACGGCGGACGGCACCGCCCGCCCCGGCACCGCCCCGGCGCCGGGGTGGGGCCCGCCGGGCCCTGGAACGGCTGAGGGCCGGCACCCCGTGTGGGATGCCGGCCCTCGGCCGTCGGAGGAGGGTCAGACAGCTACCGCGAGCTGGGTGACCTCGCCCAGGCGGGCCTGGGCCTTGATGTCCTTGGTGATGCCGCCGCCCGCGATGATGCGGACGGTCCACTCACCCGGAGCGGCGAAGAAGCGGAAGACGCCCTCCTCCGACACCACGACCTCACCGGTGAACTCCCCGGAGTGGTCCAGCAGCCGGGCGTAGGCGGTGCCCGCGCCGGACACCACCCCCTGGATGACGGCCTGGGTCGACAGGTCGATCCCGGCCGGAAGAGCGATCGTCTGTTCCGGAGCAGCGCAGCCCTGAGTCGTCATTATCGAGCCTCTCCCAGTTCGATCGGCACGCCCACCAGCGAGCCGTACTCGGTCCATGAACCGTCGTAGTTCTTCACACTCGCCTGATCGAGGATCTCGTGCAGCACGAACCAGGTGTGCGCCGAGCGCTCACCGATACGGCAGTAGGCGATGGTGTCCTTGGTGAAGTCGACGCCCTCGCCCTCGTAGAGGGCCCGCAGGTCGGCGTCGGACTTGAAGGTGCCGTCGTCGTTGGCCGCCTTCGACCACGGGATGTTGCGGGCGGTCGGCACGTGGCCGCCGCGCTGGGCCGCCTCCTGCGGGACGTGCGCGGGGGCCAGCAGCTTGCCGGTGAACTCATCCGGTGAGCGCACGTCGACCAGGTTGAGCTTGCCGATCGCGGCGAGCACGTCGTCGCGGAAGGCGCGCAGCGAGTGGTCCTGCTCGCCGGCCCGGTAGTCGGTGGCGGGGCGTGCGGGGACGTCCTTGACCAGCTCGCGGGAGTCGAGCTCCCACTTCTTGCGGCCGCCGTCGAGGAGTTTGACGTCGGCGTGGCCGTAGAGCTTGAAGTACCAGTAGGCGTAGGCGGCGAACCAGTTGTTGTTGCCGCCGTACAGGACCACGGTGTCGTCGTTGCCGATGCCCCGGGAGGACAGGAGCGTCTGGAAGCCCTCGCGGTCGACGAAGTCACGGCGGACCGGGTCCTGGAGGTCCTGCTTCCAGTCGATCTTCACGGCGCCACGGATGTGGCCCTTGTCGTAGGCACTGGTGTCCTCGTCGACCTCGACGAGAACGATGCCGTCGGTGTCGAGGTTGGCCTCGACCCAGTCAGCGTCCACCAGGGCGGCGGAGCGGCTCATGAATCCTCCGGGATTATCTTGCGGCGGGCAGTAAACGGCGAATGATGAGGAACATCTCGCAGCCGAGGCAGAAGCCGAAAGCTGCGTTGAGGAAGGCGGCGAAGAGAGCCGCGGCGGTGGCGCCGAGGGCCAACGGCGTGATCTGCGTGATGTATCCGACCAAGCCCACCAGGGCGAAGGCGAGTCCGACCCCCTGCGCGAAGCGCGGCGGGGCGGCGTCCTCCAGCTCCCTGGGAGGGCTCTTCACTATCCCTTTGAAAACCATCCCGTACGGCGAGGCGCCGAAGATGCCCAGCGCGAACACCAGGGCCTGTACGGCCAGCAGCCATGCGCTCCCTGTGATCAGGACGAGCGCGAGGACGATGGTCGTCACAGCCGCGGCGGCGCGGAGAGCCCGGGGATCAGCCTGCATCGCTTGATGCTCCCTGAAGGGTTGTGCAGATCGGTGCGGCTCAGCGGCCGCTTGAGATCGCCCTTAGGAAGCGCGACAGAGCGCGGTGGTCACGCGGCAGAAATCAACCGCGCGCCGCTTCGTCAGCAGCTCTGTCGTGGGGTTCATGCCGATGACACTACCCCGACGTTCCGGGATCTGTCACATCCCTGTCCAATTCCTGAGACAAGATTGCTCAACGGGCGGTAGGGTCCGCCATCCGCCCACCGCATGCCCACGGTCCGGCCGCCGGGCCACCCATCGCCGGACCACCGGCCGTCCATCGGCAACCCGCCGGTCACTCGTCGACGGCCAGGCCCAGAGCCCCGATCACGTCGGCCTTCCGCGGCTGCCCGGAGGCGCGCTTGACGACCTTCCCCGACGCGTCGAGGACCAGCACGGTCGGGGTGCGCAGGACGTTCAGCGACCGGACCAGGTCGAGACGGGACTCCGCGTCGATCTCCACGTGCGCCACCCCCGGCACCAGCTCCGTCACCTCGGCGAGGATCCGGCGGGTCGCCCGGCAGGGCTGACAGAAGGCGCTGGAGAACTGCACGAGCGTGGCCCGCTCTCCCAGCACCGTTCCGAGGTCGCCGGATGTCAGCCGCTCCACGTCGCCCCCCACCTCGCGTGGCACGCCGCTGCGCCACCGCACCACCACGCCCACCAGCGTGGCGACGGCCAGCGTGACGAGCACCACCGTCAACCCGGTCACGGAGCACGACAACACGCGGCCGTGCCGCGCCATTCCCCCGGCCGGAGCGCCGGCGCCCGCTCCCCGAGCAGACCGGCGTCCGCGAGGCGGCACCCCGAAGAGAGCAACTCAGGAGAGGCCGCACCCGGAAGACGGCGCCCGGGAGCAGCGCCCGGAAGACGGGCCCGGAGCCCGACGCTCAGGGCAGCGCGACGCTCAAAGCGGGGCGACGCTCAGGGCAGCGCGACGCTGACCAGCATCCGGCCTCCGGCGGTGAGGATCTCGAACTTCGTGATGTTCGCGGGAGGGATCGTGGTGGTGCCGGTGAAGGCGCCCGAGGCGTCGTAGGCGGCCCTGTCGACGATCCAGTTGCCGGCCGTCTCCCGGGCCCCGTCGACGCCGACCACGTCCAGCCGGCAGCGGGTGCCCTTGGCGACCCCGGTGAGCACGACCTTGACCGTCGTCGCCTTCTCCCCCGGCGACGCGGTCACCGTGGCACGGACGGAGCCGTTGTTGTTCGTGGCCTTCCGCTCACCGGTGTCCAGCATGAGCCGCGCGTCGCCCTCGGTCACGGCCGACTGCGAGGGAGCGGCCCGCTCCTTCGCCGAGTGGCCGCCGTCGTCCTGCGCCGAGAAGGGCGCGGTGTTCTCGGCGGCGCCGGAGGACTGGGGCGCGGACGCCGTCGTGGCGTCCTGGGCGGTCTGGGTGGTCGACCACAGGGTCCCGCCGACCCCCACCAGCACGACCGAGGCGGCCAGCGAGAGCAGCGCCCGGGTCAGGCGGCGGCGCCGTTTGACCTTGGCGCTGAGCAGCCGGTCGAGCACCGCCTGGGGCGGGCTGCTCACCTGCGCCACGTCCGCCTCGGACACCCGCCCGAGGAACGTGGCCACCCCGGTCAGCTCCTCGAACTCGGCCTGGCAGCCGACGCACTCGGCCAGATGCGCCTCGACGAGCACGCACTCCTCGGGCTCCAGGGCCCCGAGCACGTACGCCCCGAGGGAAATCCGCACTTCTTCACAGGTCGTCATCATCATGGCGCGAGCCCCCGCTCCTCCAGCGCCAGCTTCAGCGCGCGAAGCGCGTAATAGGTGCGCGACTTCACCGTTCCCGCAGGGATGCCGAGCGCCTCAGCGGCCTCCTTGACCGACTTCCCCTGGTAGTAGACCTCGGCGAGCACCTCGCGGTGCTCGGGCCGCAGCGTGGCCAGAGCCTCGGCCACCGCCCAGGACTCCACGGCCCGCTCAAGCTCGTCGTCGGCGGGCAGCACGGCGAGCGCCTCGGCGCCCGTCTCCGGGGGACGCGACTTGCGCGCCCGGTGCTGGTCGACGACGAGGTTGCGGGCCACTGTGAACAGCCACGCGCGGATGGGCCGCCCGCTGAGAGCGTCGGGATGCCGCCAGGCCCGCAACAGCGTTTCCTGCACGACGTCCTCCGCTCTCCCCGGGTCACCCGTCAGCCGCAGTACGTAGCCGTAGAGTGGCCCGCCGTGCTCGTCGAAGAGCGCTCTGACGAGCTGCTCGTCGGCGGTTCCGGCTTGACTCACATCCTCACGACGTACGGCGGGGCGGATCGGTTCGGACACGGGGACGGGTCAGCCCCGGAGGGGGACGTCGGACGCCTCACCGGAGATCTGGAGCCCTTCCGGCACGGTCTTCACATCGGTCACCTTGAGGTTGAACGGCAGGTTCTTGATCGGGATCTGGTAGCTGATGAACCGCTCGGGCCGGGGCACCGGGATGCCGCCGCCGAGCGTGACCTGCTCGGGGACGAACTTCACCCCGCCCTCGACCAGCTCGATCTTCATCTTGGCCTTCGCCGGCACCTTCTGGCCCAGCACGGTGATCTCCCCGTTGACGTTGAGGCCGTCGCCGTCGACCTCGACCTTGATCCCACGCGGAGCCCGCTGGTTGAGCGTATCCAGGGAGAGCACCACGGTGCCCGCGACGCGCTCGGCGCGTATGTCCACCCGGTCGGCGCGGAGCACCAGGTCATCCAGCGGCGCGGTGACCCCGTGGAGGGTGAAGTCCACGCTGGACAGCCGGACCCCGGCCAGGCTCATCGCGCCCGCGGCGACCTTGACCTCGTCATACCGCCCGGCGACCGCCTGGGTGAGGAACGGGATGCCGACGATGGTCACCTCGGGCGGGGTCGCGAGGTCGTATTTGGCCGTCGCCCGGGTGGCGATCTCCCGCTGCACCCCCGAGACCGCGACCCTGTCCAGGACCGCGAGGAGAACGAGCAGCAAAATCAGAAAAGCGACCAGCTTGCGCATCCGATCCCCTGTCCATTCGCCCGATCCGGCCAGCGTGCCATCGCAGCACATCCCCTGGCAATCTTGTCCAAAACGCCGCGTCAACGATCACATCGCCGGGGCCCGCCGGACGGCTCTCCCCACCCGCGCCGTCCGCCGCCCGCCCACGGGCCCGTCCGCGGCGCCGGCCGGCCTCCCGCGGAATCCGCGCCGACCTCCCGTCGCCGGTGTCAACCTTCGGCTGCCGGCCTCCGCCGGTCAATCTCCCGGTGCCGGCCGGCCTCCCGGTGCCGGTCAGCCCCCCGCGAAGGGAGGGAGCACCTCGACCGTCGCCCCGTCGGCGAGCACGATCGTCTCGTGCGCCCGTCTGCCCACCGGGTCGCCGTCCACCAGGAAGGACGACCGCCGGACCACCTGGGCCAGGCTGTCGCGGCCCGCTGTGACGTCCGCCATCAGCTCGGCCAGCGTCGCCGCTTCGAAGGGTTCTTCGGCGACGCCCGCGGCGTCCTTCGCCGCCGCCCAATAACGGATCGTGCCCCTGGCCATCTGCGAACCACCCCTCCTGCATACTCACGGTCACCATGTCATTACGATGAATCCACCGGAGAAACGAGTGTTCATCAGGTGGACGTCAAGTGGACGCTTCATCCTTGTGGGCTATCCTCACCTACTACGGGACCTGGGCGACGTAGCCCCCGGGTCCTTACGTGTTTGTACGGCTATTGCCGGCATGACGCGGGAAGGAGGCATAGTGAGCAATCTCCTGCTGCTCACCAACGCCCTTGAGCCCTCGACTGAGGTGCTCCCGGCGCTGGGGCTGCTGCTGCACTCGGTCCGGGTCGCGCCCGCGGAGGCGTCGGCGCTGATCGACGCGCCACCGGCCGACGCCGTCCTGGTCGACGCGCGCCGCGAGCTCGTCCACGCCAAGAGCCTGTGCAGGCTGCTGCGGACCACGGGCATCGACTGCCCCCTCCTGGTGATCGTCACCGAGGGCGGCCTGGCCGCGATGACCGCGGAGTGGGGCGCCGACGACGTGATCCTCGACAGCTCCGGCCCCGCCGAGGTCGAGGCCAGGCTCCGGCTGGCCGTGGGCCGGCTGAACCTGTCGGCCGCCGAGGAGGCCCCCGACGAGATCCGCAGCGGCGAGCTGTCGATCGACGAGGCCACCTACACCGCCCGGCTCCGCGGCCGTGCGCTGGACCTGACCTTCAAGGAGTTCGAGCTCCTGAAATACCTGGCGCAGCACCCCGGCCGGGTCTTCACCCGCGCCCAGCTCCTGCAGGAGGTGTGGGGCTACGACTACTTCGGCGGCACCCGGACCGTCGACGTCCACGTCCGGCGGCTGCGCGCCAAGCTCGGCGCCGAGTACGAATCGCTGATCGGCACCGTGCGCAACGTCGGCTACCGGTTCGTGCCCGAGCGGGGCAGTGAGGCCGCCGAGGAGCGCGAGCCCGCCCGCCGCTAGCCACACCCGGTCACGGACCACCCGCCGCCGGCCGTACCCCTGACGCGGACCACCCGATGCCGGCCGTACCCCTGACGCAGACCGGATGAAGGCCCACCGGTCATCCGTCCGGTGGGCCTTTCCGCTGGGCTTTCCTGGGCTTTCCTGGGCTTTCCGCTGGGTCTTTCCGGCTGGCCGGGCCGTCGGGCCTCGGCGAGGTCAGGCGGCCCGGCCAGGAGTGGTGGTGATCAGGGGGTGACGGTGATGTGGTTGGGGACCGGGGGCGTGATCGACGGGTTCGCGGCGAAGTAGGCGGCGAAGGCGTCGATGTCGAGCGGGCCGCTCCACAGGTCCGTGCCGTCCTTGAAGGCCAGGAAGGCGTCACCGCCGCCGACGAGGAAGTTGTTGGCGGCGACCCGGATCGTCTGGGTGTCGGTGACGTCGACACCGTCGATCTTCAGGTTGGAGACCTTCGAACCCCAGGCCGCACCCGTGCTGTAGGTGTAGGCGAAGTTCGACGACGGCTGCAGGATCTTGGTGAAGGCCTGGTTGTTGGGCCCGCCGGTGAACTGCTGCTCCAGAACGGTCTTGAGCTGCGCGCCGGTGAGCGTGATGACCTGCACGAGGTTGTTGAACGGCTGCACGGTGAAGGCCTCGCCGTAGGTCACCACGCCGTCGCCCTCGCCGACGGGAGAGCCCGCGTAGGTGAGGCCGGTGCGGACGCCGCCCGGATTCATCAGGGCGATCTGGGCGTTGCCGCCGGTCTTGGCGGCGGCGAGCTGGCCGTCGGCGATGAGGTTGCCCAGGGGGGACTCTCCGGACGCGGACCCGGTGTTGGTGATGTCAGCGGTGATCCTGCCGATCGGCTTGTTGGCCACCGACGCGACGCGCTCCTTCCACGTCTGGACGAACGTGGAGATCTCCGGGTCGGGGGTGACGGTCCGGGTCACGACCTGGTTGTCGGCCACGACCGAGGAGCGCACGACGTCGCGGGTCCTGACGTCCACCTGGAAGTCGACCTTGGTGATCACCCGGCCGAACGAGCCGCCCTGGCTGTACAGGCGGGCGCCGCCGGCGGGGTCGGTCACCGTGCACAGGTAGGCCTGGTGGGAGTGGCCGCTGAGGATCATGTCGATCTCGGCGTCCACCTGGGTGGCGATCCGGTTGCCCGCGCCCGGCTGGGCGCTGCAGGCGTCGGGCGACTGGCCCGGGGTGACCTGGTCACCCTCGTGCACCAGCACGACCTGGGCCTTGACGCCGACCAGCTTGAGCAGCTTGGAGGCGACGTTGGCCGCCTTGACCTCGTCGATGAACTCCAGGTCCTTGATGCCCTCGGAGGTGACGATGTTCGGGGTGGTCTTGGTGACCAGGCCGATGAAGCCGACCGGCACGCCGTTCATCCAGCGGACCGTGACCGGCGGCAGCGCCGGGATGCCGTACTCCTTCAGCAGCTCGCGCAGCGAGCCCGTGCTCTGGCCGCCGAGCGCGGCGAGCGCCTCCTTCTCGGCGGCCGCGTCCGGCCGCTTGAAGATCACGTTGGCGCCGAGATAGGTGTAGTCCGCGCCCTTCCACTCACCGGCGGGCGAGCAGCCGTCCACCGGGTGGCAGCCGCCGCGCATGATGCGCCTGAGCTCGCCGTAGCCCTCGTCGAACTCGTGGTTGCCCACGGCCGAGGCGGTGACGCCGACCTTGCCGAGGAACTCGACCGACGGTTCGTCGTGGTAGGCCGCGGAGATCAGCGGGGTGGCGCCGATCAGGTCGCCCTGGGCGACCTTCAGTGTGTTCTTGTCCGACAACTGCTTGAGGTGGGTGGCGACGTAGGCGGCGCCGCCCGCCTCCACCGTGGCGCCGTTCTCGTCGACCATGCGGCCGGAGGAGCCGGTCGGCGGCTCCAGGTTGCCGTGGAAGTCGTTGAGGGACAGCAGGCGGACGGGGACCGTCCTGGCGGCCCTGTCGCCCGCCTCGGCCGGCCCTATCGCGAGCACGGGACCGGCCCCGGCGAGAACGCCGGCGGTGGCTAATCGCAGGAAGGAGCGAGACATCATGAACCACGACATTAAGCCGACAATCCATGCGCGGAATGTCTGAGAGGTAACGATTCGCCTGACTAGAAGATGGCACTTTTTGCCAGTACCCGGCGATCCGATGAAGTCCGGGTCCGCCTAGAGTCCAGAACATGAACGTGCGTGTGGAACACCGGGGACGACTTGACGAGCGAGAGGTGGCCGCCGTGCTCACGGTGGTCGAGGCCGCCACGGAGACGGACGGGGTCAGACCGCTCAACGAACACGTGATGCTGCACCTGCGCTACGGCGGCGACGAGCGGGCGAGGGCCGTGCTGCTGTACGTCGGAGACGACCTGGCCGGCTACGCGCACCTCGACCCCACCGACCCGGTCGAGGGCCCCAGCGGGGAGCTGGTGATCCACCCCGCCTTCCGGGAGAAGGGCCACGGGCGGCGGCTGCTGCAGGCCGTACTGGAGCAGACCGGGGGACGGCTGCGGCTGTGGGCGCACGGCGGGCATCCGGGGGCCGAGGCCCTCGCCCTGTCGACCGGATTCGCCAAGATCAGATCGCTGTGGCAGATGCGCCGCTCGCTGTTCGCGGCGATCCCCGCCTTCGAACTGCCCGACGGGGTACGGCTGCGCACCTTCCAGCCCGGTTCCTCCGACGAGGAGGCCTGGGTGGCGCTCAACGCCAGGGCCTTCGCCCACCACCCCGAGCAGGGGGCGTGGACGCTGGAAGACCTGAAGCGGCGCGAGCGGGAGCCGTGGTTCGACCCGGCGGGCTTCTTCCTGGCCGAGCGCCCGGCCGGGTCCGCCGGCGACGGCCGGCTGGTCGGCTTCCACTGGACCAAGGTGCACGGCGACGGCGGCCACGGGCACGAGCCGATCGGCGAGGTCTACGTGGTCGGGGTCGACCCGGCCGAGCAGGGTGGCGGGCTGGGCAGGTCACTCACCCTCGCGGGCCTGTCCCACCTGCGGTCACGGGGCCTGGCCCAGGTCATGCTGTACGCCGACGAGAGCAACACGGCGGCGATCCGCCTCTACGAGAAGCTGGGGTTCACCCGGTGGGACGTCGACGTCATGTACCGGAAGTGACGCCTGTGCTGGAGGCGGCGCCGTACGCACCGTGACCGGTGCCGCGCCCCTTCTCCCGGCCCCCGATTCTCCCGAACCCCCGGAAACGGCGGGACGCCGGCCGGGAAGCCCCGACCGGCGTCCCGCCGCGGTGGTCGTCCGACCATCCGGCGGTGGTTATTCGACCATCCAGTGGAGCGCGTAGTAGGACAGCGCCGCGACGAGCGCGGCGGCCGGGATCGTGAGGACCCAGGCGGTCACGATGTTGCCCGCGACGCCCCAGCGCACGGCCGACAGCCGCTTGGTGGCACCGACGCCCATGATCGCGCTGGTGATCGTGTGCGTGGTGGAGATGGGGGCGCCGAAGCCGATGGCCGCGGTGTAGAGAACGGTCGCCGCGGCGGCCTCCGCGGCGAAACCCTGCGGCGGGGTGAGCGCGATGATCCGGCGGCCGAGCGTCCGCATGATCCGCCACCCACCGGCGTAGGTTCCCAGGGAGATGGCCGTCGCGGCGGCGAGGATGACCCACTGCGGGATCGGGTCGCCGTCCTTCTGGAACCCCCCGACGACGAGCGCCAGGAAGATCACACCCATGGTCTTCTGAGCGTCCTGCAGACCGTGGCCGAGGGCCATGGCCGCGGCCGAGACCGTCTGCGCGTGGCGGAAGCCCCGGTTGGTCTTCGCGGGCTGGGAGTGACGGAAGCCCCACAGGATGGCGATCATGATGATCGCGGCCAGGGTGAAGCCGATCACCGGGGAGAGGATCATCGGAATGACGACCTTCTCCACCACGCCGTCCCAGTGGACGACGCTCGAGGAGGCCAGCGCCGAACCGACCAGGCCGCCGATCAGCGCGTGGCTGCTTGAGGAGGGCAGCCCGAAGTACCAGGTGATGAGGTTCCAGACGATCGCGCCGATCAGGCCGGAGCCCACGATCACCAGCCCGTGGCTGCCGTTCGGGGCGTCGATGATGCCCTTGCCGACGGTCGCCGCCACCTGCGTGCCGAGATGGGCGCCCAGGAAGTTCATGGCGGCGGCCATGAACAGAGCGGCCCTCGGCGTCAGCGCACGCGTCGAGACCGAGGTCGCGATCGCGTTGGCGGCGTCATGGAAGCCGTTGGTGTAGTCGAACGCCAACGCCACGACCACCACGCCGATGACGAGTGCGAGCGTGAGGTCCACTTAGCTTTCCTTGACCGCGATCGACTCGATCGTGTTGGCCACGTGCTCGAAGGCGTCGGCGGCCATCTCCAGCTGATCGATGACCTCCTTCATCTTGAGGACGGTCAACGCGTCGTACTCCCCGCCGAAGAGCTTGGCGAGAAGGCGGCGGTAAACCTGGTCAGCCTGGTTCTCCAGCCGGTTGATCTCGATCCAGTACTCGTTCAGGTTCCTCATCGAGCGCAGCCGGGGCATGGCCTCGGCGGTCAGCTCGGCGGCACGCTCCAGGACCTCGACCTGACGGACGACCTCCTTGGGAAGGTGGTCGATCTGGTACAGGACGATGAGGTCTGCGGCGGCCTCCATGTAGTCCATCACGTCGTCGAGATTGGACGCGAGACGGTAGATGTCCTCGCGGTCGAAGGGCGTGATGAAGCTCTCATTGAGCCGGTTCATGATCGCGTGGGTGCGTTCGTCACCGGCGTGCTCACAGGCGCGCATCTTCTCGGCCAGGGCTTCCCTGTCCGATCCGTCGCTGATGATCTCTACCAACAGACGGGACGCTGTGACGAGGTTGTTCGCCGAGTCGGCGAACAAGTCGTAGTAGCTGTCCTCACTAGGTGTGAGACGCAGGCGCACGTCGTTCTCCAGATGTGCGGGGATGGTCCGCAGAGAAGGGTACGGGTTACCAGCGGAAATACGAACTTCACCCGCTAGACGCCTACTCTTCCAGTTGTCGCTACCCGGCATATACCTGGCGACACTCGGCTTGAGGGAGCCTTGGCGGCATCTTTCCGATGACCGTTTTGCTGGTTTTGGCCATGTTATGCCGAAGCTGACCCAGTATGGGGCGTCGCCCCCTGTCCGGAAACCGGCGTGTCGCCACCCCTGCCCCACCCGCCCCCAGGGACGGTCAGGGTGATTTCCATCACGGTGTCCCACGGCGCCCCCGCCGCCCCCAGCCGCGCCCGGCCACCCAGGGCCTCGGAAACGGGGCCCGCAACGGCTCTGAGTCGGGACCGGCAAGGGTCCGGAAGCGGAGCCCGCAACGGCTCAGGCAAAGGCTCAGAGGCGGAGCCGCCTGAGCTCCGGACGCGGATCCGGCGGAAGCCTCAGATGTCGGTCCGGTGGAAGTTCAGGTAGGAACGGCTCGGTGTCGGGCCGCGCTGTCCCTGATATCGCGAGCCGTACTTCTGCGAGCCATAGGGGTGCTCAGCGGGCGAGCTGAGCCGGAACATGCACAGCTGGCCGATCTTCATACCGGGCCAGAGCTTGATCGGCAGTGTCGCGACGTTGGAGAGTTCGAGCGTCACGTGCCCGCTGAACCCGGGGTCGATGAAGCCCGCGGTGGAATGGGTGAGCAGGCCGAGTCTCCCCAGCGAACTCTTCCCCTCCAGCCGCGAGGCGATGTCGTCCGGAAGGGTGATCACCTCATAGGTGCTGGCCAGAACGAACTCGCCGGGATGCAGGATGAACGGCTCGTCACCATCGGGCTCGACCATCCGCGTGAGGTCGGGCTGCTCGACTGCCGGGTCGATGTGCGGGTACCGATGGTTCTCGAAGACCCTGAAGTAACGGTCCAGACGCACGTCGACGCTGGACGGCTGGATCATCTCCGGCTGGAAGGGGTCTAGCTTGACCCTGCCGGACTCGATCTCAGCGGCGATGTCACGATCGGAAAGCAGCACGTGAGGCAACCTACCAACGCCACGCCCCCGGGCAGACCGAGAAACTCTGCCCCACGGACTGCGAGAGTTGCGCGAGTTTCCGCTACAGTGGGGGACGCGGCAGACCGCTGCGGGTGTAGTTCAATGGCAGAACATCAGCTTCCCAAGCTGACAGCGCGGGTTCGATTCCCGTCACCCGCTCCAAGACTGAAGGCCCAGGTCAGGGATTGATTCCCGACCCGGGCCTTGATTGTCTCTAGGGCGTTCTCGATCTTCCGTGCAATTAACGTGCAATTAGCCGACGGGGGCGAGCACCCCGGCTGAGCCGTCCTCATCGTCGTCCCGCTTCTCAAGCTGCCTGTCGATCGCATCCGTGATCGCCTTGTCGGCACCCCGTACGGCGTGCTGGTAGATCATCGCGGCGCGTACGTTGTCGTGTCCCATCCGGGCCATCAGGTCCTTGAGGCCCGCGCCGGACTCGGCGGCGAGCATGTTGCCCGTGTGCCGGAGATCATGGAAGTGCAGACCTGGCATGCCCATCTCCTTGACCACGTCGACCCAGCGCGTGCGGGTGTTGAAGCCGCTACGCCGGAGCGGGCCGCCCTTCGCACCGGGGAACATCAATGCGCCCGGCTCGTCCTGGACGTAGGTGGCGATGTGCTCCCGGAGCGCCTGAACGATGGCCTGCGGGATGCCGACAGTGCGCCGGCCAGCCTTGGACTTGGGCGGACCGAGGACCAGTCCCCCGGTCGAGCGCTCCACGAAGGCCACCCGTATGCGCACCGTTCCCGCGTCGAGGTCGATGTCACTGCGGCGGAGCGCGCTCACCTCACCCCATCGCAGGCTTGCGAAGGTGGCCAGCAGCACCAGGGCGCGGAAGCGCCGGTCATGGGTGCAGTCGGCCCGGCCGTCCATCCCCATCTTCCACAGCGTCCGCTCGGCCTCTGCTCGCGTGGTGAAGATCTCGGGATGGGTGCGCATCTCGCCGTGCCGCTGGAAGCGCAGCCGGTAGGCGTTGTCCTTGAGCTTGCGGACGTTGCCCACCGGACGACGGCCCACAAGGTCGGCCAGCTCGAAGACCTGGGCCACGGTCAGCACCGGGCGCTCCTGGGCGTGCTCGTCGCCGGCCCCGCGGATCCGGCACGGGTTGCGCGTAATGATGTGGTCCTCTTCGGCGGCTGTCATCAGTACGGCCCGCAGCAGGCGATACGCCTTGGCCGCCACGGAGACCGAGACCCCGTTGCCGAGCAGGTCGGCCCGCCACTGCCGAACCATCGCGGTGGAGAGCTTGCCGAGCTGGACCCCACCCAGGTACGGCGTGATGTGCTTCTTGAGAAGCCAACGGTAGAGATCGACGGTGCGTGGACGCAGGCCCGCACGCTGGGAGATCCAGGTGTCCGCGTAGTCCTGAAGCTTGATCTTCCCGCGATCAGGGTCCGTCCACTCCCCCTTGATGATCTGAGCTTCGATCAGCGACAGCGCCCGTTCGGCGTCGCTCTTGCGCTCGTAGGTGTCGGAGCCGGTCCGCATCCGCCCGTCCGGACCCGGATACCGGATCTGGAAGCGTCCGGACGGAAGCTTGCGGATACTGCCGAAACGTCGGTGACCCTCCCTGTTGGCCATCAGGCCGCCTTCCGGTGACGTCGTGGGTCATCAGGGGCTCGACCGTCCCCGCGACGACGAAAGCGGTCAGTACGGACTCTCGGATGCGGACGTGTCGGCCGATCTTCACGAACTCGATCCGCCGTTCCGCGATCAGGCGGCGGACGAAGCGTTCCGAGGTGTGGAGCAGTGCGGCGGCCTCATGGGCCTTTAGTAGTTCGTCCAATGCGTTCTCCTGTCAGGCGACCAGTGGAGTTGCCGAAAGATCTTGTTGTCCTGTCGCTCTCGCCTCTGCGAGCTGCATGGCCATGCGCCATCGCTGGCGTTCGGCGATCTGGTTGAGCAGACGACGGGCACGGGGTAACAGGTCGGGATCACCGGCCTGGACCGGCTGCCACAGGTACTGGTCGGCGGGTTGCTCGTCGGTGAGGCCGAGGACTTCCATCACCCAGGCCCGCCGGTCCTGCTTGTGCTCGCGGAGGGTCTTGCCGGACCACTTGCGGGAGACCAGGACGCGGCGGCCCGCGTAGCCGAGGTGTTCGGGCTTGTGAGCCTTGGACCGGCAGTCGCCGGGACGCATGCCCGCCTTGGCGTTCTTGGGCTGCACGCCGTACCGGAGCCAGTTCGGGCAGGTCGGCGCGCACGGCTCGTAGCGCAGCACGTCGGCCAGGCGCTGCACGTGGCGCCGCTGGGCGTCGGTCTCCGGAGTGTGGCACTCGCCGACCGACTTGGTCAGGTACTCGCCGAGGTAGCGGATGCACTGGTCGGCGTCCGGAGTCCCGGCCAGCACCCCTGAACGTCCACTTGGACGCCGAAGCGCAGCACATGGAACGGCTCCGCATCCTCATCGGCGTCGAGCCGGTCGAGCGCCTGCTCCCACGTGGGCAGCAGCTCCCCCGTCACCGGGTCGAGGTAGTCGCCAGCCTGCCGGTCCGGGTACGGCTCCGCCCGCTCGGGCCGCTCCGCCCAGACGGGCAGGTGATCGCCCTCAAAGACGACCGTCTCGACCGAGGGCCACCACACCTGGTGGTAGGTCGCGGCGGCGATGGCCTTTACCTCCTTGCGCGGCAAGGTTCCCCGGACAGCCATGTGAAGGTGTGGAGCGAGCCGCCGCTGTGGTTCGACCGAGGAGAAGTACTGCACGTCATAGCCCGCCACACGGCGGAGGTTCTGCACGAAGCGGTCCAGGAGCTTGGAGAAGTGCAGAGCGTCCCGGGCCGCCCGGACGTAGTCATAGGTGTCCGGGTCGACGGGTGTGCCGTCCTGCCGGACCCTGCCGTAGCTGGGCAGAGTGAGCGTGACGAACAGAGACGGCCGGTCGCCAGGTCGATCCGCTTGAGCGGCACCGGCCGGACGCAGACGCCGTTCTGTACGGCCACCGCCTCCAGGACCTCCAAGGCGGAGGGTAGGACGGTCTTCACCAGTCGAGCCGGGAATGCCGGGAGCGCATTCTGAGCTTCGGTCATCCGCACTCTCCGATCTCCCGGAACGCGAGCGCCCGCTGTCCGCACTCCTGGCACTCGACCAGGCCCCGCACGGGGTCGAGCCAGAGTGCGTTGAGGGTGCCGCAGATCGAGCAGCGCAAGTTGTCGAGGAAGTGGGCCAGGATCATGCGGCCTCATCCCTGACGAAGTCGCGGGCCATGTGCCGGATGTCCTCGTCGGAGACGTAGGCCGCGCGGACCCGGATCGGATCGGGGCTGGTTTCGAGCCGGACGAACCCGACGCCCGCGCCCTGCTCCGGGATCGGCGAGATGTGATCGGCCAGTGCTCCCCGGTCGCGTGCCCCGTCACCCAGAACCATGTCCACCTGTTCGGACTCGTCGAGCCGGAGCGCGATCTTGTCGGGGAACAGGTTCCGGATGTTCATGACCTCCTTGCGCGGGTCCTGAAGAGCCGCAAGGACGCCGACGCCGACCGCCCGGCCCTGTGTGGTCAGGGTGGCGAGCGCGGCCGTGATGCGCTGCCGTAGTCCCTTGTCCGACTGGTAGGCGGTGAGGAACGCCACCTCATCGACGATCACCAGGACGAACGGGTCCTCCACAGTCGGGACGTGGTTGCGCTGGACCCCGGCGAACCGGGCCGCTCTCTTCTGCATGACCGAGACCGCCTCGTCGAGCAGGTCGGCACACTCCTTGGGAGAGGCCGCGTACCGGTCACCGAAGATGGCCCGGCCGTAGGACAGCTCCATGAGCTTGGGGTCCAGCGCCCAGAGCTCCATCAGCCCGGCCCGGACGGCGGGGAGGAGCCCGCGGATCGCCGACCAGATGACGGAGCCCTTGCCCGCTCCGGTGGCTCCGGCGACCAGGATGTGAGTCCCGTGGACCTTGAGCCGCCACGGTTGCCCGTTCTCCTGCTTGCCGACCTCCACCGGGCCGACTGACGGAGTCTCGGAGACGGAGACGGCCGGGAGCGGTACGGCCAGCGGATCGCAGCGGGGGAAGGTGAGCAGCAACCGGCCGGCGCGGGCCACGGTGATCCGGCAGGAGACAGCGCCGAAGCCGTGCGCGAGGTGTTCGGTCCGGTCGGCCCAGTCCTTGACGGCCTGCCCGCTGAGCATCTTCACGGTGACCACGTCGGCCCATGAGGTGCAGGTGACCTTGAGCAGGCGGGGCAGGCAGTCACGGCCCCGGAGGTGACGGCCGAGCCCGGAGATCATCATCACGGGTTGCCAGTGCCGCCGGTAGACCCAGATCAGCCGCCACCAGGCGAGTAGCCGCCGGCCGATCCAGGCGTTGAAGGTGGTCCGGTCGAACAACGCCCAGGGGACGAGAACGGAGAGGGGAATCGTGACCGCGACCAGGGTGACGCGCCAGCCGTACAGCCAGCAGAGGACGATGGGAACGGCGAGCACCGCCAGGGCGATCGGGTGACGCCAGATGAGCCGGACGAGCCCGGCCAGGAGCCACCAGGCGAAGATGACGATGGTAATGATGGCCGGGGTCTGGACGACGGCCAGGCGGAAGACGACGGCGGTGTCAGGGGTGGTGGAGACGAGGGTTCGGGTCTCGTCGCCGGGCAGTTTCTTGAACATTAGACTTCAGCTCTCCCTTGAATCGCATCTGGGGAGACGAGGGGCCGCCGGAAGGACCAGTTCCAGCGGCCCCGTTTCCATGTCAGGCCGCGAGGCCCTTGCCGTCGGGCACGCCGTGGAAGGAGCGTTCGACCGAGCGGGCGAACGTCTGGGCTTCGCGGGCGAACTGGCGGGCGAACTCGACGTCGGCGGTAGTGACCAGGTCACTCGCCGAGGTGGTGACCAGGACCGAGACGGCCCCGAAGTCGAGCACGAGGACCGGCGTGCGGGCCGGGTAGGGGTGGCTGGTGGCGCGGGCACCCCGCCCGGTGTTGAGGTTGATGATGCTGACGCGGTGGTTCCTACGACGGGTCATCAGGCGGCGTCCTTCGCGGTGGTAGCGGTGGCGGGCTTGGCGGGAGCGGGACCGGTGCGCGGGGCGCGCATCTCGCGGACCTTGATCGAGTAGGCGAGGCGTCCGGTGCCGTTGACGTAGGGGGTGACGGTGACGTGGTCGAACTCGACCGGGGTGAAGGGCAGACCCGGCATGGGAGCCGGGGGCACGGGCTGAACCGGGGCGAGGATCTTGACGGCGACGGTCTTCTGTCCGGGCTTGACGGCCGGGTCGGCGTCCATGACCGCTACCTGCCACACCAGCTCTCCGGTGGACTTGTCGCGCGCCTGGACGAACCGGCCGTTGGTCGAGGCGTCGAAGTCCTTGACCGCCTCGACCTCCCCGACGACGTAGCAGCCGTGCGGGAAGACCTGGGCGAAGGTGACGGGGATGAGGCCTTGCAGAGCCCTGACGGTTTCCTCCTGTTGAGTGATAGCCACTTAACCTATCAACTGACCTGAGAGTACGACAGCTCAACTTGGTAGGTCAAGTAACTAGGAGGAGATGTTCGGCCAGACAGGCTGTTCGGACGGACATAGAGGACTTCACCGCCATCTGCCCTGACGGTAACGGTGAATAATCCCGATCATGAAATCTGATGGCGCCCGCCGGGGCAACGGTGCATGGCTCCTTTGGCTGGGGAGCTTCTGGCTGGTCGGGGCAGTCGCCCTGGTTGCGCTGACCTTCGTCGACATCTTCGTGTGGTGGTGGGAAACAGACGACATCTTGATGTGGAGCCCAACGCTCAGCGCTTTGTCACCCGAGGGCTTCACTCGTAAGGAGTGGCTCGCCATCGCCGCCCTGGTCGTCGGCGGCGGCATACCACTGATCGGGCTGGTGATCTCTCTGGTGAGGAGAAGGATGGTGGTAGCGGCGGTGTTCGCCGTCTCTTTGGCCGTCCTGACCATCGCTGTCGTCCGCGTGGCTCCGGGGCCGTTCGGCCCTCGCTACATCGATTACGCGATCGTCGCCCCCTATATTTGCGAGGCATCACCGGACAACTCCGCAGAGGTTCCCTGGTTCTGCGATTGAGAAGTGACAGCCTTCGTCGGTCGGAGCCACAAGTACCCGCCCTCGGAGACCCGTACCGGACTGTCAGCTGATCGGGTAGGCGTCTTCCACCTCGTGCCGGTCGGCAGGGAGCAGAACCTCCACCACGGCTAGAGCCGTACCCGAGGCATCTCGGACGGCACCGTAGACGGCCAGCAGCGGCGTGTTCTTCGGCATGCCGAGTCGCTTGGCCTCGTCGCTCGTGGGCATGCGGGCGGTGATCTGCTCCACCACGTGGTCGAAGCGCACGCCCTTGCGGGACTGGAAGTGTTCGCGGAAGCCCTGGACCAGCGGTTCGGCGCTGGTCAGGTCGGTGCCCTGGGACAGTTCGACCGGCACCCACAGCGAGACCATCTCGGTCGGTTCGCCGTCTCGGCTGACGAGTCGCCGGCGCAGGAACGCCTTGGCCTTCGGCTTCAAACCGAGCAGGGAGGAGATGCGGTTGGGGGCGGTGATCGCCGCCGCCTCGATGATCTCGCCCTGCGATGCGCTCTCCGGAGCGATCAGGTACGCCTGTCCGGGCCGAGGCTGTTCGGCTGAAGCCAGAGCGGGACGGCCGCGCACGAACCGGCCCTTGCCCTGCTGGGAATCGATCCAGCCCTGTTCGCGCAGCACGCGCAGGGCGGCGACCACGGTGGGCCGGGAGACGCCGAACTCCTGGATGAACTGGTTTTCGCTCGGGAGGAGCGAGTCGGGAGGATAGGTTCCCGCCTCGATCCGCCGTTGGAGCGTCTGCACGAGCTGTGCATACTTCGGCGGTACGGACTCAAGCGACATCATGACCATCCTGCACCCGACAGGTTGTTTTACCAAGTTTGAGCGTATCCCTGAGCGGCCGTCCTGTCACCCCGGATCGGGAGAAGGGCAGCCGATACGAGGAAGCCCCGGCGGGCAGCAGAGACGGGGGAAGCACGCACAGGTGGTGGGCTTGTGCGGCGAATGCTCTACTGCCTGCCGGGGAGGGGAAGACACGACGGGGCAGGGGTGACGCTCATCCGGCACCCTCCATGCCGACGGGCTCACTGCCCCGCCGTGCCCGTCTTCAGCGGCCGACGTACTCGGCCAGGACCTGGGCGGCGCCGTTCGGGTCCGTCACCGGGTGGCGCTTCTCGGCGGACTGCCAGGAGTAGTAGGCCCCGCCGTACCCGACGAAGACCCACACCGGAAGGTCCGGCTCTGGACGGTGGACCATGAGCGCGCTGTCGTTGTCGCGTAGTTCGGCGCGGACCTTGAGCTTCAGCAGTTCGTCGCGCAGGCGCATGAGGGCACGCGCATCGTGCAGGTTGCGTTGGTGGTCGACGAAGGCCGCGGTGGCCTGCATGATCGGGTTCATCTGGCGTTCCCTTCGGCCCGGCCGCTTGCGAGGCAGTCGAGACATTCCTGTTCTCCATACGTCTCGTGATCTGCGCGGCTCTCGCCGAAGAGAAGGGCACGGCGCGAGGTGCGCAGCTTGGTTCCACGTCCCCGGCACGCGGGGCAGGGGCGTGTCTCGCTGGTCTCGTCTGGCCGGGTCACCGTCGCCATCTCCTTGTTTGATCCGCGCTCCCTGCGGCGGAAGGCGGGCTGACGTACCGTGGTTGCTTGATGGCAAGTCCACTGACAATTCCCGAATGGCAGGACCCCCGAAAGGCCCCCTTTCTTTCCCCCTCTTGAGCCCCAGCCGCGAGGAAGACTCGAGATGCCCGACAACATCCCGAACGTCCAACTCCGAGCATGGCGCAATGAGCACCGGCTCACTCGCGCCGATATGGCCGACCGAATCAATGCCACTCCGGTCGGCATAAAAGAACGTCTGAATTGCGACGAGGAGCGAATCCGGCGGTGGGAGGCGGGTGAGGTCTCCTGGCCGCACACGTCCTACCGAGTCGCCCTCGCCCAGTTGACCGGCTTGCAGCCCGAAGCCCTGGGGTTCCGCCAGAACCGGCGCGGTCAGAGCCGTCTGATCGAGGCCACCGTGATGCCTCCCATGGACGCGCTCCGGGCCGAGGCCGACCTGTACGGGACGATGGAACTCGCCCAGCAGCTCCAAGCCTCCGACGTCGGGAACGGCACGCTCGAAGCGCTCTCCGAGGCTGTCGACCTGCTGTGCCGCGCCTACCCGGTCGTTCCCGCCGCCACATTGCGAGACCGGACACAGAAGCGCCTCGCCCAGATCACCCGTCTGCTGTCCGGCCGGATCACCCTCGACCAGCACCGGGAACTCCTGGTCATCACCGGATGGCTGACCGCACTACTCGGATGCGTCCATTACGACCTGGGCGAGCGAGAGGAAGCCGAGACCGCCTGCCGCGCCGCCTACGAGATGGGCCGCCAGGTCGGGCACGGCGAACTCATGGGCTGGGCCTACGAGATGTCAGCATGGTTCGCCCTGGTCGAAGGCCGCTATGAAGACGTGGTCACCGCCGCCCGCATGGGCCAGGCAGCCGCCGGCCAATCCAGCGCCATGGTGCAACTCACCCTGCAAGAGGCCCGCGGCTTGGCCCGCATCGGTGATCGTCAGGAAGCCGACAGAGCCCTCACCCGCGGAGCCGACATCCTCGCCACACTCCCGCTTCCGAGCAACCCCGACCATCACTTCGTGTTCGACCACGCCAAGTGGGTCTTCTACGCTGCAACCGCTTACACATGGCTTGAGGACAACGATCGAGCCGAAGAACATGCCCTGGAAACCATCCAGATGCACACCCGTCCGGACGGCACCTCCAACGCCCCCATGCGCGTTGCTGACGCCCACATCGACCTCGGCATCGTCCACGCCCGACGTGGCAACCTCGACGCCGCTGTGGAACAGGGCATGGCCGCATTCGACATCGACCGCCGCTCCCTCACCGACCTCGTCCACCGAGCCGGAGACCTCGACCGCGTCCTACGCCAGCGCTACCGCCACGAAGCCCTCGCCCGGGAATTCCACGAGCGCTATGTGACCGCCCGCCGCGCCCTGACCACTCGCCGTCCCGAAGTCCTTGATTGACTGCTTTAGAAAAACCGCCAGCGCACCTGCTAAACGTGTTCTAAGACTGATGTGTCAAGCATGCTCTGGAGCAGGAAATTCCGCCACCGGCCTGCTGCTGCTCCGCGGCGGGACGACAGCAGACGAGCGATTAGGCCGACAGAATGCGTGACGATCGCATTGCCTCACTGACCCCAGCGGCCGCACTCTTCCGTGCCAACTGTTTGTAACTTGATTGAGGTGCTTCCGTAAGTGATTGTCAAGCCTGAAAGCGGGGAACCAAATATTTGCCCCTCCACTCCCTAGTCCAAGATAGTCAAATTTCGGGAGATGTGGGAAGAGACTCCTCTAAGTCGCTGGATGAGCGCGACAATCTCCATGTCAACTCTCTGCATCTCGTCCAGTAGCTGAAACTCTCGGAGCCTTTCCAGGAGATTACCCAAGGTTTGGAGAAGTATCTGATCACCTGCTACCTCATCAATTTCTCTCATCGATCTTGCGACTCTTACAGCCTTGCGAGAATAACGCAATCCTTCGCGGTGATCACCCATCTGGACAGCAGAGCATCCTGCATTATCGAGCGCCCGCGCATATTGCACCAAATGGGCAGATGGATTGTCTTTTGCTAATTTGTCGTAAATTTCTATTGCTTGCATCTCACAATTTAAAGCGTCGTTGGGCTTGCCCAGCTCGGACAGCTGCATACCGATATCTAGAAGCACGGATGCAATTGATCCTTCATGTCCCCCGGGGGCGACAGTCGGCAGTTCCTTAAATAGGGAAAGAGCTTCTTTGCTGCTAATTATCGCTTCGCTATAGTTATTAAATTCCGCATAGCGTTGCCCAAGCATAGCCAGCACGTGAGCAAGCATTAGAGAATGACGTCCTGGATTTATCGCAGCTAGCTCTCGATAGGAAGTTGCCGCCTCAGTGGTAACCGATATCGCTCTTTTTTGATTTCCCGAGAGTGAAAGCATACTGCTGAGGGTAACTAGGCATTTCGCCCATTCTTCAATATATACTTCGTGGTCGCTCTGGCGGTGCGTCAGGAGAATATTCAGCGACTCCTCTGCCGATTGCAGGGCGGCCGCCAAATCATTGCAGGATGCCTGACTGGATGACAAATTCAAGAGAGCGCGGCTGAGTTCAATATCGACATGTTCAGACTCGCCAACCCTGGTCAAATCTTTATAAATATCAACCCCTTTCGCAATAGAAGCCATGGATTCGCGATAGCGGCCAGCTCGTCTCATCAGTAGACCCATATGGACAAGTGCACGGCCAAAAATCCCTCCGTGAGCCACCCTATCGACAGCAATTAGTTTACGGCAAATATCGATAGCCTCGGACATTACTGATATTGCATCCTGGTTTTTATTCTCAAGCTTTCCAAGGCTCGTAGCGTAGTTGATCAAACTATGTGCAAGCGCGGCATCATGCCGATTAGGGTATGTTTTGGAAAGATTCTTTAATAGCTGGACTCCCTCCTCAATGCTTGCGATTGCATCTCGCTGATAACCGATCTCTTCAAGGTAGTTTCCTTGATTGAGAAGCGCTGAAGCGAGGTTATATTGATGAATGTCGGGAGAGTCTGCAATGACCTTACGATATATAGAGACTGCAGCCTTTGCTTGTTCAAGCGCATCGGTTCGCAGACCACGGTCGTCCAGCCGCGAGGCCAGTCCTAGTTTCGCCCCAGCTAACTCCGCTTGATACTTTCCCGGATGCTCTTTTGGGGATACCTCCAGTAATTGCACTGCTTCGCGAGCGAGGGCAAGAGACTCCTCAGAAGGCCTGAGCTCACTTGATAAATTAATTAGACTTATAGCTAGCTCCACCTGGAATTCTCCGGATAAATGAACTATCCGCCTCCTTATCTTTACAGCCTCCCTAAGAAACTTCACCCCTTCATCGCCCCTTCCCTTCTGGGACAACACGGTACCTAGATTATGGGCGATCCTGCTCAGTTCCATTACGTCGTGGGATGGAGATAGAGTCTCGCTTGCGTAAAGATCCAAGGCTAGAGCTGTGTGCGTTAGTGCATCATCAAGATTGCTAGCTTTAAAATCCAATGCACCTAGGGCTCGATACCAGTACGCCTTCCTATTAATTTCCATAGTGTCGAAATATTCCGAGAGAATCCTTTTGACAACAAGCCGATCCGCCTCAAGTAGGCTTGAACTATCAGAGGGAATTGCATTGGTTATCTGTTCGAGCTCATCATATGCAAGCACCTTTCTTTGCAGGGATTGATATAGAGCTCGACCAACGTGAGCGCCACCTTGAAGTGCCACAGAAACGATTTGATTAATGCGGTGAGGCATACTTTCATCCACAGCGCGAGCAAGTATTTCCTGCGCCTCTTCCTGGTGATTACAGGCGCGCGCGAGAAGCGTTAGCGCACGTTCCGTCTGGGTAGAAGTCAAATCTGCGAGGCATAGTCGAGCCAATTCCGAAGACTTAATAAATTGATTAACCACGTGCCGCTCAGCCAGCAAATCAGGCTGCAACGCCTCAACCCGTTCCCCGCCTCCGGGATACACCTGCTGCAACCACCGCACCACCGCCCCCACTCGCGCATCATCGGCCCGCGCCAGATCAGGCGCCCGCCGCACCACCGCCCGTATAGCCTTCTCATCATGGTCTTGAGGGCTCAGCAGTAGCGCCACAGCCGCGACCACCTGTTGCAGCACGGCCAAATCCACTCCTACCCCGGCGCGCCGGGCGGTCTTGTCCCACAGTCGGCGCTCATGTCCCAGCAGCCGGTCCAACACCCCTAAATCCGCAGCCGCGCGCCCTCCCGCTGTGCCTTGCTCCTCGTCCAGCACCGCCACCAGCGCCACCGCGTGCAGTACCAGTACCGGCAGCCGTTCCGCCGAATTAAAGGTGACGGCTATCTGCGGTACTGAACAGCCTCGTGCTGCCGCGAAAAAAGGCAATGCTTCTTCGACCACCTGGAGGTCACCGCGTTCGGTATCCAAGGCGGGTGCCAACTCCAGCATCGAGGTGCGTGCTACCAAGTCCCGGACTGCATATGATTCGGTGTCCAGCTCAGTCCACCATTCGCCGGCTTGACGGGCCACCAGTAACACTCGCAGCCTGTCCGCATCTCCCGCTGCTTCTAAGCGGGCTACTCCAGCCAGCATGTCCGCCAGTTCAGAGCGAGTCTCGGCGTAATCAACCAGGAGCAACACCCTCTGATTCATCTGGCCAGCGGCCAGGACGGCCGCCACCTCCTGCCCCGGCTGAACCTGTAGGAACTTCCACTCCATAAAAGGCAGCGACTCGGCTAGATGCAAAGCCAGCCGGGTCTTTCCCACCCCACCCTGACCGGTCAGCAACCACACCGGGCACGCCACTTCATCCCTGCACCAGCCGGTCAGCGACTTCAGCTCTTCTACACGTCCGGCAAACGCAACCGCCCCACGTTCGGGACGCAACAATCCCGCCACGCTCTCACCCGCCGCAGCCACCTCACGCGTGGCCACCAGCGCCGCCCGCCGTGTCTCCTCCTCAGCAATCGCGGTATCTTCGACGGCCTTGGCCGCTCGTCGAGCAGTAAGCCACTCACTGACATACGATCCCGCAGCCCCTGCCGCGATCGCCCCCACTACGGCCAGCATCAATCGCACCGCCAGCGGCCACGTTGAAGGTATCAACGGCACCGCCGCCGCCACCACACCCGCTAGTACCAGCAGTAACAAGAACTCGAACGGCCGTCTACGGTGCCTGTCGCCCATGACTCCAGGATCATGGTTCATTAAGATCAACAAGCTCGAACATATCAATCGCGTCAAGATTGTGATCTAATCCAACACACGAGGTACACACGGGATGATCAATAAAAGACCCCGACATGCCCTGTGGGTTCCAGCAGATCGCCGAAACAATCCGCATGTACGAACACCACTTCCTTGAAGCGGTTGGTTTTGTCGATTCCCATGGCGAGGCCGTGACGATCGCTGACCTCGATAGCCGCCGTTGGCAGCTGAAGCGATCGACGCCAACCCCTCCTTCGTCGGGGCTTGCCACCGGATGACCATAGTTATACGTGACAGCAACGTCCCCGCACATGGACTCACTTCGGCTACCGTCTACTACCCTCTGACCACGGTCCCCGCTACCTGACCGAGATAATTGGTCTTCCTAAAAAGCGGACGGTCAATCTGTTGCGTCACTAGACATTGCCGAATTGTTCTCGTAGGTATCAAGGGGCGGCGGCGCTGCGCGCCGTCGCCCGGCCCTGCGCCTGCCGGCGCGCGCCGGGCATGCGGCCTGGGGGCCGGTCCCGGCGGCGCGCAGGACTCCGGGCCGCCGCCGCACGCACACCGCGCCGTACCCACGCATCCGCCGGCCTTGGGTCGCGCCACCGCCCAGCTGCAGCCCTACGATCGCCTCATCGTGGTTGAGGTCTGCTGTGGTCGGGGGCGATCGAAGATCCAGGGTTCGTTCCTCACCCTGGCTCACCGGGGAACGTGGTTGATCAACGTAGGCCGCAATGTTCCGGAGGCGATTCACGCATGACTTACGACCCGCGACGACTGGGCAACGCGGCTGAGTACGAGGCTGTCGTTGGCCAGTTAGTCGGGCGCCAGATCGAAAAGGCGACCTACTACGGCCTCCATGACTACAACGAGCACATCGAGGATTGGGACTACGGCGACTGGCACCATCCCGTGATGGGAGTGGAGTTGACCATGACGGACGCGGGGGTCTACTCGGCCGTCTGGGGCTCCTCCTTCACCCACTACGGTCTGGAGATCTTCCCCTCGCCGATGTCCGTCCATCTACGGAACGTGGGAGAACCGGACGGGCCGCCCCGGTGGGACGTGATCACATACCCCCGTTGGGTGAACCTAGTTGAGCAGCCAATCGCGGGAGCACAGATCCTTTGGGACGAGGCAGTCGGAGCCTTAGGCCCGGTGCCGTGTCCGACCGCGGTCCGGCTTGACTTCTCGGCCGGTTCTGCCTGGCTCATTGCTGCGGCACCACGCTGGACAAGCCCTGAGTCTTTTTGGGTGGGCAGCGATGAGGTCGTCGTAGGGTTCTCAGAGGATTTCGCCAGCAGCCTGGGCCTAACAAGCGGATCATGATCCGTAGCGAACAGCCGTGCCCGTTGCGTGCCCGTTAGAAGAGTGATCAAAGGGAACTCACGGGGAGTCACGGGCAGCCGGAGCGCTCCCCCGCAGGTCAGCGTTTCCCCAGCTCAGCGGTCAGGCGTGATAGAGACTTCCCAAGCTGACAGCGCGGGGAACCGCTCGGTCCAAGAAAGTCAACCGCGCCAGTAATCCAGTGGCCACCAGCCATGAACCTCATTAGCGTGACCGAGTGCTCAGCTACGACGATCTTGTAGACCAAGCCGCTCAAGCATCTACCCTCGGCTGGGACTTCAGCTGGTTACGCGGCAGAACAACTGGCGGGAAACCATCCTGGGCTTACACCGAACGAGCCTCGGCGCTGCTTCCGACAACGCGGCGACTGCTCGACATAGACACCGGCGGAGGAGAGGTCCTAGCCTCTCTATCTCCGCTGCCCCGCCACACCATCGCCATGGAGGGATGGCAGCCCAACGTACCCGTCGCCGTCAAGCGGCTCAGGCCGATGAACGTTACTGTGCTGGCCGGTACGGCAGATCGCATCCCTGCACGCGAAGCCACTTTCGATCTCGTACTCAACAGGCATGGCGCGCTTGATGCGGCCGAAGTGGCGCGCGTTCTAACCGAAGGTGGCCGACTACTCACGCAGCAAGTAGGCAGCCGTAATAACCTAGAGCTGAACCTTGCACTGGGCACACCATCCTCCACGGATCCAAAAAGCTGGACTTTAGCCGTCGCGGAGGAGCAGCTCCACAAATGCGGGCTGCGCATGCTGGACGCCCGGGAAGAGATGATCGACTACACCTTTCAGGACATTGGCGCCATAGTCTTCCACCTACGCGCTGTCCCGTGGCAGGTGTCCGATTTCGATCACAATCGCTACGAGAAACCACTACGCGCTCTCCATGAGCGCATCCAATCCGAGGGTGCTTTCACCGTCCATGACCACCGCTTTTTCATCGAAGCCGAACTTCGCCGCGCCCGACAGTAAGGTCTGCCCTGACGGAAGTGCGGCCGACACTACGATTACACCTCCGGCGAGGGTACTCCGGCTCCGGGATGATCGCCGCATTGTTCTGGGGCTCCGTAGATGGCGGAGGTGGAAGCCTGCTCATCCCGTCCGCCCTCGACCCGGGACAAGCCGAGCAGACCACGGGCAGAGTGCGCGCCGCGCGGGTAAGGCCAGGTCACGGGCTGATCGTCGTGCAATTAGCGTGCAATTAGACAGGGTGACGAGGGGTCAAACACGGTCACTCACGACCGGCCCGACGCCCAGCTCAGCGCTCCTACGAGGCGTGATCCATGCACTTCCCAAGCTGACAGCGCGGGTTCGATTCCCGTCATCCGCCCCACTCCAAAGGCCCAGGTCACGGATAACTTCCGGCCCCGGGCCTTGATTGTTTAGGGGCCGCTTCTCACTCGTGTGCCAGATCCGTGCCAGATCAGTTGATCTTGATCTCGACGAGAGGCGGATCATCATAGTCTTTGGGCTTGAGCCCTTCCTTGACGATCTCTCCCAGCGCGTCGGCGATGGCCCGATCCCGATCCTTGGCCGCATGGAGATAGATCATCTCGGCATCGAGTGCCTCGAAGCCCGCACCATCGGCTTCCACCGCCTGGAGCACGTGCTCCCCGCCCGCGCCATCTACCAAGGGCTCACCACACACATCAACGAACTGAGCAACCTGCTTCAGAGCGGCCCGCCCGACCGGTTCCGCCGACGTCTGGCGGCGACCGCCGGCGAAGCCGCCACCCTCGTCTCCTGGATCGCCGACTTCTACAACACCCGCCGCCGACATAGTGCCGCCGACGGGCTACCCCCGATCGTCTACGAGCGACAGATCATGACCGCGCGAACAGCCACCAAGGCGAGGTCTCAGGAGACCATCGCCGCATAACCGAGTCTCCACGCTTTCAGGGGATGGACACGTCTCCGCCCCGGCTGCCAAGGAGAGCGGACACCCGATCATCCAAGCCTGCACCTACACCTACAGGTCCTATGCCGCCGAAGGCCACGCCGCCCACGAGGCCGTACGGCAGGCACAACAGTTCCTCCCCGCCCAGGGCGACGACGCCACTCGGGCATGGCTGCTCAGTAGGGCGGCGATCTCACCCCGGGTCGAGAAGCCGAAGCTCTGCGGCCACGGCGGCTTCCACAGGGCCTTTCCACTGATCAACCATGCCGAGGGCCTTAAGGGGAATGCCTCAGGCTCCTGGGCGAGCGCGACAAGCATCGGGCAGTCGGTGGCTGGGGGCCGGCCCTTCTCGTCACTGTCGCCCAGGACAAGGTCAACGTCGTCCTGGACGCGTTGCCCGCCGTCGCGTGGGAGGCAGTGCTGGGTGCGCGGGAGGCGGTGCTGGCGCGCTTCCTATCGGTGATCTACAACCGCTAAGGCCGCCATGCGGCGTCGGTAATCGTGCTATACATCCCGAATGGCGAAGCTCGGTGGGGCAGCGTTGGGGCTTTTCCGCAAGGCGGCGCCCTGGTTCAGGAGAAAGGCGCCTCACGGGGGCGCGCGGCGCGGCGGTCCCCAGCGGCTGGCCGGGGTCGACGACGAGGCCGCCCGCTACGCCGCCCGGCGACACGGCGAGATCCCGCTGGTCGGCATACGTCCCCAGCGCGTCCATCTGCTGGAGGGCGGCAACACGCCGATGACGGCGGCCCAGCAGACCGCCATGCGGGCCGCCCATCAGGAGATCAACCGGCTCCTGAGGGAGGCGGGCGGGCGCCCCCTCAGTCGGTACGAAACCAGAGTCGCCATGCGGCACGTGAACCCCACCGGTTCCACCCGAAACTGCACCGAGGTCGCCCTGGCGGTCGACGACATCCTGGCAGGTCGTGCCGCCGTCGCCGGAGCCCGCGCCAGGGGCGTGCCGATCCCCGTGGCCCGCGGAGTTTACGGCAGGCAGGCCACCGAGATGCGAACGGGGCTGAACTCCTTGGACGAAGTGGAGCAGCTGATCGCGAACAACCCCGGCTCCCGTGGCATCATCGTGGCGCACGGCGGCCAGGGTGCGGGGCACGTCTACAACATCGGGAACGTGGGGGGCAAGATGTCGTACCTGGACGGACAGCGGAGGCTCATGGCCGACGCGAATCCCCACGGAGGGTTCCCCCGGTTCGATTTCTACCGGACGGCGTGACGGAGGACAGTGGTGATAACCAGGGCCGAGGCCGAGCGGATCGTCCGCGATTACGTAGCCAGGGAGTTCCCTCCCGAGGAAGGTGAGGAGGAGTTCGCGGTCAACGACGAGGCCACGATCGAGCGGCCGTACGGCTGGCTGTTCGTCTACACCACCGTTTCCTACCTGCGCACCCGCGACCCCGAGGACGGCCTGCTGGGCGCCGGGCCCCTCCTCGTCCTGCGGGAGGACGGCCGGGTCATCGAATTCCCCTCCTACCACTCGCGCGAATCGGCGATGGAAGAGTACGAGAAGGGGCTTGCGGGAGGCTGAGGCGGCTCATCCGCCCATGACGCCGTTCATGGCCATGGTGACGCACAGGTCGAGCAGCCTGCCAGTGATCTCCAGGAGGATGGGGATCTGCAGCGTCGACGCCCCCAACGTCGCCGGCCCGGCCATCATCGCCTGGAAGAGCTGGACGGCGAGCTGGATCAACTGGACTATGAAATTCACCTTGAGCACCAGGACGATCGCAGCGCACACCATCAGCCCGAGACCGACGATGTCCGCTCCCGTCAGGCCGTCGAGCAGGTTCTTGTGCGGTGAGTCCTCGGCATCCCACGCGTCGCGGGCGGCGGTGATGCTCCTGCCCTCCTGCGCTGTCCAGGCTCCGGCAGCGTGCGCGTCGGCGCCACCTGCCAGCCTCCCCATGTCGCCGCTCAGGCCGAGCCAGGCCAAGCCCATCCTGAGGAGCTTCTCCTCATCGCTCATCGGCCATTGCCGACCGGCCATGTTCATGAATTTGCCAAGCCTGGCGGGTAGCTGCATCCCCACGACGGCTACCCGAGCATCTCTCGAACGTTGTTGATCTCGACCACGGCCGCGTCTTCGCTCCACTCCTGGCTGACACCCATCGCCTGCAGATCACCGGCGTACGTCTCCAGTTCACCGGTGTTGTCGCCGTAGGACTCGAAAGCCATCTGATAGATGGCCCCGTGGATCGTCGCGATGAGGGCGCCCAGGTCGTCAGCGCCGAACGCGTCGCCGTCCCCGGCAAGCTCCTTGTCGAAGGCTGCCAGGCGCTCCCGCAGTTCCTCCGCCGACGCGCCCACGCCCGTGGCGGCCTGGTAGGTGTGTGTGGGCCTGTACAAGATTCCTTCGGAGTCCACCGAGCACCTCACTCCGGCCCCTGGATGCTGGTCATGATGTCGCGCAGCGCCCGGGTGGCGGCGTGCATCTGGGCGATGCTCGCGCCCTGCGTCTCCCGCGCCCGGCGGGCCAGTTCCTCCAGGTCCACGCTGGCCGCGCCCTGGCGGCGTCTGGCGCGCGGCAGTTCCTCGAAAGCCGCGTTCATCGCCTCGCGCAGTTGCTCGGCCAGCTCATGCGAGCCCGCCACCATCGCCTTGGGGTCGATCAGCACCGACTCCACCCGGCCATCCGTCACCACCACGCGCACCCGCCCCCGGGCGGCCTCCCCCTTTCCGCGCACGGGCTCCGCCACGCCGTCCACGCCGGCCAGCGCGTCGTCGAGGTGGCGCCGCGTCATGTCGATGAGGTTCTCCAAGCCAGGCGGATAGGAGTCCCCGGCGACGAAGGTCCGCTTGCGGATTCTGGCCATCGCCGAGGCGATCGACTGGGAGATGACATCCATCCGGTACAGGGCCTCGTCCCGGACCTCGTTCAGCGTCCTGGCCAGCTCAGCCAGATCGGGCACGTCGGCGGAGGAGCGGCCGAGGAGATCGGCCATGGCCGCGTTGACGGCCTCCCGGACCAGTTCCGCGAGCCTGTCCGGTGGGAGCCGCAGCAAGCGGGGGGCGAGGGTTATGAGCTCGACGCCCCCAGGGCGGACGGCCACGCGTACCTGTCCGTCCTGGGTCTCGCCGCGGGCTTCCGGCTCGTCCCGCACGTGTTCGTGGGGCGTTTCCCCCGCCCACAGCAGCTCCACGAGCGCGAGCGTCTCATGCATGTGGCGTTCGAGCTCCGTGTCGTCGAGTGGCTCCGGCACCGCGTGACTCACCCCCTAAGCTTCAACCCGACCGAGGTTATCGCAATCGTCACCTTTGCCCGCGGAGACCGCAGGGGGCCGCCAGTTCCGTACGCCCTTACTACAGCCCGGAGAACCGGCACCGCCCGACAGGACATCATGTCGCCGACCAGCAGCAACCCGAAAGCGCGTGTACGTCAGGCCCCATATGCCTGTTGATCGTCCGACCGGCTTGGATCAAGACCGTCAAGGGGAGGAGTAGTGGTCCTTTCAACTCCTCAAGAAGCCGTACGCATGAGGCATGGTGCCTGTCATCTCGATCAACGACAGCGATCAAGGGGCCAGTGTCGAGGAGCGGGGCGGTCACGCTGACCGATTGAACCGCTCCGCCAGCAGATCTTCGACCCGTTTCGACAGATCGCCTTCGCCAGATGCGCCAATCCCAGCGATCGACAGGCGACGGCGCCGAATTGGCTCAGACGGCTCTTCGTCCGCCCTCCCAGCGAGCTCCGGATCTGTCTGGGCTTGATCCGGTTTGACGAGCCCCTGATCTCGGATGTCCGTCAAACCGGATTAAGCCCACCCTGACTCACTGAGTATCGGGGTTGGCCACAGTCGTAGATCAGAGCGCTTCCAGATCAAAACTTTGAAGCGCCAGAGGTTCGGCCGCGCCAATTTCGATCTTCACGAATCCGCGTCTGCGTTATTGTTGATCCTCGTTGTAATGAGGAGGACGGATTGTCACAGCCTGAGCCCCAGATGCTGGCAGAGGAAACCGCTCCGATACCGCTTCGGCGAAGGGTAGCCCGCCCCAAGCTGGTTGCCACAATCGCGGCCGTACTCGTCGCGGTGGCGGCGGGCTCGGCCTATGTCGTCGCCTCACAGCCCGCTCAAATCGCCGCCGGCCCCCCCGCCGCGGTCACCCCTGCCCTCAAGGTCGATGGGGTTGAAGTACGTTACCTGCCTGATGGCCTCAGCCAGCCGGAAGCCGTGTCCGCAACGGCCGCTGACCTGAGCGGAAAGGCGCTTCGCTGGCGAGGCGATGGTGGTCGAATGGTGCAGGTGTCCGTCTACCATCCACAGCGCAAGATGAGCGATGCTCTGGACATTCTTGCTTTGAATGTCATGCGGCATCCCGTCGAGCCCAAGAAGGCCACCGATCCAGTCGTCTCCGAGGACCGCACGGACATGATGTGGGTGGCAGATCACGGGGTGGTGCTCAGGGTCACCACGTCGGAGGCGGCGAAGGACGCGCTCGACGCGGTCGCCCGAGGCCTTCATGTTTCACAGGCCCCTGCCTAGAGCGTAGGTGCGTTGGTCCATGTGCGGCTGATCAGAGCGCCCCTGCCGGAGCTGCTCATGCGGTTCGGGCAGGCGTACTGGCGTCGTGCCCGTTGCGTGCCCGTCAGGAGAGTGACCAAGAGGGACTCACGGGGAATCACGGGTACTCGAAGCGCTCCCCCGCAGGTCAGCGTCTTCCCAGGTCAGCGGCCAGGTGCGATAGAGACTTCCCAAGCTGACAGCGCGGGTTCGATCCCGTCACCCGCTCCGCCCTTGAAAGCCCAGGCAGGGGGAACCGCCTTCGGCACCATGGCGGAGCAGCCTTTCCGAAATCGGGGTGATCGAAGCCTCTATCAGTCCTGGACTGGTTCAGAGGCGGACTCGTTCAGGGCGCTCACCTGGTCGCGTGCCGCGATGGCCAAGGCGATGAAATCACGAAAACGTGCGAACTCCTCTTGGTCCATCTTCAGTCTCACCCCGCCCGTGACCTGGTCGTCGCCCTGCCTGGCGCCGAGCCGAACCTTGAACCCGTCACCTTGCGGTTGGACATCCACCCCAAGAAACACCACGTGGTAGCGGCTGCTCTCGGACAGGCCCCGGTGAAAGATTTCAAGGGTCCTGCCGTCCTGCACCAGGATGTAGTCGCCGAGCTGAAACTCTGCCACCATAGCTCCCGCTTCGAACCCGTGTAGATAACAGTGCCCCGACTGTCCCATACGATCGATGGCTACACACCGATCTTGTGGCGTACATATCGGCGACCTGGAGGCCCGAACTTCACGCCGTTCTCGTCGAGGGCGTTGTAGATCGCCACCCGGTCCTCCGGGAAGCCGACAGCCACCGTCCCCTGCGCCATGTCCTCACCTGCTCATTCGAGAAGCTCTACGGCTGCTGAGCTTGAAAGGCTGGTGTTACGACGGGGTCGGCCTGTGATGGCCTGCGGCAATCGGCTATCCCGGAGGTATGAGGTATGCCGAGGGTGGCGGGCTGACCGCCGCGGAACGCGACCGGCGGGAGCGGTTG
>NZ_JBVJHH010000061.1:0-48951 GCF_055586905.1 Streptosporangium sp. NPDC048886
AGCCAGCGACTGGGCCGCCATCGCTGGGTGATCGAACGAACTATCTCCTGGCTGTTCGGCTACCGGCGCCTGTCACCCCGTTACGAGCGTCACCCTTACGCCTACCTGGCCTTTCTCACCCTCGTTGCAGCCATGACCTGCCATAGGCGACATCTCAAACTCACCATGTAGGACACGGTCTTAGACCTGACACTTCCCTGCGCATCGGTCGCCGACGACGCCGTCGGCTCTGTTTTCCGTGCTCTCCGTCAGGTCTTCAGAGAGATCATGTCTTCACATCCTCATATCGTGCTGCCCTGGGTGGTGCGGCGCACCTGCCTGCCCCTGCTCGCCCTCCGGTGCGTGGCCTGCCCTTCCGGCCGCGCCACCATCGGCAACGGCAGGTTCCGCGTCAACGCCAACGGCAAACTTCTCGACGTCTGGCTCCTGGTCAACTGCGTTTCCTGTGGCCGGACCAGCAAGCTCACCGTCCACGATCGCGTCCCGGTCCGCTCACTGCCCGCCGGCCTTCTGGCCGGTTACTCGGCCAACTCGCCTTCCCTCGTCGTGGATACCCTTCTCGACCCGTTGGTCGCCCGGCGCAACCGGTTCGCGCTCGACTGGGACGGGTGCTGGGAACTCCACGCACCTCCCGTTCCCGAGAATCCGTGGCCCCTTCAGATCACGGCCACCTTCGACGACCCCGTGCCGGTCCGTCCCGAATGGCTCATCGCTCATGGATTAGGCATCAGCCGTAATGAGATCGCTCACAGAGTCAAGATCGATATCCCGCTGAACCGCAGGACGGGACTGGATTTCTCATTCGTCCTGGTGCGGCCGGTTCAGTAGGTCCAGGTATCGGTACGACGCTCTCCGCCAAGGCGGAACACGGTTGTGCCGTGTTCCGCCTTGGTCAGCCCGCTGCCGGCTCGGCGAGCCGGGCTTCCAGGTCGGCGATCATCCGGGTCAGCAGGCTGGTGTTCGCCTACCGGATCACCTGCGGGCCGACCTTGTCGATGCCGAGGACCGGGGTGCCGTCAAGAGCCGTGTCACCAGGTACACGCGGAGGGGTCTGGCACTCCTACTACTACGACGACACGGTCGTCAGCGAGGCGGGCGGCCCCGACGTCGACCACCTTGTATCTGCCCGCCACGCAGATGTGATCGGAAGCTCCTGGCCGAGGCGTGAGCGACATGTCGCGGCAAGGGCAGACATCAAGGGGCTCCTACCGTCGTCAGGTGCTGTGCTCATCAGCTCTCCCACAGGGCCTGGTAGCGCTGAGCGCTGGGTGGTTCGCCGGGCAGCGGGCCGGTGTTGTGGGCTTTCAAGCCGTCCAGGGCGATGGCCAGCAGCCGGGAGCGGATCTCTTTCTCACCGTGCCCGGGCGGGGGTGGGGCTGTGCGGCTGAACTGGCCGATGAGCAGGGAGATGTCCATGGTGGACACGTCCGTGCGAAGCACTCCTGCGCGGTGGGCGCGGGCGATGAGTTCGTCGGCCAGGTGCTGGGCTCGCTGGTTGGCCTGCCGCATCTCGGGCGTGACGTCGATGGCGCCGGCCAGCGGGGCCAGGACGCCGAAGCCGAAGGCCACGCACTGCTGGATGTAGTGGGCCAGTCCCCGCCAGGGGTCCTCGTGGGCCAGGCCGTCCTGGGCAGCGGTCGCGACGCGTTCCATCGAGTCGACGCACAAACGTTGGAGGAGCTCTTCCTTGGTGCGGTAGCGGCGGTACAGGCTGCCCATACCCACGCCTGCGCGCTCGGCGACGGCCGCGACGGGCGCGTCGAATCCCTGAGTGGTGAACACGTGGCGGGCAGCCTCGATGAGCGCCTGGTCGTTGCGGGCCGCCAACGCCTGAGGCCCTCGCTTGCGCGGTGTCACGGGGTCGGACATGGATGCAGGATACCGCTTGCGGAGCGTTCCACTCCGAGTTAAATTACCCGGAGCAAAACGCTCCGAATAAGAGGCGGTTGTCCCACCATGTCTACTTCCCGTGTTGTTCTCGTCACCGGCGCCACCGGCAACCAGGGCGGAGCCACCGCCCGCCAACTGCTTGCCCGCGGCTGGGCGGTCCGTGCGCTGGTGCGTGATCCCGGAAAGCCCGCCGCCCAGGCACTGCGCGACCAAGGCGCCGAGCTGGTCCGCGGCGATCTCGACGACCCCGCCTCCGTGCGCGAAGCGATGCGCGACGTGTACGGCGTCTTCAGCGTCCAGGCGCTGGCCTACGAGCCCGAGACCCTCGCCGCCGAGGTCCGCCAGGGCAAGGCCGTGGCCGACATCGCCCGTGACAGCGGCATCGCCCACCTGGTCTACAGCTCCGTCGGCGGCGCCGAACGCCGCACCGGCATCGACCACTTCGAAAGCAAGGCCGAGATCGAGCGGCACATTCTGGCGCTGGGCGTACCGGCCACCATCCTGCGGCCGGTGTTCTTCATGAACAACCTGCTGCACTACGCCGGCGCCGAAGGCGAGCGGCTCCTGTCCCTGCCGGTCAAGCCGGACAAGCCGATGCAGTTCATCGCCAGCGACGACATCGGAACCTTCGCCGCGGACGCCTTCGACAACCCCGAGCACTTCATCGGCCGACAGATCGAACTCGCCGGCGACGAGCTCACCTTCCCCGAGGTCGCCCAGATCTACGAGCGTGTCACCGCCACCCCGACCAGGTTCGAGGCGCTGCCGATCGACGAGCGCATGTTCGAGTGGTTCGCCGAAGAGGGCTACCAGGCCGACATCCCGGCCCTGCGCCGACAGCACCCAAAATTGCTGACTTTCGAGCAGTTCCTGACCCAGCGACTGTGCCCGGGCCGGCCCTGACCCTTCCCGCCTCGGCCCGGTCCACACCCGGCGACGCGGCGACACTCCGGCCGACCCCTCCGCCGCCCTCTGCATATCTGCGCGTACTTGCCTTCGCACATTCGCCGGTACGCCGACACGAGGCCACGATGGCGGTGTTGGAGCCGGTGGTCGCCCTTCTGCAGGATCTCCCCGATCAGGACCGGCGAGCCCTCGTTCGAGCTGATCAATCAGTGCGCGCGGGGGGAAACCGCCCCTGACCGGCATCTGACGGCCTGGGAAACGCCCGAAACCCGGGGTCTCCCGGTCTGAGGCGTGGGCGTTTGGGAACACCGTTCGAGCGAGGTCCAGACGCCTGCGCCTCCATGACCCGGTCCCCCTCCAGCAGCTGGAACGGGTCGGCTGCCATCCGGCTACCGTTGATCCGCATGACGCACACCGAGATCGAGATCACCGCGGAGTTGGTGCGGGATCTGCTGCGCGACCAACACCCCGACCTGGCCGATTACCCTCTGCGGCTCGGCGCGCGTGGCTGGGACAACCAGCTGTGGCGGCTCGGCGACGACCTCGCCGTCCGGCTGCCCTGGGCGACGGAGTCTGCGGACGCGCTGCTGCGCAAGGAGCACACCTGGCTGCCCGCCCTCGCCCCACGCCTTCCTCTGCCGGTTCCCGTCCCACAGCGCCTCGGCGAGCCCTCCGCACGGTTTCCGCGACCCTGGACCGTCACCACCTGGGTGCCGGGCGCGCCGGCCGACCTTGCCCCCGTCACACGCGCAGCGGAGGCGGCCACCGCCCTGGCCGCCTTCCTGACGGCACTTCACCAACCCGCCCCCGAACAGGCGCCCACCGGCCGGGGCCGCGGAGGGCCGCTGGCCGACCACTCCGAGGGGTTCGCCAACCAGCTCGCCTCGGCCACCGAGCTGGGGCTCATCCCCGACCCCGACGCCGTCCGCGCGGTCTGGGAAGACGCCGCCGCCGCGCCCGACTGGGCAGGCCCGGCGCTATGGCTCCACGGCGACCTGCATCCAGCCAACGTCCTCACCGCGGACGGCACGATCTGCGGCGTGATCGACTTCGGTGACCTCTTCGCGGGCGATCCGGCCTGCGACCTCGCTGCCGCCTGGATCCTGCTGCCGGACGGCACCGCCGACCGCCTCCATGACGCCTACCAGCCGGCCCCGGACGCCGCGACCCTGCGCCGCGCCCGCGGATGGGCGGTGGGACGCGCCCTCAGCGGCGTCCTCATCGGAGACGCCGGCGTCCGCGGCCGCCCAGGCGGCAAGGCCACATGGGGCCCACCCGCCCACGCCGCACTGCGCCGCCTCATCGCAACGGCCCACCGCTGATCAACCGCTTCCCCACGCGCCAGAGGACCGTCGTCCTCGGGGTGGCTGGCCAGCGCGGCGCCGGGCATCACAGGACGCCCCGGTCACCATCCCTAGGCGACGTCAGGCCGGGACATCAGCGGCGACCGTAGATGCAACTCCAGGTTGGGGCTGGTCAGGGGCACGGTGTTCCACGTCGCCACCGCTGTCCCCGCGTCGGCGTCGAGCACCAGCCGGACCCGGCACCGGCGCGAGTGACAGCCGCCGCAGCCGATCGGCGAGGATCTCGTCGTCCCGGGTCCTTCCCGCGTGGTCCAGGCCGGGCAGCAGGCACTCCCATATGGCGTCGAGCATTGCCTGTGCCTGCGTATGGGCGCCGGTCACGGCGACTACGAGATCGTGCGACGGGACGACCACGCATTGCTGGCCGAAGGAGCCGTCACCGTGGTGACCGTGACGCGACATCCAGAACTGGTAGCCGTACCCGCAAAGGTAGTCGGCGTCCCCCGATCCGTCCTCGAACGGCAGGGTATCGATGTGCCGTCTGGTCGCCAGCTCCACCCATTCGCGCGGGACGAGGCGGCGGTCGCCCCAAAGGCCTCCGCGCAGCAGCAGTTCACCGAAAACGGCGACGGCCTCGGTCGTGAGGTGCAGCCCGTGGAATCCGAAGGCGGCACCGCTCGCCACCCGATCCCATTCGGCGTGGTCGACGCCCATCGGCTGGAACAGGCGGTCGTCGAGCAGCTCCGGCAGGCCGCGGCCCGTGACCCGTTCCACCATCCGGGCCAGGACGAAAGCGGTCGCGTTGTCATAGGTGTGCCGAGTTCCCTCAGGCTCGGAGAACGGTACGCGCAGGAAGCCCTTCACCAGATCGTCCGGTTCCAGCTGCCAGGCCTCGGCGAGGCTGTCCATGCTGTGCCCGGCCGTCATGGACAGCAGGTGGTGCACGGTGATGCGGCGTCCCTGCGCGGAGATCTCGGCCGGAACGTGGTCGGGCAGCACGTCCACCACCCGATCGTCCAGCGAAAGCAGCCCGTCGGCGATCGCGAGCCCCACCGCGACCGCGGTGAACGACTTGGTCAGCGAATAGAGCAGATGCGGGCGCCCGGCCGAGTACGGCGCCCACCAGCCTTCGGCCACGACGTGACCGTGGCGTACGACCATGATGGAGTGGAGCTCGACGGACTGTGCTTCGAGCCGGTCCAGCAACGCGGCGATCGAACGGGACGAGACCCCGAAGCCGCCGGTGTCGAGCGCGGTAGCAAGGCCGGCTGAGAACGCATACGGGCACGCTAACAAGGCGGACTGTCCGATTCCTCGGATTTTCCTGCGCGACGAGACGACCACCGTCAAGCCGGGCCGTGAGCCTGAGGTGACGCCGGTGCGCTGCTCAGATCTCCTCGAGCGGTGACGTGGAGCTTGGGGAACGCGTGGTGCAGATGCGATCCGACGGTCCGGGGCGGCAGGAACAGTTTCCCGGCGACCTGGCGGTTGGACAGGCTTTCGGCGGCCAGACGGGCGACCTGGAGTTCCTGCGGGGGCAGGCTTCCGGGCCGCCGCCGTGCCGGCGGGCGTCGGTCCCGCCGGCCGCGCGAAGCTCCCGGCTCGCCTGGTAGGCGAAACCGAGCATGCCGAGACCGTAACGCCACGTGACCCTCCTGCATCGTGTCACCGACGTCAGCGGCAGAGCCGATTCCGGCGGACAACACACCGCTGACGATCATCAATATGACCAGGACGGTTCTGTCACATCTGTCAGTGGCACAACGGTGCCGGATTCCAATCGACAAGGCCGCCTGGCCGCCGTTCAAGCGGGTCATCTCGGGGTGGTTTTCAAGCTGGTGGACCGCCTGGGGCGGCGCGCCCCGGCCGGCCGCCGACTGGCCGCCCGGGTCTCGGGCCTGGCCCCGCCGGGCACCGCCGCCATGGCCGTCCTGCCGGCCGCGGGCCTGGCCCCGCGCTCCGGGGCGGCCCTCTGGCACCGAGGTGCCCGGCAGCATATAGTCATATCCATGACTACTCATATTCATGAGTATTGAGCCGATGGCCCTCAGACACGCGGTGCTGGCGGCGCTGCTCGACGGCGAATACAGCGGATACCAGCTCACCAAGATCTTCGACATCGGCGTCTCCAACTTCTGGTATGCCGCCCCGCAGCAGCTCTACGCCGAGCTGACCAAGCTGGAGGCCGACGGCCTTGTCACGGGCCGGGAGGTGGTCCAGCGGGGCCGCCCCAACAAGCGCGTGTTCAAGGTGACCGAGGCCGGGCTCGGCGAGCTGGCCGCCTTCGCCGCCACACCGGCCAAGCCCCTGCTCATCCGCGACGACCTGGCCGTCAAGGTGCACGCCGTCGACCTGCTCGACCCCGCGCCGGTGATCGAGCAACTGCACGACCGGGCCCGGGAGGCCGCCGCCAAGCTGGAGGTGTTCGAGCAGCTCCTGCTGCGCCTGCGCGGCGAGCTGGACGAGGAGACGTTCCTGCGCCAGGGCGAGCACGTCGGCCCCTACCTATCCTGCCTGGCCGGATGCAGGTTGGAGCGCGAGACCCGCGCCTGGTGCCTGGAGACGGCGCGGACACTCGGCGAGCGCATGGCCCGCGCCGGAAGGGAGACCTCATGACCGCCTACACGCGTTACGTCGCGCTCGGCGACAGCCAGACCGAGGGCCTCGGCGACGGCGACGACGTCAACGGCCACCACGGCTGGGCCGACCGCCTCGCCGAGCACCTGGCCCGCGCCAACCCTGGTCTCCTGTACGCCAACCTCGCGGTCCGCGGCCGGCTCGCGGGCCAGATCCGCTCCGAGCAGCTGGCCCCCGCGCTGGCGCTACGCCCCGACCTGGCCACGGTCATGGCGGGCATGAACGACCTCATCCGCCCCGGCTGCGAGCCCGCCGCCGTGGCGGAGGTGCTGGAGGAGATGTACGCCGCCCTGACCGAGTCGGGCGCGCACGTGGTTACCGTGACTTTTCCGGATATCGGGAAGATCGCCCCGATAGCCCGGCCGCTCCGGCCCAAGGTGCTCGACCTCAACGCCCGCATCCGCGCCGCCGCGGCCCGCCACGGGGTCACGGTGGTGGACACCTTCGCGATGGAGTTCGTCACCGACGCGCGCATGTGGGGCACGGACCGGCTGCACGCGAGCCCGGCGGGCCACGCCCGCATCGCCGCCGCCATGGCCCACTCCCTCGGCCTGCCCGGCAACGACGACACGTGGATGCTGCCCTTCCCGCCCTTGCCCCCGGCGGCGGCGTGGCGGGTGGCGGCGGCCGAGCTGCGCTGGCTCACCACGTTCGCGGGCCCGTGGATCGGCCGCCGCATCCGCGGCCGCTCCTCGGGTGACGGCCGCACGGCCAAGCGGCCGGAGCTCACGCCGTGGACCCAGCCGGCCGCGAGCCCCGGCGCGCCGCAGCCCGCTCCCCCGGCCGGAGCGGCGACGGGCTCAGCGGTGCCGGCGCCCGCAGCGGGTGGACGGCAGGTCGTGCCGCCCGGAGAGGAACTCCCGGAACGGGACCCTGGCCTTGATCACCGGTCGCCGTAACCGCTTTTCGCGGTGCACGGCCCCGGCCATCTTGGCGGTGAGCGCTTGGCGAAGAACCAGTGGGGAGGCGGCCCGCATAAGCTATGAACCCCGGGGCCGATCCGTAAACAGAGGAGCGGCATGTCCGAGCGCGACGCCGCCCGCAACCGGAAGGCCGTCGAAGCCGGCCGGCCCCCTTGGGTCCCGACACCCCACCGCAGAAGCGCGTGCCCGCCCTGCTCGACGCCGTCCTGTGCTTCAAACTCGACAACCGGCCCCTCGCGCCGGCCCTGGAGGAAAGCGGGAGCAGCAGGGCCTCTCACGAACGGACCGGCTGTGCGAGGTCAGCACGCCGTACGTCCAGTGAGGCGTTCCTGCAGGTCGCCGTCCGCAGAACTCCTCTCACAACCTCAGCGTTTTGAGAGGCGATTCTGAGGCGCTCGTGGCCTGCGTGAACGCCCTACTGGATCCGGATCAAAGTCCGCGAAGCGGTGACCGCGCGTGACGATCACCAGCAGGTGAGGAGCACGCGTTTGCGGAGGAGGGCGAAGCCGGCCCGGAAGATCCTGGCCCTGGCGCCGGGTGAGCACGATGGCGAAGGAGCGGACGTGCCTGGCGAGAACGGCCGGTCACAGCCGGGCGGCCCACTCGTCGCCAGTGAGGACGTCAGCGCCTCTGGCCGGGAAGACGCGGTTGATCAGGAAGTCGTGCACGTCCGGTTCCCCGTCGGCGCAGGCGTCGCTGAGCACGGTCAGGCGGTAGTCGCGGTCGGCGGCGTCGTAGAACGTAGCGGCGACCATGGCCCCGGTCGCAACACCGGCCAGCACGATCGAGTCGATGCGCTGGGCGCGCAGGAGCCGATCGAGGTCGGTCCCCGAGAACGCGCTGGCGCGGCGCTTGAGGACGACGGCCTCACCCGGCAACGGCTCGATGCGCGGGTGCACGAGCGTCTCGGGGGATTCTTCGTGGAACAGCGTCCCCGCCCCGTGCAGGGCGTTGATCACCTGGTTTCCCGCTGCCACGTCAAGGCCTGAGACCCGGAGCCCGAACCGTACGAAGATCACCGGGATTCCGGCGGCTCTGGCCGCAGGGAGAACCCTTTCCACGACGGGAACCACCTCGGCGGCGAAGGGGTAGTTGTCCACGATGCCCGCCTGTAGATCGCCGATGATGAGCGCGGTGGTGGTCATACGGATTCCTTGACTGTACGGCGTGCCATCGGCCATCCTCGCGGTCGTATCCTTGGCGCTGTTGTCGATCTAGTACGACGATAGTGGAACAGATTCGCATACGGGGCATCGGCCGCGTCGCAGGCGGCTGGAAACGCGCGCTCCCCACCTGCCAGTGATCGTCACGCACGGTCACGGCTTCACGGACTTCGATCCAGATCCCCCGGACGCCGTCATGGCCAGGCGCGCATCCGCCGATGGCCGGCTCCACGGCGACAAGGTCTGAGACCTTCCAACGCAATGACAGGACCTGGTCGGGATGGGCCTCCCCGTAGGCGGCGACGCCGTGCACCAGCCGGTCGTAGGCGTCGTCGTCCAGCGCTGAGGTGCCGTCGGCGTAGTAGGCCGCGGCGGCGTCGACCGCGAGCCGGACCGCCTCGGCGTAGGCGGTCTCATCGGCGATCATCGTGATGGAGGCGCGTCAGTCATGATCCCATCATGCCGGCCGGCACCGGCATTTCCGGGGCCGCGGAACTCGGTCCGGACTGTGGGAACCGCCCCGCCGACCCGCGGAATCCCGGCGTCGTTGCTCATGTCCGGGACACCATGAGCCAAGTGGGACAGATCCCGTTCTGGGCGGAGGCGGAAGTGGTGCCGGCCCGAAACTTGACCTTTGGTGTGCCAATGTGTCGTGCATGACATCAAAAAGAAGGAAGCCCACCGCCCCGGGCGGATCCAATGGGCGGGGCCGGCCCTGGTACAGGCAGCCGGCGTTTATGAGCGGTCTCGCAATCGCTGTCGTGACAGGCTGTTTCGCGCTGATTTCTGCATATATTCAGACAAGGGGAGGTGACGACGGGCACGCGCCTGAACCGGATGCCCCCAGAGTGGCTCGACTGACATTCAGCGAAAGAAGCATCAAGGACGCCGATCCACGTCCGGCGAAGAAGCTCAGCGGGAGCGGTTCGGTAGAGAACCTCGGCCTCGGGGGAATCTTCCTGGTGGCCGGCGAATCAGAGGAGAACATGACGCATGTTTCTCAGCCGGCCACGGTGTACGGAGGAAAATGGAAGGTGGAGTGGCGCCTCTCGCACCCGCCGGAGCCGCTCATCATGAGAGCCGTGCTGATGTATCCGGCGTTCAACATATGCGTGGACTCCCGGTGCCCGACACCAAGCCTCGCCGAGTTGCGGGAGCGGCTCGTCAAGAAAGGGCTCCGCGCGAAGGAGGCCGCCATTGTCACCACTCCCCCGGGAGAAGGCCATTCATCCGGAACGGCGATTGTCGGACCTGGCAGGAGTGACGATTCCGGGAGCCCGGATTCCAAGACCTCGCCTTCCGAGCCCTCGCCTTCCGAGCCCTCGCCTTCCGAGACTGTGACTCAGAGGACCGAATCTCCCGAGACCGTGACTCCCGAGACCTCGGCCCCGGAGATCGAGGACCCCGAGACGTGACTACCGGCCGCACGGAAGCGCCTGTGCCGCGACGCCGATCTCCGGCCTGGCCGGTGCCGTCCGGTCACGGGCTTCCGGCTCCGCCGTCCGGCGTGGCGATCGGGCCGCGAGGTGATGAGCGGAGCAGTCGCCCGTTGACGCTCGTGTGGGTCGCTTCCCGGTGTTCATCCCGCGGGAAGGTCGGCCACACGCGCCCGTGGCCGACTATCACAGCGGGCCATCGTCACAGATCGGTGGCTATGATCTTCTCGATGTTCCGTTCGGCGAGCGCCGTGATGGTGACGAACGGGTTGACACTGGTGTTGCCGGGGATCAGCGAGCCGTCGATGACGTACAGGCCGGGGTGGCCGGTGAGGCGGCCGTAGCCGTCGGTGGCCCTGTTCAGGACCGCGCCGCCGAGCGGATGGTACGTGAGGTGGTCGCCCCAGATCTTGTAGATGCCGAAGAGGTCGGTCCGGTAGATCGTCCCCTCCTTCGCGTTGATCTTGTCGAAGATCGTCTTGGCCATGTCGATGGACGGCTGCTTCCAGGAGGTCTGCCAGTCCAGGTCGACCCTGCCCGTCGCGGCGTTCCAGGAGAACCGGGCGCGGTTCGGGTTCTTGGTGATCGACAGGTAGAACGAGGCGTAGGTCTCGATCCCGGTGGGCAGCGGCGCGACCTCGGCGAACGCGCCGCCGGCGGCCCAGTTGTCGATGCCGGAGCAGGGAATGGCCGACTGGAGCTTGCCGGTCGGGTCCCACAGGTGGTTGGCACGGCCGCACATGACGTTGCCGTTGTCGCCCCAGCCCTTGCCGACCTCGTCGTTCAGGTTGGGCAGCGCACCGGTGGCCTTCAGCTTGACCAGCAGCTTGCTGGTGCCGACACTGCCGGCGGCGAAGAACACCCGGTCCGCGGTCACGGTCTTGGTGGCCGTGGTGTCACCACTGGTGTTGATCTGGTCGATGACGACCGTGTAGCCGCCGCCGGCCGCCGGGGCGACCGAGGTGACCTTGTGCAGCGGCGAGATGGCGACCCTGCCGGTGGCCCTGGCCCGGGCGAGGTAGGTCTGCTGCAGTGATTTCTTGCCGTGGTTGTTGCCGTAGAGGATCTCCCCGGCCAGCGCCGACTTGGTGACGGTTCCGGCCGCCTCCTGCTCCATGTAGTCCCAGTCGTACACGTCGGGCACGAAGACGAACGGGAAGCCGGAACGCTGGGCGTGCTTGCGGCCTACCCGGGCGTACTGGTAGCAGGCGGCGGAGTCGAACCAGGCCGGGTCGACGGTGCCGACCCCGAGCCCGGCGTTGGCGCGCGGGTAGTAGATGTCGTACATCTCGTCGGCGTTCACCGACGGGAGGACGGCGCCGAAGTTCTCGCGCCTGGGGGTGACCGCCATGCCTCCGTTGACCAGCGAACCGCCTCCGACACCGCGGCCCTGGTAGACCGTGATGCCGCCGAAATCCTCGGCGTCCAGGATCCCGGTGTAGCGGGAGATGTTCCTGTCGATCGGGAAGCCGAGGAAGTAGTTGAGGGGCGCCTTGGTCCTGGTCCGCAGCCAGTAGGACCGGTGGTCCGGCTCCAGTGTGTTGCAGAAGATCTTGCCGTCGGGGCCGGGGGTGTCCCAGGCCATGCCCATCTCGATCATGTGCACGTCGACGCCCGCCTGGGCGAGACGCAGGGCGGCGACGGAGCCGCCGTATCCGGTGCCGATCACCAGGGCCGGGACGTGGGCCCCGGTGGCGATCGGAGCGGTCGCGGAGACGGCCTCCGCGCGGGCCGCGGGGGCGCGGCCCGTGAGGGCCACGACTCCCAGGATGGAGCCGGTTCCGGTGATGAACCCACGGCGTGAGACGCCGGTCGAGCCGGTAACGCCCGAGGTGTTGTCCCTCATGTCGCGTTCCTCACTCTCATTGAAATGAGAACGGGTTCTACATGTTGCTCACACGATCAGTCACCGCACACCCATGAGTGACTTTGTGTTCGATCGCATGCCGGGCGCGCCGGGTCATGGCGCGTCTGTCCGCTTGGCGGAGGGCGATGGGCCGCCGGTCAGCATGCACACGGTGTCGAGGCCCAGCACGTGGTTGAGCCGGCCGAAGGTCAGCCAGGAACCGATGCTCATGCTGAGCTCCACGATCTCGGACTGGCTGTAGTGCGCGGTCATCCGGGTCCAGAACTCGTCGTCGAGGCCGTGATGATCCAGTGCGTACCGCTCGGCGTACTCGGCGGCCAGCCGGGTGCGGTCGTCGAAGGCGTCGGTGGTGCGCCAGTGGGTCACCGCGTCGGCGAAGTCCTCCTCGACCTTCCGCCCGTCCCGTTCGGTCCGCCAGTCGAGGCAGAAGACACACCCGTTGATCTGCGCGATCCGCAGCCGTGCGGCCTCGAACTCACGGAGCCCGAGGGTCGTGTTGGCGTACACCGACAGCGAGAACTTCGAGGCGGCGATCCCGATGCCGGGGACCATCTCGCCCCACACGTACTCGATCGCGTCCTTTCCCTCGGGGATGTCGATGTTCATGGTTGCTTCCTTCCGAGTCTGCCGACTGCGGGGCGCAGCGGGACGTCGAGCGCGTCGTAGAGTCCGGGTCCGGCGTCCACGAGCCAGTCGATGGCGTTCACCAGCCGGCCGACCGCGGTGGCGTTCCCGCCCGCGGACCGGTTGCCGTCCTCGTCGGTGGCCTCGACCGTGACCTCGATGCGCGGGCGGCCCTCGATGATCACCCGGTGCGCCCCGTCACCGTCGGGCGGCGTCGGCCAGTCCGGCGCGCAGGAGGGGTGGATGCGGGTGACGTGCTCGATGACGATGCGAGGTTCGCCCTCGACGATGCCCTGCACCTCGAAGCGGACCGCGCCCTGGGTGCCGGCCTCGAACTCCCCCATCGTCCTGGTGCTCACCGTGGCGTCGAGCGGGCGCCGATCCAGGGTTTCGCGGATCTCGTCGAGTTCGACGCCGAGGGCTCTGGCCATCAGCCGTATCTGCCCGCCCCACACCATGGTCGGGACCGTCGGCGCGGTCATCGGCGGTTCGTAGTCCATCGGCTGGCCCATGCCGACCAGGTAGCGGACCGAGTCGGGCTGGTCGTAGGTGGAGTAGTCGAAGATCTCCTGGCAGCGGATCACCTCTACGGCGGTGCCGAGTCCGCTGATCAGCAGCGGCAGCACGTCGTTGCCCCAGCCGGGGTCGACGCCGGAGACGAACAGCGAGCCGCCGCCCTCCGCGATGGCGGCCAGCACCGGCTCCCGAAGCTCCGGCGGGGCGTTGCGCTGGTCGTAAAGCGCGTACATCGAGGGGGTGACGACCACGGCTCCGGCCCGGATCGCCCGGATGATGTCGGCGAGGGCCTCGTCGGGGCGGATGTCGCCGGAGGCCGCGTACACCACCGCCTGGGGAGCGGTGGCCAGCACCGCGTCGATGTCGTCGGTCGCCGCGATCCCCAGATCGTGGCCGAGCCCGCCCAGATCGCCCGCGTCGCGGCCGACCTTTTCGGGGTTGTGGACGAGCACGGCCGCGAGTTTCAGCGCCGGATGGGCCTCGACGGCACGGATGGCCGCGCGGCCGACGTTGCCGGTGCCCCAGACGATCGTGGACCTCATGGCCGGAGCGTAGCAAGCGCTTGGTTTAGTGTATAGTGCCGCCGCGATCCCGTACGGCCGCTTCCGCACCCCGGCCGGCTCTCGCCCCCCGGACCCGGCCGGGCATCACTCCCCCTCCCCCTCCACCGTGTGACGTGACGGATCCGCGGGCCAGTTCTCCAGCATGACGTGGAGGCCGTCGAGAGCCCGATCCCAGGACCTCTGCACCTCGCGGGAGTGGCGGAATCCGCCGTTGGCCTCCAGGGTGATGTAGCCGTGGAAGGCGCTGCGCAGCAGGCGGCCCGCGTCGGTCAGGTCCGGCTCGACCAGCTTGTACGCGCGCAGCATCGCATGGGTGAGCTCGACGGTGCGGATGTGGACGGTGGACGCGGCCAGGACGGCGGGGTCCAGCTGGACCGCCTGGGTCGCCGCGTAGCGGCCGGGGTGGGCCAGCGCGTAATCCCGGTAGGCGTTGGCGAACGCGACCATGGCCTCCTTCCCGGCCCGGCCCGCGACCCCCGCCGCGATACGGTCGGCGAGCTCGCCCGCGGCCAGCAGCGCGACCCGTTCCCGCAGATCCTGAAGATTCTTGACATGCGAGTACAGGCTCGGGTCCTTGACCCCGAAGATCCGCGCCAGCGCGGACACGGTGATGTTCTCGAACCCGACCGCATCCGCCAGATCCGCGGCCGCCTCCGTCACCCGCTCCGCCGTCAGCCCCGCACGAGCCATCCGTCAACCTTCCCGCTTGCCTAGACCCATTAACCAATTGCTTAACGCACGTAGGGAAGTGTAGCGTTCCACGCCATGAAAGCAGTAAATGAGCAGGAGATCCGTGCGTCGTTCGCCAACTGCTCCAAGGGGGAGGCCAAGCGGCTGGCACTGCCCCGGGATCTGGCCGAGCAGCCCTGGGACGACCTGGACTTCCTGGGATGGCGCGACCCCGGCGCACCGGACCGCGGCTACCTCGTCACCGAGCGCGGCGGCGAGGTCGTCGGCGTGGCGCTACGCCTGTCCGCCCGCCGGCGCGGGCACCTCCACCGCGGCATGTGCTCCCTGTGCCTGACCACGCACCCCGGCAGCGGCGTCTCGCTGATGACCGCCCGGCGAGCGGGTCAGGCCGGCCGCGACAGCAACTCGGTCGGCGTGTACGTGTGCACCGACCTCGCCTGCCCGCTGTACGTGCGGGGCAAGAAGCTCCCGGACCTGGGAGGGCGTCTCGAAGAGACCCTGACGATGGAGGAGCAGATCGATCGCACCAAGGCCAAGTTGTCCGCCTTCCTGGACAAGGTCCTGGCCTGAGCCGGGGCGCCCCGGACGGCCACGGCTCCGGGCCCTGACGGGTGCGCGCAGGAACCTGCCGAAACCGCAGAACGGCATCATGAGAAAGAAGAGACACAGTGAAGCACAGCGGATGGGCCGACGAAGGATTCGGAGCGGTCGCGGACGCGTTCTCCCACAACTTCGCCGAACACGGTGAACTCGGCGCCGCCGTCACCGTGTACGTCGACGGACGCAAGGTCGTGGACCTGTGGGGCGGGACCGCGGACGAGCGCAGCGGCCGCCCCTGGGAGGAGGACACGGTCGTGCCGGTCTTCTCCTGCGCCAAGGGCGTCGTCAGCGTCTGCGCCCACCTCCTGGCGCAGGAGGGACGGCTGGACCTCGACGCTCCGGTGAGCCGCCACTGGCCGGAGTTCGCGCAGCGCGGCAAGGAGGCGATCACACCGCGCATGGTGCTCGGACACCGCGCCGGACTCCCCGCCCTGGACCGCACACTGAGCTTCGAGGAGATCGTCGAGTGGACACCGGTGGTCCGCGCCATCGAGGAGCAGGAGCCGCTGTGGGAGCCGGGCGCCGCCCACGAGTACCACGGCCATGTCTTCGGCTTCCTCATCGGTGAGGTGATCCGGCGGATCACCGGACTCACCCCGGGCGCGTACTTCCGCGGAGCCGTCGGCGACGGACTGGGGCTGAGGACCTGGATCGGCCTGCCGCAGGAGGAGACCGGACGGCTGGCCCGGCTCGTCGAGGCCGCGGGACGGCCCGCGATGCCCGGCCCCGAGTCGCTGATCATGCGCACGGTGACGATGAACGGCGCCCTCGCCTTCCCCGGCCTGCAGGAGCCGCACGGCTGGAACGACCCCGCGCTGCTCAGTGCCGAGTTCCCCGGGGCGGGCGCGGTCTCGTCGGCGGGCGGCCTGGCCGCGTTGTACGCCGCGGCCGCGACCGGGGTCAACGGCTCGGCGCGCCTGCTCACATCCGACACCGTCACCGACGCGGTGCGGGAGCTGTCGGCCGGGGCCTCGTGGTCGGGGTTCCCGGACCTGGGCGCCCGGTGGGGGGCGGGCTTCCTCCTCGACGCGCCCCGGTTCCGGCCCATGCTCGGCCGGCGCAGCTTCGGCAACGACGGCGCCGGCGGCCAGTTCGCCTTCGGCGACGACGAGTTCGGGGTGGGCTTCGGCTATGTCGCCAACCGGATGATCGGCCATGGCGACGCGCGTGCCGACCGGCTCATCACGGCGCTACGGGAGCACCTGACCGGCCGATGAGCCGCCCGGGACGCCCGCGGGTGAGCCACCCGGGACGCCCGCGGGTGAGCCACCCGGGACGCTCGCGGGCAGGCCGAAAGCCCTCTGCCCGGCATCAGCGGACGAGGGCAGGGCCGACGCCGCCTCCGATGATCGCGTTCCGGCCGGCCCACCGCCTGCGCAGCGGTAACCCGCCGAGGCCGCTCGCCCCCACCCCTGTCATGGACGTGAAGGAGCGGCCCGGCGGGTCTTGGACGTGCAGCCGGAAATAGGGCGCCCCATACGAGATAGGGCGGGGCGCCCGAGAAAAGCCGCTCCGGTCAGCGGAAGTCCGCAATATGATCGCGAGCCCATTCGGCGTAGCTGCGCGAGGCGCGCCCGATGACCTGCTCCGCATCCGGCCAGGCCCGCATCAGCGCCGCCCGGTCGTCCGGCGGCAGAGCCTGCCTCTGAACCAGTCGGGCAGGTAGGTGCGCAGTCTGGCGGCGTCATGCAGTGCCACGGATGTCACCTGGAAATCCTGAGCGTCACGCCGGCGGCCGGGCGAGTTTGGCGGCCACCGCGTCGAGGACCCAGTCCAGGCCGGTCGCGAAGGACGCCTCGGCGTCCACCTCCGTGCCGTCGTGCACGACCTTGGCCAGCGCCGGGAAGCGGCCCGTGGCCAGCATCCTGCTCACATGCGGGCCGTAGGCGCGCTGCCAGTCGCGCTTGGACAGGCCCGTGGCGCGCTCGGCCCGCAGGTTCGCGATCTCGCGCCTGATCGCGCCGGTGAAGTAGGCGCTGACGGTCTCCACGGCGCGCATGACGGTGTCGAGGTCGGCGAGGCCGTCGAGGGCGGCCAGCGTGGCCTCGGTCACGGCGAGGGCGTTGGGGCCCAGGGTCGGACGGCCGCCGAGCAGGTCGGCCAGCCATTCGTGACGGAGAGTGGCCTGCCTGGTGCGGTCGGCGCGGATGCGCAGCGCCTCCCGCCAGTCACCGGGCTGCTCCTCGGGGAGGATCTCGGCGTGGACCTCGTCCACCATGAGGTCGAACAGCTCCTCCTTGGTGGAGATGTATCCGTACAGCCGCATCGGGCCGACGTCCAGCCGGGCGGCGACCTTGCGCAACGACACCGCCTCCAGCCCGCCCTCGTCGGCCAGCGCGATGGCGGCGGCAACGATTCGCTCCCGGTCGAGCGGCGCGGGGCGAGTCGGCGGCTCCGGCCGGTCCCACACAGTCATGGATGCATCGTACTGTTGCGATACACCGTCTCGGCAAAATACAGTGTATCGACATGAGACATCGCATCGCCGTAATTGGAGGCGGCCCCGCCGGCCTTACCTTCGCCCGCGTCCTGCACCGCCACGATCACCCCGTCACCGTCCTCGAACGCGATCCCGCCCCCGACGCCCGTCCTCCGGGCGGCACGCTGGACCTGCAAGAAAAGCTGGGCCAGCTCGCGCTGGACAAGGCGGGGCTGCTGGCGGAGTTCCAGGCGCTGTCCCGCCCCGAGGGGCAGGCCATGCGCATCCTGGACACGGACGGGACCGTGCTCCGCGACTGGCAACCCCGTCCGGATGACCGGGCCAATCCCGAGATCGACCGCAGGCAACTCCGTGACCTGCTGCTCGGCCCCCTGGACGTTCAGTGGGGGCGGGGCGTGACGGAGGTAGTGCCGGGGACCCGGGATGGCGTGCTGGTCCATTTCGCGGATGGGCGACAGGAGACGTTCGACCTCGTGGTCGGCGCGGACGGCGCCTGGTCCCGGGTCCGCCCGGCGGTCTCGTCCGCGACGCCGCACTACACCGGCGTCACCCTGGTCGAGACCTCCCTGGACGACGTCGACACCCGCCACCCCGACCTCGCCCGGCTGATCGGCGACGGTTCCGTGGCTGTGTACGGCGTGAACCGCGCCCTCGTCGCCCAGCGCAACAGCGGCGGCCACGTCAAGGTGTACGCCCAGTTCCGCGCGCCGCTGGACTGGCACACGGACCCGGACCGGCATATGGGTCTGAACCGGCGCGCGGGCCTGGACGCGGGCCTGGACCTGGCCGACGTCGAGGCCCTGCGATCAAGTTTGCTGGCGCTGTTCGACGGCTGGGCCGCCCCCGTCCTCGACCTCCTCCGCCAAGGCACCGCTTTCGTCCACCGCCCCCTCTACGTCCTGCCCGTGTCCCACACCTGGGCCCACGTCCCCGGGGTGACGCTGCTGGGCGACGCCGCCCACCTGATGCCCCCATTGGGGGCGGGCGCGAACCTCGCGATGCTGGAAGGCGCCGAACTCGCCGAGTCCGTCGCCGCCGCCCCCGGCGATCTGGACGAGGCCGTCCGCGCCTTCGAGGAACAGATGTGGGCACGGGCCGGCAGGTGGGCGAAGATCACGGCGGCCGGTCTGGAACGCCTCGTGAGCCCGGACCCCACCGAAGCCCTCGCCCTCTTCGACGAAGTTCAGCCATCCTGACTGCCAAGCGCGAGAGCACCAGCAACTCGCCACGGCCTCACGGGGCAGCACGGCACCGCCGCGGTTCCTTCCGGCGGATACCCCCGCCATGAAGTGGACCCGGATCTCTACGGGCCTCTCCTGCCGAATCTCGGAAGTCCGTGCCGGGACTCATTTCCGGGATCGACCCATCTGATTTTTGGTGGACGCCGCGTTATCGGTGTGCAGTTGATGTCCGCCCCAACTGCACCACCAAATTGTTTTGTCTCACTGGTTTCTTTTTCGAGTTGCGATATCGACGTCGGGCAGCCCGTCGTTAGATTATTCCGGTGTCCGGGCTCGAACACTCGGGATTTCACAGGAGGGTCAAACCTTGAACCGGTTACGCGTACTCGCTCTGGTATCCGTTTCCACCGCGTTACTGATCGGCCTGTCGGCTTCCGCGTCGGCCGACGCACCTGCCCCGAAGGCGTCGACAAGCGCGAGCCCTACCTGCTATGAGCCGGCTCGTGATCAGGTCCTGACCACTCAACAGGGCATCGAGCTCTTCAAGGCGTGCTCCGCAGCGAATGCAGCCGCGGTCCCGGGATGGCACTGGATGGGCAACTACGGGGACGTCTATGCCTTGGCCAACGCCGCCAATGCATGGGGGGCCGGGCCAGGGGAGCTTCTCACCCAGATCATGAGCAACGGCCTGCTGGCAACGTTCATGTATTACTGAGAAGGCAACCGGACCCGGAGTATGGGGCCGGGCACGGCGGAAGAAACAACTTCAACCGCCTTTCGTCGACTTGACGAACGCATTGGTCCGAGCAGACCAATGCGCCGGATGCTCATTCACAATCAGGAAATCTTTCCGGGCACATCATGCAGCAGCTTTTTGAGATGCCCGACAAGCCCGGCCCCCAGCAACCCCTTGCCGCCGGACACGCGGCCCGCCATGCACTGCGTGTCCGCCGACTCGGTCTCCGGCTCTCCGCCTGGTGTCCGGCCGCCGAGCAGTTGCCGAATCGCTTACAGGGGTCAAGGCCGGGCGACCGCCCGGCGCTGACGCGCCGCCGGCGACCGCGGGCCGGGCATACGGCCCCGGCGGCCGGGCTGAGCCCGTCGACGACCGCTCCTGCCACCCGCGACCGCAGGTGGACGCCTTCGACTGGCCGGTGCTCATCCTCGCCGCGGTGGGCGCGGAATTCGACGTCACCCATCCCCTCGGCTTCCACCACCACCTCCGCGACCCGGGCGAGCTCTTCCTACGTGCCGGTACCGCCTAGCGAGATCACGAACCTCGGAGGTCTCCGCACAGCCGCCCGGGATCCACACCCCGGGCCGGCGCGGCACGCGACGCAATAGATCGCTCCCGGTTTCCTGCTGCGTCTGTTGGTTGAGGTTTTGGTTACGAATACTGATTTTTCGAACGACGGCCACGCCTTTACAAAGTAGATTTATAACGTTGGGAGAGGCCCGCCTCCTGAACCCCGCCACGGACGGCTTGAACCCCGGTCACGGGCGTCGCCGTAGCCGCTCCCGCTCTGACAGCGCCGCGATCGGATCTCGTGCCGCAGGCCGGGACGGCGGCTCCGCGGATGGGGATGACCCCCCGCTCCCCCACCGCGTTCGCGGTCATCGAGGGATGTCCGGCGCGATCTGCGCGCCGACCCCGTTGAGTACGCGATCCAGCCCGTGCTGGAAGCGCTCGGCGGGGGCGAGGTGCGCGGTCTCGGATTCCAGCACGGACCGGCCGAACAGAGGATAGGCACCCGACTCGACGACCTGCCGCACGTATGGTCCGACGTAGTCGCGTTTCCACCGCTCCGGATCCAGGCCGGTACGGCGGGCCTCCTCCAGCCAGCCGATCTCGCGGCGGATCGCGCTGTGGACATAGTCGCTCACCATCCCGACAAAACCGGCCATCTCGTCGATGTCGAGACCGAGCCCGTCGAGCGCGCCCAGGGCGAACTCGTGCACGCGCAGCAGGTTCGGGCCCAGGGTGGGGCGGCCGGCGAGAAGGATGATCAGCCAGGGATGGCGCAGGCCGGCGGCTCGGGTCCGGTGGGCGAGGAGGGAGAGATCGGAGCGCCAGTCGCCGGACGGCTTCTCCGGGAGCTCGAGCTCGCCCATCACCGTGTCGATCATGAGGTCGAACAGGTCGTCGCGGCTGGGCACGTAGCGGTAGAGGGACATGGCGCCGGTGCCCAGTTCGCCGCCGACGCGCCGCATGGTGACGGCGTCGATCCCCTCGGCGTCGGCGACCCGGACGGCCGCCTGGGTGATCTGTGCGCGGCTGTAGCCGGGCCGCCGCCCGGGCCCCGAGCGCTCCCGGCGTTCCGGCCGCATCCAGATGCTGATCAGTTCCTCGTCGGGCATCCCGCCACCCCTCCCCTACTTGCGTACATGGTACTCGAATGAGTATGGTCCCGTTTCAAGTACGAAGTACGCAATTAGGGGAACGGGAGAACCGACCTCTGTCGCACAGCAGGAAGGCACGATCGACATGACGACATTGACCGGCAAGACGGCGCTGGTGACCGGCGGCAGCCGAGGGATCGGCCGGGCCGTCGCGATCCGGCTCGCCCGGGAGGGCGCCCGGGTCGCGGTCCACTACGGCAGCAACGAGACGGCGGCCAAGGAGACGGTCGCGGCCATCGAAACGGCGGGAGGGCAGGCTTTTGCCGTCCGGGCCGAGCTGGGCGTGCCGGCAGACGCCCAAGCGCTGTGGGCCGGCTTCGACGCCCACGCCGACGGCCTGGACATCCTGGTCAACAACGCGGGCATCCTCGGCGACCAGACCGAGATCGACGGCGTGACGCGGGAGGGCTTCGAGCGGCTGTTCGCGGTCAATACGACCGCTCCGTTCTTCATCACGCAGCTCGCCCTGCCGCGGCTGCGGGACGGCGGCCGGATCATCACCGTCGGCACGATGCTCACCCGGGGCGCGGCCATGCCCCGGGCGATCGACTACGCCATGTCCAAGGCGGCGCTCGACGTGCTCACCACCGCGCTGGCCAGACAGCTCGGGCCGCGCGGCATCACGGTCAACATCGTGGCACCCGGGGTCATCGACACCGACATGCACCAGGGGCGTCTGGTCGGCGAGGCGCTGGCCTGGCTGTCGTCCCAAACGCCGCTCCACCGGCTGGGCACGCCGGAGGACGTCGCCGGCACAGTGGCGTTCCTGGCCTCGGACGACAGCCGCTACGTGACCGGACACCGCCTGGACGTCTCGGGCGGAACAACCATGTGACCCCACCCACCCGAGGCGGACCGCGCGCTGCGCACGGACCAGGGTGTGGTGATGGACCGGCGCCAGGAGTAGGGGGCGTAGCGTTTGATCGCTTCGAACGTCGAGGACGATGTCGCTTTCGATGTGCCGCCCGGACATGGGAGTCGAGGCGTCGCGGACGGTGCAGCCGGGCGATTCGAGGTCGACCAGGAACGCGGCACAGTTCTCCTTGCCTTCCCTAGCGGCTACGCGGAAGGGCCACTGTCCCGGTGATCCGGTGGCTCCGGGCCGCCGGGACGGCTCGGCGGGGTGGGTCAGGCGGTCAGGTCGGCCACACGGGCGGCGACCGGGCCGAACAGGTCGCCGATCGTGGTCAAGGCGGCGGCGTGCAGGGTGTCCGCCGGGATCGGCGCGCCGTCCGGGCCCATCAGTGGCCGGGTCGCGCATGCCTCGGCCACGACGGTGGGCCGGTAGCCGAGGTTGAACGCGCCCTGGGCGGTGAACTGGACGCACATGTGGGTCATGAAGCCCGCCAGCACCAGGTCCGGCCCGGCGTCCAGCCGGCGCAGCACCTCCAGCAGGTCGGTCTCGTGGAAGGAGTTCGGGAAGCCCTTCACCACGACCGGCTCGCCGTTCCGGGGCGCGACGCGAGCCTCGATCCGCCCGATCTCGGCGCGGATGTCGTACGGGCTGCCTTCGCCGCCGTCGTTGACGACGTGCACCACCGGGGTTCCGGCGGAGCGGGCGCGCTCCAGCAGGCGGGCCGCGGCGTCCAGGGCACGGTCGGCGTCCGGCAGCGCCATGACGCCGGTGCGGTAGGTGTTCTGGAAGTCGATCATGATCAGGGTGCCGGCGGACAGCGCCGGCAGTGCGCCGTCCAGGCCGATCACCTCGCGCAAGGTCGTCGAAACGGTCATCTTGTCCTCCTTGGAATTCGGAAAGCCGGGCATGGGGAATCACCGGCCGGCCCGAGTCGGGCCGGGCGGGCCGAAGGGAGAGAGATCAGGCGGCGGTGCGGAAGCGCCGCCGGTAGGCGGCCGGGGTGGTGCCGAGCCGCCGCCGGAACGCCCGGTGCAGCGTCTCCACTGACCCCAGGCCGCACGCTGCAGCGACCCGGTCGAGCGGCTCGTCGGTGCCCTCCAGCAACCGGCGCGCCGCCTCCACCCGGGCCGCCTCGACGTAGGCGGCCGGGGTGGCGCCGGTCTCTTTGCGGAAGACCCGGGTGAAGTGCCGCTCGCTCAGGCATATCCGCTCGGCGAGCGCCGCCGCCGACAGGTCGGCGGTGAGGTCCGTGGTGATCCACACCCTCAGTTCGTCGATGTCGCGGCGCTCGGCCGGGGCCTGCCACAGCGGGACGCTGAACTGGCTCTGCCCGCCCTGCCGCTTGAGGTACATCACCAGCTGCCGGGCGACCGCCAGGGCGAGCCGTTCGCCGTGGTCCTCGGCGACCAGAGCGAGCGTGAGATCCATGCACGCGCTGATGCCCGCGCCCGTCCACACCTTCCCCGACCGGACGTAGATCGGATCGGGGTCCACGATGACGTCGGGGTGGTCGGCGGCCAGCCGGTCGGCGGTGGCCCAGTGCGTGGTCGCCGTCCGGCCCGCCAGCAGCCCCGCGGCGGCCAGCAGGTGCGCGCCGACGCACACCGAGGCGACCCGGTGGGCGTGCCGGGCGGTGCCGGCGATCCAGTCGACCAGGTCCGGATCGATCATCGGCACGCCGCCGCCGTCCACCGCGCCGGGCACCAGGAGGGTGTCCACCCGGCCTTCGACCTGGTCGAAGGTCAGGTCGGTGGCGAGCCGGACCCCGGCGCTGGTGCGCACCTGGCCGCCGTCCGGCCCGGCCAGCAGCACCTGGTAGGGCCTCTGGCCGGACATCTCCCGGTTCGCGACCGCGAACACCTCTGCGGGCCCGGTGACATCGAGGAGATCGACATCGGGGAACACGGCGACAACGACACGGTGCGGAGCGGACATGCACCAATTGTCACCAATACACCCTCGTGACCGCCATGACGAGGTTCTGTCACATCCGGACACCGTCCGCGGCATCCCGGACCAGGCCGAGGCTGTTACGGCGCTCCTCGACCCGGGCCTCGGACCGGTGACATCGAGCCGCCGGATGCCCCGCGATCAGCGTGACCGTCCCGACTCCAGCGAGGCGGGACACCTCCCAGCGGGCTGTCGACGTTGCCGACCGCGTCGACCAGGCACCGCGCGAGCGAGCGCACCCCACCCCGGCCGGTGCCCCTCCGAAACACCACGCAGCCCGCAGGGCGACCCGCCGATGCATATTAACTTTCTGGAGTTGTCATACTACTTAGAGTAATATACGGTTGTGGTCGTGATCATCCCGAGGCGGCCGGTTGTTCAGCACGGAGGCACTGCCTTCGCGCTGTGCCTGGCCGTGCTCGGCAGCGTCGTGGTGCTGCATCTGGCGTTGCATGTGCTCGCCCACGGCCATGCGGTGCACCATTCTGCGCCAGGTGCGCAGCAGTCGGCCACCGGTATCGCCATCGAGCGCCCGACCACGGTCGATACGGCCGCACCGCACGACCACATGCCGCTCCCCTGCGCCCCCACGGGGCATGATCACAGCTTGTGCGGCGCGGCGGCGGGGGCACCGATCACCGACGCGCGCCCCCTCCTGCCGGCGGGGCCCGCCATCGGCCATCTGGTGGTCCAGCCGGAATCCACGGCATCGCCACCGGTGCCGCTCTGGCGCCGCGAACAGCCGGTCCGCCCGCCGTCCGGGGCGGCCCTGCTGATCCTCAAATCCGTCTCCCGCATATAGGCCGTCCCGCGGGCACGCCCGCCGGCGACTCCGCGCCCCGTATGACCGGCGTGAGCCGTCGCTCAAGCGTGCCCAGAAGCGAGTCAACCAGATCGCATTCTCAGGGGACGAATCATGACATATACGCTTAAAACAGCAGAAACAGCTAACTCATCCACGCCGTCGCCGCTCAGCCGACTGATCACCGGTAACACCTGCCACGCCCCCGAGCACGTGGTCGGCAACACGCCGGTGCTGTGGATCCCGGAGATCGCCGCGGGATCCGGGCACGGCTTCTGGGCGAAGCTGGAGGGCGGCAACCCAGGAGGGATCAAGGACCGCTCCGCGCTCTACATCGTCGAGCGGGCGCGCGAACGCGGGCAACTGCGGCCGGGTGCGCACATCATCGAGTCCACCAGCGGGACCTTCGGCCTGGGTCTGGCGCTGGCCGGCATCGTCCACGGCCACCCGGTCACGCTGGTGAGCGACCCAGGCATGGAGCCGCTGATGTGCCGCCTGCTGGCGGCCTACGGGGCGCGCGTCGTCACCGTCACCGAGCCGCACCCAGCCGGCGGCTGGCAGCAGGCCCGCCGTCAGCGCGTGCGGGAACTGCTGGCCGAGCAGCCCGGCTCCTACTGCCCGGACCAGTACAACAACCCCGACAATGTCGCCGCCTACGCCGGGCTGGCCATGGAGCTGGCCGGCCAGCTGGGGCGGATCGACGTCCTGGTGTGCGCCGTGGGCACCGGCGGCCACAGCGCGGGCGTCTTCTCCGCGTTGCGGCGCTTCTACCCCGACCTGCGCCTGGTCGGCGTCGACACGATCGGCTCGACCATCTTCGGCCAGCCCGCGCGCCCCCGGCTCATGCGGGGCCTGGGCAGCAGCATCTACCCGCGCAACGTGGCCTACGAGGCCTTCAGCCAGGTGCACTGGGTCGCACCCGCCGAAGCGGTCTGGGCCTGCCGGCGCCTGGCCGCGCTGCGTTACGCCACCGGTGGCTGGAGCGTCGGCGCGGTGGCCCTGGTGGCCTCCTGGCTGGCCCGGACCCTCCCTGGCCACACCCGGATAGCGGCGATCTTCCCCGACGGCCCGCACCGTTACTTCGACACCGTCTTCAACGACGACTACTGCCGCGCCCACGGCCTCGCCTGGGCGCCGGCGGCCGGCCCTGACGAGATCGGCCACCCCGCCGAGCGAGAGCCAGCGCGCTGGACGCGCTGCGCGACGGTGCTCGATCCCACCGGCACCGGCGGACAGGCGCCCACCGCGCGAGGAGCCCAGCGGTGACAGGCACACTCGCCCTGGCCCGCTCCTTCGACCGGCCGGTGAAGCTGCTGCTGGTCAACCAGCTGACCATCAACACCGGTTTCTACATGCTGATGCCGTATCTGGCCGGTCACCTGTCCGGGACGCTGGCGCTGCCGGCGGCGCTGGTCGGCCTGATCCTGGGCGTCCGCAACCTCAGCCAGCAGGGCATGTTCCTCCTCGGCGGCACCCTGGCCGACCGGCTCGGCTGCAAGCCCCTGATCGTCGCCGGGTGCGGGCTGCGCACCGTCGCCTTCGCGCTGCTGGCGGTGGCCGATTCCCTGCCCGCCCTGCTGGTCGCCTCAGGCCTGATCGGTCTGGCCGGCGCGCTGTTCAATCCCGCCGTGCGCGCCCATCTCGCCTGCGAGGCCGGCTCCCGCACGGTTGAGGCGTTCGCCGTGTTCAACGCCTTCTACCAGCTCGGCATCCTGATCGGGCCGCTGATCGGCCTGCTGCTCAACGTCGCGGGCTTCAAGCTCGTCTGCCTGAGCGCGAGCGCGATGTTCGCCGTCCTGACGGTCGCCCAGGCTCGGACCCTACCCGCGCGAGCGGCACCGGGAGCGCAGGAAGGGGCGCCGGAAAAGCGCGGCGTGCTGCTCGACTGGCGCCGGGTGATCGGCAACCGGCCCTTCCTGCTGTTCTCCCTGGCCATGATCGGCTCCTACGTGCTGAACTTCCAGGTGTATCTGAGCCTGCCGCTGGAGGTGCGCCGGGTCGGCGGCGGCGAGCTCGGCGTCACGCTCATCTTCGTGATCTCCGCGGTGACGACCATCGCCGGGCAGGCGCGCCTGACAGCATGGGCGAAGGCCCGCTGGCGGCCTTCGCAGGCCATCACCCGGGGCCTGGGCGTGATGGGGCTGTCGTTCGTCCCGCCGGCCGTGGCCGCACCGTGGGCGAGCACGGCCGGCGGGGCGGACGGCGCCGCCCAGGCACTGGTGCTGATACCGGTCCTGGCGACGGCGGTGCTGCTCAGCCTGGCCACGATGATCGTCTACCCGTTCGAGATGGCGACCATCGCCGCCTTCGGCGGCCAGCGCATGGTGGGCACCTATTACGGCCTCTACAGCACCCTGGCCGGGATCGGCGTCGCCGCGGGCAACCTGCTCACCGGGTGGGCGCTGGATCTGGGCACGCACGCCGGCCTGCCCAGCCTGCCCTGGCTGGCGCTGGGGTTGATCGGCCTCGGCTGCGCCGCGGCCACCCGCGCCCTGGACCGGTCGGGATACCTGACGGCCTCGGCCGAAACCGCGACCGCGCCCACGTAGGCGCCCGCACGGGGTGCCGGACGCCTGCCCGTCCGGCACCCCGTAACGGTCCCGGCGACGGCCGTTCAGGCGCCCATCCGCCGCGCGAGGTCGCCTACCGCCGCCGCCAGCAGGTCGACCTCGTCACGCGAGGTGAACAGCGCCGGTGTCACCCGCACGCAGTCACCGCGGGCGGGCCCGCCGCGGCGCACCGTGAAGATCCGATACCGCTCCATCAGCTCCGTGGTGATGGCGACGTTGTCGGCCTCCGAGGTGCGGCCGGTGATCCGGAACGCGGTGATGGTGCCGTACATGGCGGGCTCCTCGGGGGTGAGGATCTCCACATTCGGGACGTCGAGCACCTGATGCACCCAGCGGTCCCGCAGGAAGCGCAGCCGCGCCTGCTTGACCGCGCCGCCCAGAGCCTCGTGGAAGTCCAGAGCGATGTCCACCGTCAGGAAGGGGGCGACGTCCTGGGTACCGGAGTGCACCCGGGAGCGGATGTCGTCGGCGGGGTAGGTCTCGTCGCGGAAGGCCGGGTCGATGTCGGCCAGACGCTCCTTGCGGATGTGGAGGAAGCCCGCACCCAGTGGCGCCCCCATCCACTTGTGCAGGGAGAACACCCCGAAGTCGGCCTCCAGATCGGCCATGGTGAAGTCCAGCTGCCCCCAGGAGTGCGCGGCGTCCACGATCACGTCGGCGCCGCGCTCACGGGCCATCGCGACGATCTCCCGTACCGGGGTCACCAGCCCGGTGCGGTTGTTCATGTGGCTGAGCAGCAGCAGCCTGACCCGCGGGTGCTCGCGCAGCGCCGCGGCGTAGGCGTCCAGCACCGCCTGGCGGGTCGCCGGCTCCGGGATCACCAGCCGCTCCACCCGCGCCCCGCGCCGGTCGCGCAGCCAGTTCATCGCGTACTGCCCGCTGTGATAGTCCAGGTCGGCGTACATCACCGCGTCCCCCGGCCGTAGCCGCCGGTAGCCGGCGATCAGCAGTTGCAGGGCCTCGGTGCCGCCCCGCGTCAGGGCGATCTCCTCGGCGCGCACGCCCAGGACGGCGGCGACGCGCTGCCTGACCTGCTCGGCCTGCGCCTTGTAGGCGGTGCGCAGCAGGTGCGAGTTACGCTCGTTGAGGTGGTCGGTGTTGCGGTGGTAGGCGCGGCGCACCGGCTCGGGCATGATCCCGTAGTAGCCGTTCTCCAGATTGACGAAGTCAGTGCTGACCCGGTACTGCCGTGCCACCGAACGCCAGAAATCCTCGTCCCGGGCGAGCCGTTCAGGTGCGACACCGGCGGGAACGACGAGCGGCTCGCCGCCTGAGGCCGATGGCGGCGCAACCGCCCGGGGAAGGGCGAGGGGCGCGACCAGCGCGCCCAGCCCAGCGACCATCTCACGCCTGGACAAGCTCATCCAACCACCCCGCACCGATCGGTCGAAACCCGCCACGCGGTGGCCCCCACCTGCGCCGACGACGGAGTTCCAGTGTGCAGCCGACCTCCTTGCTCCGGTGAGCACCCGCGCCGCACGGGCGTGGCGTGGGCGGAAATGGTGTTCGGCCGGAGGCGAGGTGGACGCCGTCGTGGACCGGGCACGTGCGGCGGAGTCGGCGGGATCGGCTGGGAACTGGCGTCTGAGCCGCTCGGCGAGAGGTCGAGCGTCGTCGCGGTGGGTGGAACCCGGCCAGGAGTCCGAATCCCTTTACATTGTAGATTAACAATCTGATTCATCCAGCTGCATCCACTGGAATCGTGCCGGTCGTCCCGCCGTGCAGACCGGCACGGGGATGGCGCCTGCGGGGTTACGGCAGGCGGACGATGCGTGTGATCTCCGCGGCGCCGCCCAGCCGGACCAGCGGGCCCGCCTGGCCGTGCCGGGCGGTGGCGGTGATCGTGGAGGGGGTGCGGAGGGAGTCGCCCATGTCGACGGTGAGGTCGGCGACTCCCTGACCAGCCAGGTGCGCAGCGAGGCAGGCGGTGCTGTTGGCGTTGGCGATGTCCTCGGCGACACCGATCGACGGGGCGAACATGCGGGCCGCGGCCCGGCCGGTGTGTGTCGGAGTGGAGTAGACGTAGCAGCCCAGGAGACCGAGCCGGTCACAGGCGGCGCGGAGCCGTACGAGATCCGGGACCAGCGCGGCCAGAGCGGAGCGCGTGGTGACGGGGATCAGCAGCCGCGGCCGCCCCACCGCGGCGACGCGGGCGCCGGGGGCGAGCACGTCGGAGGTGACGCCGAGCGCACGCAGAACGAGGTCGCACTCGGCCACGGTGGGCTCGCGCAGGCTGACGGGCCCGGCGTCGAAGACGGCGTTGACCCGGCCGTTCTCCCGCGCGGCCCAGCCGGCGAAGGCGCGCCCCGACGTGTGGAGGGTTGCCCGGTAGTCCTCGATCCCGGCACGCTCGGCGAGGAAGGCCAGGGCGGCGAGGGTCCCGTGACCGCACGCGGGCAGCTCCCCCTCGGCGGTGAAGAAGCGCAGGGAGACCTCGGGATCTTCAGCTCGGCCGTGGTGGGCGCGGACGAAGACCGCGTGAGAGGTTCCCGTCAGGAACGGTATGCGGCGGCGCTGGTCGTCGGTCAAGGGCGCTTCCTCCATGACCGCGGTGGGACTGCCGCCTCCGCCGTCGCGCAGGCACGAGTGGACGATCGCGACGGGCAGGCCGTACCCGCTCATCGACAGTCCCCTCCGTGAGCTGCCGGGAAGGGAGTGCTCCAGGACTCCTCCTCCAGGAGGAGTCCGTTCGCCAGGTGGCTGATGGTCCGGTACCAGCCGGTCAGCACGAGGAATTCGAGCAGCTGCGCGTCCTCGTAATGGACACGCAGGGCGTCCCAGGCAGGCTGCGACAGCCGCGCGGTCTCGTGAAGCTCGTCTACCGCGTCGAGCAGCGCCGCGTGGCGCGGCGGCCACGAGGCGTCGACGCCCGCGACGGCGGTCGCGCGCAGTTGCTCCGGGCTGAGCCCGGCCTGCCGGGCGAGGGTCGCGGCGTGCACGCCCCACTCGTAGCCGCAGCCGGCGCGGGCGGTCACCCGGGCGATGACGATCTCCCGGTCGACGGCCGGCAGGAGCCCGTGGCCCAGCAGCCCGGCCCCGAGTGCGAACATCCGCGAAGCCAGCTCCGGATTGCGGTGCAGCACCCGGAACAACGTGAGCGGCTCGTGCGGCACGCCGGGCGGCATCCAGCGGCGCAGCGCCTGCTCGACGGAGGGCGGATAGGGCGGGCTGAGCGGTTCGATGCGCGGCATTCGGTCTCCTGCTTCGATTTTCGAACCACTATGCTGCTTCGACAAGCGAAGCGCAAGGAGGCGACATGGAAGCCAGGACACCTCGGCCGGGCACGCCGGTACGGGGATCGGAGTCGGGCCGCCCGGTCATGGCCGCCCTCGATCTGCTCGGGCGGCGCTGGACGATGCGCATCCTGTGGGAGCTGAGCCAGGCCCCGGCCGGCTTCCGCGAGCTGCAGCGCCGATGCGAGCGCATGTCCTCCAGTGTGCTCAGCACCCGGCTCGAGGAGCTGACAGGCTCCCTGCTGGTCGCCCCGCACGACGACGGCTACCGCCTCACCCGGCTCGGCGAGGACCTCGTCGAGGCGCTCGGGCCGCTGAACGCCTGGAGCCGGCGATGGGCCGGGGAGATGGGCAGCGGCACCGCGCAATGACCGCGTCGAGCCCGACGGGATCACCCGCTCCCCGAGGCGGGCACGCCGGTGAGCCCTGCCGGAGGAAGCCCTCCCGACAAGGTGGAGAGCGCCGTCGCAGGCAGGAGGAGTAGAACATCTCCGTCGATGGCCGTGCCGTGCGGGGTGTTCGCCTCCCGCTCGATCATGATTTCGACGAGGACCGGACGGCTGGTCGACTGCGCCTGCTTCCGGGCCCATTCGAGGGCCTCACGGATGTCCGCGGGGTCGACGACCCGGCGGCCGGAGCAGCCGTACGCCTCCATGATCTTGATGTTGTCGGTGCCGTACCCGTCGTAGTGGATGTCGACCTGGTAGTTCATGTCGTAGGGGATCGAGGCCTGGCGGATGAGGCCCAGATACTCATTGTTGATCATGATCAGGACGAACGGCACGTTGTACTGTGCGCCGACGGCGAGCTCCTCCACCATGTACTGAAAACCGTAGTCGCCGACGACGCCCACGACCTCGGCGCCGGGCTCGGTGTCCTTGAGCGCCTTCTTGACGCCGATCGCGGCCGGGATCTCCCAGCCCAGCGGGCCGGCCTGGCCGCAGATCTGGTAGTGCCGCGGCCTGTGGGTCTTCTGGTGCTGGCCGCCCCAGATCTGGTAGAGGCCGATCGCGGTGACGAAGTAGGTTTCCTCGTTGAAGACCTCGTTGATCTCCTTGTAGACGCGAGGGGCCTTGATCGGGATCGTGTCGAAGTCCTCACGGCGCCCCAGGCCCGCCTTGAGCTCCCGGACCCTGGCGGCCCAGGCGCCCGCTGCGCGGCCCGCCCCACGCTTCCTGGCGGCCTGGATCATGGCCTGCAGGAACAGCTTGGCGTCGGAGACGACGCCAAGGCCCGGCTCGAAGACCCTGCCGAGCTGGGTCGGCTCGATGTCGACGTGGATGAACGTGCGTTCACCGCGGTAGACGTCGATCCGGCCGGTGTGCCGATCGCCGAAGCGGGCGCCGACGGCCAGCACCAGATCCGACTCCAGGAAGGACGCGTTGCCGTAGCGCTGCGAGGTCTGCACGCCGGTGATGCCGGAGAACAGCTCGTGGTTCTCGTCGATCGCGCCCTTGCCCATGAGGGTGACCTGAACCGGGACGTTCAGGTATTCGGCCGAGTTCGCGCAGCACGTCGGCGGCCTCGGCGATGATCACGCCGCCGCCGGCGAGGATCAGCGGCCTGTCGGCGGCGAGCAGCAGGTCCAGTGCCTTCTCGACGCGTGGCGGGTGCGGCTCGACGGCCGCGATCGGCAGCGGGGCGTCGAGCGCGGGATCGTACTCGATGAGCTCCCTCGCCACGTCAATCGGGATGTCGATCAGGACCGGGCCCGGACGGCCCGACCGCGCGACGCGGAAAGCCTCGCGGAAGATCCACGGGGCCGTCGCGGCCTCCTTGATCTGCACCGCCCATTTGGTGACGGGCTTGGCGACCTCGACGATGTGTCGAGGATGCGGCCGGCGGCCAGCCCGCCGGCGAGCACCTCCAGTCCTGCGGCGGCGTTCACGCCCGCGGCCTCCATCAGCACGATGGCCTCGGCGACGAGAGCGTAGGTGCCGCCTACGACGAGCTGGTTGGCGGCCTTGACGTACTGCCTCGCTCCGGCGGGACCGACCAGCCTGTAGGTCTTGCCGACCGTCTCGAAGATCGGAACGGCGGCGTCGAAGTCCTCCTGCGATCCGCCGACCATGATGGACAGGACCGCGTCGACCGCGCCCTTCTCTCCACCGGAGACCGGGGCGTCCAGCACGCGCAGGCCCCTGGCCGCGCCCTCGTGGGCGACCTTCCGCGAGGTCTGCGGGGTGATCGAGGAGAAGTCGATCAAGAGCGTGCCCGGCTCGGCGTTGTCGAGCACGCCGTTCTCGCCGAACACGACGGCCTCGACCTGCGGGTCGGCCGGGAGCATCGTGGCGATGACCTCGGCGTCCCCGACGGCCTCGGCGACGCTGCCGGCGGCGGCCCGAAGCCTGGCGAGGGAGTCCTCGCTGAGATCGAAGCCGGTGACGTCGTGCCCCGCCCTGACAAGGTGCCCGGCCATGGGTGACCCCATGACGCCGAGCCCGATGAAGCCGATCTTGCTCATGTGCTCTCCTCGCCCAGCGGTTGGTGAGGGCGTTCGCGTCGTCGCCGTGCCCGTCGGCCCGCTCAGTCACGGGCGAACTCCCTGCTCCAGCCGAAGTCCGGCTCGGCGTCCTTGTACTCCAGGCCGACCCGGCCCTCGTAGCCGTGCCGCTCCAGGACGGACAGGAGCGTGCCGAAGTCGAGGTCGCCCGTGCCGGGGCGGCCGCGGCCGGGGACGTCGGCGATCTGTACGTGGCCGATCCGGGCCGCGTGCTCGGCGATCACAGCCTCCAGGTCCTCGCCCATCCGGGCCAGGACGTCGACGTTGTCGTGCAAGCGCGCGCTGTCGGCGGGACGGGAGATGCGGCCGCGGCCTCCGGCTGCGATGTCGTCGGCGAAGTTGAGGCCGACGAGCTGGACGCCCGCGTCCTGGACCGCGGCGACGAAGGCGTCCACGTCCCTGTCCGCCGGCACGGCCTCCGCGAACGGCCACCAGCTCGATCACGCCCAGCTCCAGCTCGGGAGGTTCGGCGGGCATCAGCCGGTCCCGCAGGACGTCCATCGGGACGTCGTAGAGTTCGCCCTCGATGGCGGCGCCGCCGTGCGAGACCGGCGCCAGGCCGGGGCAGCGGTCGGCCACCGAGTGGAAACGGTACTTGGGCGCGGTGACGGTCTCGGCCACCAGCGGGGCGTCGTCGAGCAGATGGTGCAGCGGGCCGCCCCGCATGGCGCCGCCGTTGAGGAATATCAGGGCCATGGCAGGCTCCTCCCAAGGTCAGAGTGCGTACGGCGCGAGCCCACGGCGCCCACGTAGGCCACCGGGAGCCGGAGCGCGACCTCCAGCGGCGGCACGTCGAACTTCGCGTCGTGGGTGAGCACGCAGACCACGGTCCGGCGGTCCGCCCGGGTCCGGGCGAGATAGCGGTGCGGCCGGTCGACCACGGCCTCGTGGGCGTCGGGGAAGCGGCGCGAGGTGACGAAGACGGGCCGGGCGTCGCAGACGGTGACGTGGTGGCCGAGGAAGCGGCCGATCCGGGTCAGCGCCGCGGCGAAGTCGATGGCCCCGAAGACGAGCAGGCGGGGCGGGGGGCGGGCCTCGACGAAGACGACGGCCTCCTCCTCGCCGCAGCCGAGCAGGTCGTCGGCGAGTTCACGCATCGGGGAAGACTCCATTCTCTGACGGGGGCGGGCCGCCCGCCGTACGGCGGCGGGACGCGGCCCGGGCGGACGGCGTCAGCTGAAGAGCTGCTCGATCACGCCGATGCCGAAGTAGCCGACGAACACCAGGCTGATCACCCAGAGCAGCCAGTGGATCTGGTCGAACCGGCCGCGGGCGGTCTTGATCAGGACGTAGGCGATGACGACGGCGCCGATGCCGTCGATGGTGAGGATCCTGCCGAGGTTGTGGATCCTGCCGTCCTTGGCGAGACCGGCCTCCTCGCCGACGCCGAGGATGGTCCCCATCGCGTCGAAGCAGCCGGAGAGCACCGGGGTGAACAGTACGACCGTCGCGGTGAGCACTCCGGCCGCGCCGAAGCCGCCGAACAGGTCCACCTGGAACAGCAGGCTGAAGTCGGGCGCCGCCATGATCTGGTCGGGCATCTTCGGGACGATCAGATCCCACGCCCTGGGGTCGATCACCGCGACCGCGTTGATCACGATGGCGAGCACGGTGGTCACGACGATGCTGAGCAGAATCGCGCCGGGGATCCCCCGCGAGAAGAGCGCGAACATCAGCAGCAGGCCGGCGCAGAACACCGCGACGGGCCAGCCGCCGAGGTGGCCCGTCGCGCCCATGGACAGCGGCGTCGCCCCGTCCGGGCTGACGAACCCGGCCTTCACCAGGCCGATCAGCGCGAGGAACATGCCGATGCCGACGCCGATGGCGTGCTTGAGCGGGGTGGGGATGGCGTCCATGATGAGCTGCCGGACGCCGGTGAGCGCGAAGATCACGATCACCACGCCCTCCAGCACGACCAGGCCCATGGCCTGGTCCCACCTCATGTGCGGGGCGGCCTGGAAGGCCACCACGGGCGCCACGGCGGCCGGTGAGGTCGAAGAAGCGGTCGATCCAGGTCCGGGAGGCCTCGGGGGTCTCGCCGGAGGGCCTGGTCTGCAGCTGGGACATGGTCGGGCCCTCCCAAGGGCGTAGTCGACCCGGGGAGGGGCCCCGATGGCCGAATCCGGGTCTTCCGCGGTTCGAGGGGGGTGCGGTCGCGGGGGGGCGTCGCAGCCGCCCGCGTGGGGTCACAGACGCACGGCAGTCCGCCTGAACACGGAAAGACCATGCATTCTCAGGTGGGGGTCATCCCTGGTGGTCAACGGCCTGCGGTGATGTGCTCCGGACGGACCGGCACTCGGGTCAGTGCCAGGCCCGTGGCGTCGCGGATGGCCGCGACGATCGCGGGGGTCGAGGAGAGCGTGGGTGGCTCTCCGGCTCCGCGCAGCCCGTATGGGGCGCGCGGGTCGGCGTTCTCGAGGATTTCCAGGCGCATCGGCGGCATGTCGAGGATGGTGGGGATCAGGTAGTCGGTGAATGACGGGTTGCGCACTTTTCCGCCGGAGACCACGATCTCCTCCATCATCGCGAGGCCGAGGCTCTGCGCGCTGCCGCCGTGGATCTGACCTTCCAGCGAGAGACGGTTGAGGATCTTCCCGACGTCCTGAACGGCGGCGAGCTCCACGACCTTCACCAGGCCCAGCTCGACGTCGACGTCCACCACGGCCCGGTGGACGCACATCGCGAGCTGGGTGTGCGAGCCGCCCTCTCCGGTCACGGCGTCCATGCCCGTGGTCGGCCGATGGCGGTACTCGCGGGTCTCCTCGACGACGACGTCGCCGAGGACGTTCTCGATGGTCGCGAGCACGCCCTCGCCGTCGGAGACGACCTCGCCGCCGACGAGCGACAGGCCGTCGCGGGGACGGCCGGACCGGGCGGCGGCCAGGGTGAGCACACCCTCGCGTACGGCCCGGCAGGCCGTCATCACCGCGCCGCCGGTCATGTAGGACTGGCGTGAGGCGGAGCTCGAGCCGGCGTCGCCGACCTGGTTGTCGGCCGGTTGGATGACGACCCGCTCGACGCCCAGCTCGGTACGGGCGATCTGGGCCTGCAACGTCACCAGCCTCTGGCCGACCTCGGCGGCGGTGTGCACCGACGCGGTGGCCCGGCCGCCGACGACCTCCAGGCGGACCCGGGCGGTGGAGTAGTCGTCATAGCCTTCGGAGAAGCAGATGTTCTTCAGCCCCACCCCGTATCCGACGCCGCGCCGTACGCCCTCGCCATGGGTGGTCTGCGAGGCGCCGCCGGGCAGGTCGCGGATGTCGCCGGCGTCCAGCGGGGCGGGCATCGGCAGCTCACGGCCCTGCTGGAGCATCTCGGCCATCGGCAGCGGAGCCCGGATCACCTGGCCGGTGGCCAGCCGGCTCCCCTCCGAGGCGGCGTTGAGCTGCCGGACCGTGACCGGGTCGAGCCCGCAGGCGTCGGCCAGCTTGTCCATCATCGACTCGTAGGCGAAGCACGCTTGGACCGTGCCGAAGCCGCGCATCGCTCCGCAGGGCGGATTGTTGGTGTAGACGCCGTAGGCGTCGATCCTGATGTTCGGGATGACGTACGGTCCCACACCGAGCGAGGCCGCGTTGCCGACCACGTTCATCGTCGCGAAGCTGCTCTACGCCGCCGTCGAGGAGGATCTCCACATCGGCGTAGAGCAGCTTCCCGTCGCGGGTGGCGCCGTACTCGTAGCGCATCTCGGCCGGGTGGCGGTGCACGTGGCCGAAGAACGACTCGTACCGGTTGTAGACGATCTTGATGGGCCTGCCGGTGCGCAGGGCGAGCATCGCGGCGTGGATCTGCATCGACAGGTCTTCACCTCCGCCGAAGGCGCCGCCGACGCCTGACAGCGTCATGCGGACCTTCCCCTCGGGCAGGCCGAGACAGGGGGCGATCTGCTTGAGGTCGTTGTGCATCCACTGGGTGGCGACGTAGAGATCCACGCCGCCGTCTTCGGCCGGGACGGCGAGGCCGGACTCCGGGCCGAGGAAAGCCTGGCCATGGATGCCGACCCGGTATTCGCCGCGGACCACCACCTCGGCCCGCGTCTTGGCCGCCGCCACGTCACCGGCCCGGACGGGCTGGTGACGGGCGAGGTTGCCACGCGGCTGGACCTGCGGATACGCCGGGTCGAAGGCAGCGCGGCGAGCGTCGGTGAGCGGCTCCAGGACCTCGTACTCGATCCGGATCCTCTCCAGCGCCCGGCGGGCCGTCTCCGGGTGGCGGGTCCGGTTGCTGGACCCGCTGCGCGACTACGACCAGGTGCACCGGGCCGACCTGGTCCGCACGCTGGAGGCGTTCCTGCTGGTGTCGGGGTCGTGGACGAAGTGCGCGGAGATTCTGCACGTCCACGTCAACACGCTGCGTTACCGGATCCAGCGGATCCAGGACCTGACCGGCCGCAACCTGTCCCGCCTGGAGGATCGGGTGGACTCCTTCCTGGCGCTGCGACTGGGGTGAGACGCTCGCACGGGCCTGGGGCCTGCCTGGCGATTCGGCCCGGCGGAGCCGGAGCGTCACGGACCCGGTGACGGTGCCCGCGAGAGGGCCGGCCAGGGCGCATCGGCGCTGGAGGTACCGCTGGAGTGTGGAATCGTCCGTCAGCGGGCGCCGGGGGCGGTTGGACTCCCCCGCCGCGTCTTCAGGAACACTCCGCAGCGGAGTGGCTGACCAGATCGTTCCGCAGGCTGACCGGTTCACACCTTCAGCCCCCGCCTCCGCCGCTCCACTCTTGAGGGGTGAACAACGCACTCGTCGTCATCGACGTCCAGGAGTCCTTTCGGCAGTTGCCGGACTGGGAGTTCGTATCGCAGCCGGACATCGTCGGTCAGGTCAACCGTCTGGTCACCGCGGCCCGCGCCCAGGGCCACCTGGTGGTGTGGGTGCTCGGCTCACGGCCGGGATCCGGCACCGTGTTCGATCCGGCACGGGGACACGTCCGCCTGATGGACGGACTCGAGCCTCACCTGGGCGAGCCGCTCATCACCAAGACCGCGCACAACGCCTTCACCACCACGAGCCTGCACCAGATCCTGACCAGCCGCGGGATCCGGCGGTTGACAGTGTGCGGCATCCGTACCGAGCAGTGCTGCGAAACCACCACCCGGGTCGCCTCCGACCTCGGCTTCGACGTCGTCTTCGCCACCGACGCCACCGCGACCACCCCCATCCCGCACCGCGACGCGCCGCAGGATCTGCCGTTCTCGCGGCTGGTGAGCGACCCGCGGACGCTGGGCGTCGCCGATGTCATCGCGCGCACCGAATACGCGCTCGCGGGCCGGTTCGCCGCCATCCGCACCGTGGACGAACTGGCCGGGGCATAGGCTCGGTGACTATGCCCCGGGTCGTCTTCCTGCTCATCCCGCGAGTGCACCTACTCGACGTGGCCGGGCCGGCCCAGGTCTTCTCCACGGCGGCCGACCTCGGCTACGAGCACTCCCTGTCGTATGTGGCCGAGGACACGCACGTCGCCACCGTGCAAGGACTTCCCCTGCACGCCGAGCGTGCATGGCCCCGCCTGGAACCAGACGATCTCGTCATCGTGCCGGGCTGGCGCGGCCCGGCGCGCATGGCCACGGCTGACACCTTGCACCGGCTACGCGAGCACCACGCGGCCGGCGGCACCGTGGCGGGCATCTGCGCGGGCGCCGACGCGCTCGGCCGAGCCGGCCTGCTCGACGGCCGCCGCTGCACCACCCACCACACGACCCAGGACCAGCTCGCCCGTCTCTATCCGAAAGCCGAGGTCGTGCGCGACGCGCTCTACGTCGAGGACCAGCGGGTGGTGACCTCGGCGGGCGTGGCCAGCGGCGTCGACGTGGCGCTCCACCTGCTGAGCACCAGGCGCGGGCCGTACGCCGCCAGCCAGGTGGCCCGCGCCATGGTGGTGTACGCCCCCCGGCAAGGAGCCTCGCCACAGATCAGCGCGATGCTCCGGCACCGCAGTCACAACGACGAGACCGTGCACCACATCCAGGACCTGATCGACGCGCGTTTCACCCAACGGCTCACGCTCTCGATGCTTGCCGACGCCAGTGGATGCAGCGAACGGACCGTCACCCGGCTCTTCCGGCACGCGACCGGCCTCACGCCTCTGGCCTACCAGACCGCATTGCGGCTGGAACGGGCCGAACACCTCCTCGGGCAAGGCGCGACGGCTGAGACGGCCGCCCGTGAGGCCGGCTTCGGCGACCCACGGATGCTGCGTCGCCTGCGCGCCCGGACATAGGCCGGCAGAGGTTCCGCACCCACGCCCAGCAGCCTCCTTCCCGGAAACAGCTCGCACGCCTCGGCCGGACCCGCGCTGCCGTCGTCATGCGGCGAGAGATCCATCCGTGCTCAGGACGGGCGAGGGGCGCGGCGGTCCTTGCGCCGGGCGAGCTCCTCTTCCTCCACCAGGGTGAGCATCGGCTTGCCGGGCTCACACAGCATGGTGACGATGAACCGCAGCGGGACGTCGTCGCGGTTGTTGCCGTCCTGGTAGTGGATGACGTCGCCGCCCGGCTCCCAGAACGCCTCCCCGGCGGGTACGACCCGCTCCGGCTCGCCTTCCACCTCCAGCAGCATCTCGCCTTCCAGCACGTAGCCGAACGCCGGCCCCGAGTGCCGGTGCGGCGGCGTGCCGGGGTCGCCGGGCGGGAACTCGATCACCACGGTCATGGCGTGCGCGCCCTGCGGGATGAACGGCGGCTCGGCCTCCTGCAGCATGGTCAGCGCCGTCTGCCACGCGGTCGATCTCGGCTTGGCCCCGGCGGGTCCCGGGTCGTTGTCGGACATCGGAGTCACCTTTCGTGCCTGTGGAGGCTTCGGGCCGGGTGTGCTACTTGCCGGCCGCGTTCCGGGCGGACCAGTCGCGGTAGCGGATCCGGCCGAGGGTGGCGCCGTCGTCCGGCACCAGCGACCGTTCGAGCAGCTCGGCCCCGAAGTAGTGCGCGTGCGGGTCGGTGACCACCTGGCGCGGATCGCCCCAGGAGGCCAGCACGTCGCGGAAGAACTCGTCCATCCGGGACCGCTCGGGCCCGGCCACCTCGACTCTGCCGTGCAACGGCGTCCCCACCGCGACCCTGCCGACCGCCTGCGCGACGTCGTCGCCCGCGATGGGCTGGAAGAGCACAGGCGCCATCCGCACCTTGTCGCCGTCCGTGGCCTCGTCGGCGATCCTCCGGACGAACTCGAAGAACTGGGTGGCGTGCACGAGCGAGAACGGGATCGACGACTTCTCGATCAGCTGCTCCTGGGCGGTCTTCGCCCGGAAGTAGGCGTTGCCGGGCGGCCGCTCGGTTCCCACGACCGACAGCGCGACGTGGTGGCTGACGCCCGCCGCGGCCTCCGCGGCGAGCAGGTTGCGGGTGGAGGTCTCGAAGAACTCCAGCACCGCCTTCTCCTCGAACGACGGCGAGTTCGACACGTCGATCACCACCTGCGCGCCTACCAGCACCTCGGCCAGCCCTTCGCCGGTGAGGGTGTTGACGCCGGTATTCGGCGACGCGGCCACCACCTCGTGACCGTGCTCGCCCAGCCCCGTCACGAGCTTCGACCCGATCAGGCCGGTTCCGCCTATCACCACGATCTTCATGACAAACCCTTTCTGTCCGCCGGGGCATCTACTGCCAACCGGTACCAGCTAAGACCGGGCAGCCTCCCCGCTTGTGACAGCCGCCGCGAGATTCTTTCCGGGCCGCGGACGATGCCATCGACAACGATCGAGATTTCCGCGGGGAGGAGCGGCACCCGGGCTGTCATCTGCCGCTGGGTTATCCTTGCTGCTCAAGTGAGCAGACGGCAGGTGGCAGTCCAGGGTGGGGCCGGAGAACGGGCCTGCCGACGGAGCGCGGGACACCGGCCCGGCAGGGGGCGATGGCGGTGGCGGGTGCCGGATCAGGCGGTCCGGAAGATCTCGAGCAGGCCGCGGCGGTGTTCGCCGGTGCGCGACCTCGCCTGTTCGGGATCGCCTACCGGATGCTGGGCAGCGCAGCCGAGGCCGAGGATCTGGTGCAGGAGGTCTGGCTGCGCTGGCAGGGCTACGACCGTGCCACGGTGGACAGCCCGACCGCGTTCCTGGCGACGGCGACCACGCGGCTGGCCATCAACGCCGCCCAGTCCGCGCGCGTCCGCCGCGAGACCTACATCGGCCCGTGGCTTCCCGAACCGGTCGACACCGGCGCGGATCCCTATCTCGGCGCCGAGCGGAGCGAGGCTCTGGAGTTCGCGGTGCTGCTGCTCCTGGAGCGGCTCTCGCCCACCGAACGGGCGGCGTACGTGCTGCGGGAGGCGTTCGACTACCCCTACCGACAGATCGCCGACATCATCCGGCTCAACGAGCCGGCCGTACGCCAGCTGGTCAGCAGGGCCCGCAAGCGCGTGCTCGTCGAGCGTCGCACGCCCGTGACCGGAGCCGAGCAGCGCAGACTGCTGACCGCCTTCGTCACCGCCGCCCGCTCCGGCGACCTGACCGCGCTGGAACAGCTCTTCGCCGCGGACGTGACCAGCTACTCAGACGGAGGAGGCAGCGTGCGCGCCTCTCGTTTCCCCGTGGTGGGCGCATCGCGGGTCGCGAAGTACGTCAAGGCGTTCGCGGGCCACTTCTGGACCGGGGTCGACGTGGCCTGGGCGGCCACGAACGGTCAGACCTCGGCCCTGCTCAGCCGCGACGGACAGGTCTTCACGGTCCTCACGGTCAACGCCTCGGCGCAGGGCATCGACCAGGTGTTGTGGATGATGAACCCGGCCAAGATCACCACGATGTCCGTCGAGACCGACCCACCGCGAGCCACGCAGGGCCCATGACCCTGCACCGACGTGCGGGGAGGAGACCGCGACCGCGCCGCCCGACGGCTCCGGGGCTGACTGTCCGGCCCGGTAGGTCTCGGTCCGCTTCAGGACTCGGCAGAGCCGGGGGACGGCGGGCGATGACGACGCGCTCCGGCGCGGACCCCGACGGCCGCGGTCCACATCGTGAGAGCGACCAGCAGGACGCAGACGGCTGCGATCGCCGCGACCACGGCGGCCACGCCGATCCGGGGCGTCGCGAGCGGCAGTGACAGGATGACGGTGACGCAGCCCAGGACCGCGGCGGGAGAGATGACGGGCTCCACGGCGGCAAGCGCGTGCACCGCCCACAGCAGAGCGAGATACAGACCGACCGGGACGGCGACGGCGTAGCCGAGTGTCAGCGGTGACGCCGCGACGGCGTGTCCACTCTGCTCCACCGCCACTTCGAGCCCGGCGCCGAGGGCCGCCAGCGCCGCGAAGATGCCGTAGTGGCCGTATCCCCACAGGTAGGACCGGTGACGGCGGTCACTGAGACCTTCCCCCGCCGGAACGAGGAAGTACAGCCACCAAAGCGCGAACAGCAGGACGAGGCCGCAGACGGCGATGACCACGGACGGGCCACTGATCTGGTCCGCTTCGAGCGCCCCTGCGACTCCCCTGCTCGCGGCCAGGACACTCTCACCGAGCAGAATGATCGTGAACAGGCCGTAGCGTTCGGCGATGTGGTGCGGGTGCCAGTTGGTGGCCCTGACCCGTTCCGCCCAGCGTGGCACCGCGAGCTCCAGGACGACCAGGCAGGCGAACAGCGGCAGCTGGGAGGACGGGGGCAGGACGCCCGCCTCCGCCAGGAAGAGGCGGAGCACCCAGCCCGTCTGCACGAGGGTGATGCCGGCGGCGTAGCGCAGCGCGGTGCGACGGCTTGCCGGGTCCTCAAGACCGGCCCGCAGCCATTGGGCGACGAGGCCGATCCTCATGACGAGGTAGCCCAGTGTGACGACACCGTAATCGGCGTGACCGGCCGCGGCCGGCACACCGGCGGCAAGGACCAGCACGCCGGCCATCTGCACCATGGTCAGCAGCCGGTAGACGACATCGTCGGTGTCGTAGGACGAGGCGAACCAGGTGAAGTTCATCCACGCCCACCAGATCGCGAAGAACACCTGCAGGAACGGGACCAGTCCGGCGAGCCCATGACCGTCGGCGATGCCGTGCGCGAGCTGGGCGGTGACGGCCGCGACCGCGACCACGAAGGTGAGGTCGAACAGGAGCTCCAGCTGGCTCGACACGCGGTGCGGCTCGTCGATGGGCCGAGCGCGCATCCGGACGCGGATTCGGATGGTGGTGTCAGCTGGTGGCAAGGTCTCGCTCCTGTCGCTCCGTAGGTCCGTCCTGCCGGAAAGACAGGGCAGCCCCCCTATTTGTGACAACGCGGCACCGGGTACGCAACACAGGCGCTTCTCGTAGGGCCGTCGCCGGCCGCACACAGGCGCTTCTCGTAGGGCCGTCGCCGGCCGCCAGGCTGTCCTGTCCTAACCGGTAGCCGAATGGCAGCGGATGCCCCGCCGACAAGATTCGTCCCGGAGGTCGTGATAATCGGCGGACTTGCCTGATCGATCGAAACGATCGACGCAGCTCGGCGAGTGGCGACCCGGTGGCGGCGGCCAGTGCGAGGCCGCCGGCGTAACCGGTGAACGTGTGCGTGATCGCGGGCAGCCGGGTCGAGTCGGTCGTCCACGCGCCGGCCGAGATGAGCGCCGTCGGGAGCCTGCCGGCGACGGCCAGGGCGAGGAAGAAGGTGACGCGGCGGAGCAAGGCCATCTGCTGCTCGGGGGCGTCGAGGATCCGGCGCCTGGCGGCCCGGATGCCGGGTATCACGAGCAGGACCATCCCCGGCGCTTTGCCCGGCCATATCACCAGGTGGGAGGGCACCTGACCGGCGAAGTCCTCCTTCATGAGCGAGGGCAGCGTCTCTGGGTGGCCGCCTGCCGCCGCGACGTGCGCCCGAACGGTCTGCCATGTCAGGATGGCGGTCGCGGGCACAAGGGAGATCGCTGCGGTCCAGAGCAGGACCGAGTCACGGGCGCCGTACATGGCGGTGCGCAGGGTGAGCTTGTCCTGGTCGGTGAGAGTGACGGACACGGTGGTGTGCTCCCTTGAATCTGAGCGAACATGCCGGAATGCGGTCCTGCCGGCGCCCGGGGTATCTCGATTGCTTGGGTGGGGTCGCTCGGGAGGTCGCACCCTCGGGCGACCCCGGCCCTTGGGTAAACAGGGCCAAGGCCTCACCCCGCGTGGAAACGTCGACCGGTCCGCCCCGCCATGGGTTTGACCGTTGGGTGTCGCGGGGTGAGGACTGACCTACCGGGCCCAGGCTCGATGTCAGTCGTCGATCGCCTGGTAGAGCGTGGTCCAGAAGTCGTGGATGACCTGCACCGAATCCGGGGTGGACATCCCCACCTGGGTGAGCAGGAATCCGGTGAGCTGCTTGTCCAGGTCGGCGTAGGTCGAGGTGCCGGCTCCGCCGTCCCAGCCGAACTGGCCGATGGATGCGTAGTCGCCGCAGTAGGTACGTACCGCCGTCCCGAAGCCCCAGCAATTGCGGTCATGATCGGAGAGCCCGCCGCTGCCAGATCGATGCCGAGCCCGAACGTGGAGGTCAGCAGGTCGCATCGTCCCCATCGCTTCGACGTGCGTCTGTCCGGCACGGCTGACCAGGGCGACAAGTCCGGGAATCTTCTTGGACTCGACATGCCGTGCCAGGACCTCGCGCAATCTGCGCAGCAAGGCGTACGGGGCGAAGGTGCTCGGCCCGTCGGCGGGCCGGCCGGACAGGATCGCCAGGACGATGCCCTCCAGCGTTCCCTTGAGCATCTCCGTCACCTGCTTGCCCATGGAACACCTCCTTCAGCTACTCAGTGATGCCAACTACTGGTATAAAGTATCACTGACTACCGGTACATAGCAGCGCCGAATAGCCGAAGTTCAAGCTGGGACCACAAGCGTGTGGGTGGGGGCGACCTGATCGCTGCTCGTGAGCGAGCCCGCCGCCCCCCACAGGAGACGACGGGCCACGTCAGCCCGCCGAAGATGTCGACCGCCGGTTTCCCCGGCCGCGGACGCGGCGGAGCACCGGCGACCACCTGCGCCTTCCGCTTGGGCTCCGGTTGGGACTCCGGGATTTTCCGCGGAGGTGATGAGACTTCAGAGACCCTGAATGTCTTATTGTCCTCCTCGATCGGCTGACACCGCTGATGAAGACAAGGATGCATGGGTTGAGCCTGTCCGCCGTGCGAGACCTCCGGGAGGCGCGCGCCCCGGTCGGCCTGGAAGAGCTGGTCGAGTTAAAGAGCGACGCGCTGCCGACCCGCTCACCGTCAAGAGCCAGGCGGCGCCATCAAAGCCCGTACTACGCGCCGTTCGCCGACTACGTCCACGCCGAACACGTCTTGACCGCCCAGGCGCTACCCCACCTGATCGCTCCCGACCCGCCCGATCTGCCGGCCGACGGCAATCTCGTCATGACCTCGATCCGCACTGAACGCCGACGACAACCCCGAACGTCCGACGAGACCGTTGAAGTGCGCGCTCGCACCGGTAACGGCGACCTCGCGATCCGTCGTCCCTGACCACTCAGACGAACCCCCGCTCAGAGGTGCTTGATGACCTTCATCGCCGTGCAGAGCACGGACCTGCCCCCCGGTCAGCGATTCGACTGGTGGTGCGACCTGATCAGCCATGACGTGGCCCCCACTCGGATCACCAGCGATCACACCGACGACTTCAGGGCCACCGCCGGGGCCTTGGACCTGAGCGACCTACGGATCACCACCATGTCTTTTCCCGCGCTGAGATCGGAGCGCACCCCGGCGCTGATCCGCCGCTCCGACCCGGAGATGTACGAACTCGCCCTCATCACGGGAGGCGGGATGTGGATCTCCCAGGCGGGCAAGGACACCAGAATGCATGCCGGGGATCTGGTCATGTGGGAGACCTCTCACCCGTATGACGGGGGTGCCTTCGAGGGAACCTCGCGGGCGACGATCCTGCACCTGCCGAGAGCCCATCTGTCTCTGCCCGGGAAGAAGGTCGACGAACTCCTCGCCCGGCGTATGCCCGCACGTGCAGGTATGGCGGCGATCCTCGCCCACTACCTCAGGAGCCTGGTCCGCCAGGCTTCCTCAATGGCGCTTGTGGACGTGAGGCGGCTGGGGACGCTCACCCTGGATCTGGCCATGGCCTTCATCGCGCATCGCCTGAACGCGCAGGACCGCCTCCCGCCCGAGACCCAGCAGCAGGCGTTGAGAGTACGCATCCGGGCCTTCGTCGAACACAACCTCGCCGACCCGCACCTGTCTCCCACGGCCATAGCCGCCCACCACCACATCTCCGTGCGTTACCTGCACCTGCTCTTCCAGCAGCCGGAGACCACCCTGATGGCGTGGATTCGGCAACGCAGGCTGGAGAACTGCCGCGCGGACCTCGCCGACCCCCGTCTGCGAGCGCACTCCATAAAGGACATCGCTGCCCGATGGGGGTTCACGCACGCCACGGACTTCAGCCGCTCCTTTCGCCGGGCGTACGGGATGCCCCCCAGGGACTACCGCCATTCCGTGCCGGACTCCCCGTGATCCCCGCTGGGCCTCCACCGTGCCCGGGAGCGCTCAGCCGGTGTGCGCGCAGTGTCACGAAAGACTGCAGTCACCGCTAACGACCGCGAGGCGCCGCCGTAGCAAGCTGGTGTGCGTCTCCCTTTGGAATCAACCGGAGAAGCCTCTCCATTCAAACAAGAAAGGAATCCCCCGTGGCGATTCTGCGAAAGACTCTGGCCGCTTCGGCTGCCGCCCTGTCCATGGCTACCGCGATTGTGGCTCTGGGGGCGACATCTGCGCTGGCAGACCCCCAGCCGCCGTGCTTCAACGACCATTCGATGCGGAAGATCGTTTCCTACACCACCATCGGCCGCTATGGATCCGTCAAAATCCTCAACTGTGGCCCCAGCAGGAATTTGAAGGTCGCCATCTCCTGGGCTCCTGATACGGCCTGCCATTACGCCGAAGGTGGAACGTACACGAACTACAACTACTACGCCGGTACCGGCGGCAAGCCTACGGGCATCAAGAACTGCTGACCGGAACGGGCTTTTCCTGCAGGGATTGGGGGGAGATTAAATACTCCTCCCAATCCCTGGCCGGCATCCGGCGGGTACCCTCATGCACGCCCATCGGCCGGTACAGAGCGTCATGGATTGGCCTGACCGTGAACCGGTAAACCCTGAACTGCCGTCGTGGAGGCCGCGTCTCCGTGCGTTGTCGATCGTGAACGTCGCGCTGCCCGCCATGGAATCCGACCTCCGCCTGAAAGGTGTCTGAAAAGCTATCTCGAGACAGCCGCCGACAGCGGCCCGGCCAGGCATATGTCCGCTCCACGACGCAGCGACGCGGGATCACTCCGATGCGGGGCACCTCACGCGGCGGTGCGTCGTGCTTGGCCCGGGCCGAGCGCAACACGCACGTCACGGAGACATCGGCGTCAACCACATCAAAATTATTAAAAGACAGATGTTCGGACGCGCCGGCCTTCCGCTCCTCCGGAAACGAGTCCTGCTCGCCACCCAGAGCAGGTGAACTCGGAGCCGTATCCGTCACGAAATGTGGGCCAGATCCGAGTTCTGGACCCACCTACGGACCGATTTGGCCCCACTTCTCGATCTTCGAGGGATCTTGGGCACCAACGGGTTCTGGCCCCACCTCCTCGCCGAGGACGGCCCTCCCCCCCGCCGCCCGTCGACGTCGTACGCCGTGGACACCTGGCCTCGGGTTCAGCGGAACGACTCGGCGTTCTCGCGCGCCCACTCGGCGAAGGACCGAGCCGGACGCCCGGTGACCTCCTCGACGGTCGGCACCACGGTGTAGCCGACCTCCGGGGTGTTGCCGAGCGCGTCGATCAGGAACTCGATCGTCTCCTGACCCATGCCGAACCCGGCCCACATCTCACGGGCCTGCGCCTCGGTCAGCTCCTCGAAGGCGATCTCCTTGCCGATCGCCGCGCCGAGCTGCTCGATCTTCTCGGTGGTGCGTAGCGCCTCGGGGCCGGTCAGCGTGTAGGTGCGCCCATCGTGTCCACCCTCGACGAGCACCTTGGCGGCCACGGCCGCGATGTCGCGCTCGTGGACCATCGCGCTGAGCCGACCGCCGAACGGCTCGCGGACGGCGCCCTGGTAGCGCACGCCGTCGGCCCACCACCTGAGCGTGTTGGACATGAACTCCACCGGGTTGAGCAGCGTCCACTCCAGCTCGCTGGAGGCCAGCGCGGCCTCCAGCGGACCGTCCACCCGCCCGCCGAGCACGGTGACCCGCTTGACGCCCGCCACGGCGAGCAGCTCCACGATCTGCCCGCCGTGTTGCAGGGGCGCGTAGTCGTCACCGGCGAAGTTGATCAGGTGGACGCCGATGACGCCGTCGAACGCCCGGCCCAGGGTGCCGGGGTCGCCCAGGTCGCCGCCGACCACCTCGACCCCCGCGGGCAGGTCGGCCTTTGCCGGGTTCCGGGTGAGCGCACGCACCTGCTGACCGGCTTCCAGCAGCTCGGCGACGACGAGGCGGCCGACGGTCCCGGTGGCTCCGGTGACGAGGAAAGTCATGGTGATGCACTCCAGTTATGCGGAACGGGTTGGTTTTCGCTCTGCCCAAGACATTAGAGGTCCACTAGGACAGTTTCAGTCCTAGATGCTGCTCTGTGCGTCGTCTGATGCCACAGCAGCGGCCAGACGATGGTCACGGCCGATCGGGGACGGTCGCGCCGATCCCGCGCCGGTGCGGACAGGTACGGCCGGCGCGGGCGCTGTGGCCCCTGTCGGCGACCGCATGATCGGGACGGGGCCGCGGCCCGCGCCGTCCGACGTTCAGTGATCCACGGAACAGAGCCCGGTGGACCAGCCGGGTGAGCTCGCCGTACCGCGCCTGGTCCAGGGCGGGCAGGACCACCTGGCGCCGCGGCGGTCCTACCCGGCCCCGGGGGCGCGGATCCCCCGGGTGACCCGGTCTAGAAGTCCATGTCGCCGCCGCCGGGCATGGCGGGAGCGGCACCGGCCTTCTCGGGCTTCTCGGCGATGACGGCCTCGGTGGTCAGGAACAGCGC
>NZ_JBVJHH010000062.1:0-46142 GCF_055586905.1 Streptosporangium sp. NPDC048886
GCGGCACCAGCCAGCCCCGTCCGTCCGTCGTGGTGGCCTGGCACCGGCAGGGCAAGAAGATCGGCTCCTGATCTCCCCGGTGCCGCCCGCGCCGGGCGCGGGCGGCACCCTCCGGCCTGTCTCACGCCACCGGTACGGCGGGGCGCTCGACGGCGGTCTCCGGGCTCTCCTGGATCTCCTGGCTCTTGGGGGTCCGGGGGGCCCGCAGGGAGAACAGGCTGACCGGCACGCCCACCAGCACGATGGCCGCCGCGATGACCAGGGTGGACTGGTAGGCGGAGAGGAAGGCCGCCAGCGGCCTGGCTCCGTCCTGGAGGAAGGAAGTCTGCCGGCCGCTGAGGATCGCCCCGAGAACGGTGATCCCGAGCAGGCCGAAGATCTCCCGCGAGACGTTCAGGACGCCCGCGGCCACCCCGGCGCGGCCGGTGGGCAGCGTGCCCAGGACGGCCGTGGTGAGCGGCACCAGCAGCCCGCCGCCCAGCCCGTAGACCAGGAACCACGGCAGCAGGTCCCCGAACGTGCCGCCCTCACCGACGAAGGAGATCCCGAACACCGCCACGGCCATCAGCAGGAGCCCGGCGGCCACGGTCCGCGCGGTCCCGAGCGCGGCGCTGATCCGCGGGGCCAGGGCCGCGGTCACGGCCATCACCAGCGCCATGGGCACGAACGAGATCCCGGCCTCCATCGGTGAGAAGCCCAGCGCGTTCTGCAGGTACAGCGCGGTGAAGAAGTAGATCCCGAACACCCCGAACGACCACAGCCCCATCGACAGCGCGCCCCCGCTGAAGACCCGGGACCGGAACAGCGACAGGTCGATCATCGGCTCCCGGCTCCTGATCTCGATCACCGCGAACGTCGCCGCCGAGGCCACCGCGAGGCCGAAGGCGCCCAGGATCTCCGGCGAGGTCCAGCCCGCGCCGTCGCCCTCGATGAGCGCGTACGTCAGCGCGGACAGCGCCAGGCTGGACGTCACCAGGCCCGGGACGTCCAGGCCGTGCCGTACCCGGTCCTGCGGGGTCACCCTGATCGCCCACAGCCCGAGCGCGAAGGTCAGGGCCCCGAGCGGCACGTTGATCAGGTAGATCCAGCCCCAGTCCCACCGCTCGCTGATGAACCCGCCGGTCAGCGGGCCGAGGGCCAGGGCCAGCGCGCCGACCGCGCTCCACAGCCCGACCGCCGTCGCGCGCTCCCGGGGGTCGGGGAAGACCGAGGTGAGCAGGGCGAGCGCGGTGGGCGTCAGGAAGGCGGCGCCGACGCCCTGCGCCGCCCGGGCGGCGATCAGGGCGGTGCCGTCCGTGGCCAGCCCGGCGGCGAGCGACGCCACCGTGAACACCCCGAGGCCGATCATGAAGATCCGCCGCCGTCCGAAGACGTCCGCCAGGCGCCCGCCGACCAGCATCAGCCCGGCGAAGACCAGGATGTAGCCGCTCACGATCCATTCCAGCCCCGAGATGCTCAGCCCCAGGTCCCGCTGGATCGTGGGCAGCGCGACGTTGACCACGTTGTTGTCCAGATAGGTCATGAAAGTGGCCAGCGAGATCGCTCCCAGCGCCCACCACTTGCGGTTATCCGTCACTCCGACTCCCTCTACGGCGTACTTGTACGGCGTACATGTACGGTGGATAGTGGAACGTGTACGGCGTATAGTTGTCAAGCGTGATGGGAAAACTGACCCGTGAGGCCGTCGTCGAGCAGGCACTGGAGATCGGCTCGGCCGAAGGTCTCCAGGCCGTGACCATCAGGCGGCTCGCCCAGGAGCTCGGGGTGACCCCGATGGCGCTCTACTGGCACTTCAAGAACAAGGAACAGCTGATCATCGGGATGGCCGACCACCTGATCGAGGGGTTCGTGGTCACCGGGGACCCCGCCAGACCGTGGCAGGAGCAGCTCCGCGAGCTGGTCACCGGCCTGATCAAGGTGCTGCGGCGCTACCCGTGCGCGGCGCCCGTGCTGGAGGAGGTGGACCACATGGCCGTGCCGAGTTTCCTGCGGGTGTGGGACACCGCCCTCGGCCTGTGCGAGCGGGCGAGGTTCTCCCCCCAGGAGAGCTGCCTGATCTCCAAATACCTGCTCCAGGGCGCGATCGCCCTGGCCGCCGGCCCGATGAACCGCCGTCCCGGCATGTCGGAGCCGGAAGCGGCCGAGCGCCTGCGCCTCAAGCGCGTCACCCTCCAGTCGCTGCCACCGGACACCTACCCGCACATCGTGAAGATGGCCGCCCCCCTCGCCGAGGGCGGCCCGGCCGAGCTCTACGACACCTTCGGCGTCGACGTCCTGGCGGCCGGCGTCGAGGCCATGGCGGCCCGCCTCCTCGCCGCCCGGACCCCGAGGTGACCGGGCCGTACGGCGGGCGGGCCGTACGGTGACCGGACTCCTCGCCGCCCGGGCCGGACGCTGACCGGAGCGCACGGCGGGCCGGGCGGGTGACGCCCGGCCCCGGGCAACGGAGCAATCAGGCGGCTGGCAGACGGGGACCCGGCCCCGTAACTTGATCGGCATGACTGATCGTCCGTTTGAACTCGTCTGCGAGGTCGAGCCGCCGACCCGCCCCGACCTCAAGCATGTCCGGCACCAGATCGGCACGCTCAGCAAGATCGCGCACTCGTTCCTGATCCCGGACAACCACATCGGCCGGGCCACGGTCTCCAGCGTCGCCGTCGCGCACGAGGTCCAGGCGATGGGCGGGCGCAGCATCGCGTGCCTCAACTCCCGTGACCGCAACCTGCTGGGCTTCCGCCGCGATCTGCTCACCGCCGCCGCCTACGGGGTCGACCAGTTCCTGTTCATCTACGGGGACAAGCCCGGCTCGGGCAACCGGACCAGTGACCTCACCGTGCGCTCGATGATCGACGAGGTGCGCTCCCTCGGCGAGGATCCCGCCTTCGCCCGGACGCCCGCCTTCCGGGTCGGCACCGCCGCCGCGCTGCGCCCGCTGCCCGCCTGGAAGCGCGCGGCCGACTTCATGTTCGTCCAGGTCAGCTTCTCGGTCGAGGCGCTGCTCCGGTGGCGCGAGGCCAACCCCGTGGACGTGCCGGTCTATGCGGGGGTGATGGTCATCGCCAGCGAGAACCACGCCCGCCGCCTGGCCGCCGCGATCCCCGACATCGACATCCCCGCCGACCTGGTGGAGCGGGTCGCGGCCGACCGCCTCGCCGGCGTCGAGGCCGCCTGCGAGCAGGTGCTGCGCATCCGCGACTCGGGCGCCTTCGACGGCGTCCACCTGATCCCGGTGGCCCGCTACCGCGAGGTCGAGTCCCGGCTGAGCGGCGCCCTCTGAGCACGGCCCCGGTCAGTCGAAGAACTGGGCGATGTCGAACCTGCGGACCTGGAGGGGGACGGAGTAACGGCTGATCACCCGGATCCTCCTGATGCGGGTCTGCTCGTTGATGGTGACCTTCACGCACTTCATGCAGACCTCGTGACGTCCCGGGAGGGCGTAGTAGGAGATGGAGACGGCGCGGCGTCCGAGGCCCCTGTCGGACAGCCCCAGCCCCACCTCCCGGTAGATCCGCCTCGAACCCTTGAGGGTGAACGCGGTGGAGCCGATGATCGCGTGGTTCGCGGTAGGGGGGCAGTGCACGAATATCCGGACGTTGTTGTTCTGGCGGGGCCACTCCGGCAGGACCCGGAGCGACGTGCGGTTCTTCAGCTCGGCGGGGATGTGGTCGCCGGTGACCGCCCCGACGCCCGCCGGTGGCGGAGGGGAGGCCGTGGCCGGGAGGACCGGGCCCATCACGAGAGCGGCGGTCACTCCCAACCCGATGACGGAACGCACGTGCTCCTCCTGCCGGACGGACGCCCGGGCGCCGGCGGCAGCTGCCCGCCGGGCGACGGAGCGCGGGTGACGGGGGAGGAGATGGTCAGAGCCGTCCCGATGGGACCGCTCTGACCAGGTTGTCGATCTCATTATGCCGACCGCGTCGTGCCGGGCGGGACGCCACGCTGAGGCGGACGCCCGCCCCGCCGGGCCGGAGGACGGGGCGGCGCGCCGGTGCCGGGAGTCCACCCCGCCGGGCCCGCTACCGCGGAGCCGGGTCCTGCCCGGGCGGCGCGGCCCGCGCCCGGGCCAGCGCGGACATCAGGGCGCCCACGAGGGCGACGGCGAACAGGACGGCGTAGGTCTTCCGGAAGCCGTCCATGAGCTGGTCCACCGCGACGGGGGACATGCGCGACAGCGTGCCCTCGTAGACCTGGCCGCGCAGCCCGGCGCTGACCGAGCTGGTCAGGACGCTCAGGGTGAGGGCGACGCTGAGCACGATCCCGACATTCATGATCATCAGCCGGAAGCCGTTCACCAGGCCGAGGCTCCCGGCCGGCAGGGCGGTCATGACCTGGGTGGTGTTGCCGGTGAGGAAGGTGCCGCTGCCGCAGCCGCACAGGAACAGGCCCACCCCGATGATCCAGTACGGCGTGGCGGGGTCGGTGTTCAGGGCCAGGACGCCGAGCCCCGCCGCGCTCAGCAGCGAGCCCCCGACCGACAGCGCGTAGGGGGCGACGCGGCGGCCGAGGGAGCCCGCGGACGGGGAGGCCAGGGCCATGCCGACCGGGACCGGGAGCACGCCCAGGGCGGCCGTGACGGCGTCGACGCCCCTGGCCGCCTGGAAGTAGAGGGCGGCGAGCAGGATCAGCGCCGCGCGGGCCAGCGCGTTGCAGAACGAGGCGAGGTTGGCGAAGGCCAACATGCGCTCACCGAAGAGCCGGACGTTGAGCACGGGGTGCGACGCCCGGCGCTCCACGATGATCAGGGCCGGGACGAGAGCCGCCGAGACGGCGGCGCCGACGATCACGGTCGGGCTGGACAGGCCCCGCGAGCCCGCCTCGGAGAGGGCGATGAGCGCGGCCGACAGCATGGCGAAGACGATCAGGTTGCCGGCGGCGTCCACCGGCTCGCGCGGCCCCCGGGCGACCCGGCGGAGGGTGAAGGAGCCCCAGACGAAAGCGGTCAGGCCGGCGGGCACGTTCACCCAGAAGATCCACTGCCAGCCGGCGGTCTCGGCGATCAGACCGCCCAGGGTCGGGCCGGCGAGCTGGGCGACCGAGAGGGTGCCGATGTAGACGCCCATGCCCTGGCTGAGGCGGTCGGGCGGGAAGGCGTCGGTGATCATCACGGTCCCGTTGGCCAGGATCATGGCGGCTCCGACGGCCTGCACCGCCCGCATCGCGATCAGGAACCAGACGCCGGGCGACAGCCCCGCCAGCAGCGATCCCACCGTGAAAAGGGCGAACCCCGCGAGGTAGACCTCCCTGCGGCCGAGCAGGTCGGCCACCCGGCCGAAGAACACCAGGGTCGCGGTGTTGACGAGCAGGAACGCCAGCAGGATCCATCCCGCGGCGAACGCGTCGGCGTGGAAGTGCCTGACCACGGCGGGGAGCGCGACGTTCAGGGTGCTCCCGGAGATGCCGATCAGCACCAGGCCGAGGCTGGTGACCGAGCAGACCCGCCACGCGTAACGGAGCCTGGAGACGTATTCGGGGGAGCCGGGCAGGTCCTGGGGGATGGAGACCATGCGCCCCAGTCTGACGCACGCGGCGCCCCGGCCCCGAGGGAGATCGGCGCCCGGCCCTGGGGGAGATCGGCCGCCGCCGGGCACACGCCCCGGTGGCCGGACGGTCTCAGCGGGCCCTTCTGCGGAGGCCCTCCATGTCATGGATGATCACTCGGCGGCGGCCGGTCTCGATCAGGCCGCGGTCCCGCAGCGAGCGCAGCGCCTTGCTGACCGCCTCGCGGGAGGCCCCGGTCCAGCCGGCCAGCTCGTCCTGGGAGAGCGGCAGCGTCACCCGCACCCCGCCGTTGACCGGCTCGCCGTACCGCTCGGCCAGCTCGACCAGCCGGGTCGCCACCCGGCCCGTGGTGTCGAACGCGCCGTACTCGATCCGCTTGCGGTCGGAGTCGCGCATCTTGCCGATCAGCGTCCGCATGAGCAGTACGGCCACCCGGCCGTGCTCCTGCAGGTAACCGGAGAAGTCGTGGACCGCGATCCCCTCGACCGGCTCCAGCGCGGTGACCGTGGCCGACCTCGGCAGGCCGTCCAGGGCGGCGAACTCGCCGAGCAGCGCGCCCGGCCCGCGTACGGCCAGGATCACCTCGGTCCCGCCGGCGGTGTGCGAGGAGACCTTGACCCGGCCGGATGTCAGCAGGAGCACCCAGTCGGCGACGTCGCCCTCGGTGCACACCACCGCACCCCGGTCCCAGCGCCGGGGACGGCCGGCCGCGTGCAGCGCGGTGACCTCGTCGGCTGTGAGCAGGGTGGCGAACTCGCCCGGCTCGGGGGTAGGACTCACGGGCACCTCCTGGCGATGTCGGTTGCGGCTGTGCGGGGTGTGCGGGTTGTGCGGAGCGGGGTGTGCGGGGCGGGCCGTACGGCTGTCGCGGACGACGGACCGCTACGGCAGGCCGGACAGCACGTACGCGTGGACGGGCTGTCGCTTGCCCTTGAGGGAGAGCTCGCCCAGGGAGCGGACCCTGGGACGGGGGTCGATCTGGTCGAGGGTGCTCTGGCCGATCACGACGGTACCGGGTTCGGCGATGCTCTCCAGCCGGGCGGCCACGTTCACGCAGTCGCCCATCGCGTTGAACCCGCGCAGTTCGGGGCTGCCGATGTTGCCGACCAGCGCGAGGCCGGTGTTGATCCCGATCCTGAACCGGGGGTAGCCCGCCGTCCCGGCGGCGATCTCCTCGGCCGCCTCCTGCATGGCCAGGGCCGCCCTGGCCGCGGCGGTGGCGTGCCCCGGCTGCGGGGCGGGCGCGTTGAACAGCGCCAGCAGCGCGTCTCCCACGAACTGCACGATCGTGCCCCCGTGGCTGAGGATGATGGGCACGGCCGCCGTGTGATAGCGGTTCAGCATCTCGACGATCTCCCCCGGCGCGGACCGCTCGGAGAAGCTCGTGAAGCCCTTCAGGTCGGCGAAGAGCGCGGTCAGCTCGACCAGCTCGCCGCCGAGCGCCGCCGTCCGGGGGTCGGCCAGCAGGGAGTTGGCCACGTCCGGGGACATGTACTGCCGGAACAGGGTGGACAGCTCCTGGTAGAGCCGGGCGTTCTCCAGGGAGATGGACAGCTGGCCCGCCAGCGTGGCGGCGAGCGCCTCGTCCTGCGGGGTCCTGCCCACCGGCACCTCCAGCGCGCCGGCGAGCTGTCCCTTCACGGTCAGCGGATGGACGACCGCGCCGTCGAGCCGGACGGGCTCGCCGCCGGGGAAGTCCGCCGGGCCGTACTCCCTGGACCCCATGGCGACCCGCCCGTCCGCCACCAGCGTCATGCGCACGTCGCCGTAGGCCTGCCGTACCCGGTCCAGGGCCTGGGTCAGCAGCTCCCGCTCGGGCAGTCCCACGCGGGCCTGCCTGCCCGTGTCGACCAGGGCGGCCAGCCGTTCGGACAGCTCACGCTCGTTGGCCAGCGCCTCGCCGGCCCGGTCGAGCACCGCCGCCTGCCCCTCGGTGAGCCCGAACTTGCCCGCCAACCTCGTCGCGACCGGGACCCTGGTCTCGGCCCGGCGCCGGAGGTGGCCGACGAGCTCCTCCAGGGCGTCTTCGTACTCGGCCCTGATCCTCAGAACGGTCGCCGACAGGGCCACCGAGTCGAACAGTCCCGCGCTGGTGCCCTCCCGCCGGAACTGCAGGTGGGCGCTGTAGGCGACGAACACGAAGGCCAGGGTCAGCAGCAGGTGCCACAGCCACCACGACATGTGCCAGTTGTGGCGGAACATCCCGGCGACCATCGCCTCGGCGAGTAGCGTGTAGGCGGTGATGAGGCTGACCAGCATGGCGGCCGGGCGCCTGCGGTGGAGCCGGAACATCATCACGGTCGCCACCGAGTAGAGGGCGACCCCGGCCAGCTCGGCCCCCCCGAGACCGGCGCCGGCCCCGGGAGCCGGGGCGCTCAGCGCGGTGAGGCCCGGCACCAGCGAGGCGGCACCCCACAGAGCGAGCAGCACGCCGAGCCCGCCGCGCAGCCAGGCCTGCGCTCCCAGTACGGCCCGGGCCGCCCGCTCGCTGAGCGGCAGGGCCGAGGCGGCCGCGAAGACCGAGGCGACGAGGAGGCCGACCGGCTGGGAGAGGTCGAAGCCGTAGGTCCCCTTCCCAAGGATGATCTTCGGCGTGGCCAGGCCGTGCATCAGGAAGAAGCCCGCGCTGCTCAGGAAGACCAGCGAGACCAGCAGCAGCCGGGCGTCGGCCCGCCGGGCCGACGCCTGACCGATCATGACGCCCAGGACCACGTTGATCCCCGCCACGGCGATGATCAGCCAGAAATGGCTGAGGTTGTCGTGCCATTCGCCGTTCAGGTCGTCGTGGTTGGCCAGCAGCAGCCAGAGCCCGAGCATGGGCAGTGCCAGGTGGATCACCCAGACCACCGCGCGGACCGGCTGGGTCGCCGGGGGGAGATACGGCTCGGACCTGGGGCGCTCCTCGGTCGAGGTGCTCATGAGATCGTTCGTCGGCACGGGTGGCCTCCGTGTCTGGGGATCCCGGCGGGTTCCCTGTCGCGTCCGTCCACACCCATCGGGCGGGATTCCCCCGAACGGTCCGATTATCGCGCACCCGGCTGCCGCGATCAGGAAATCGTTCGTTCCCGAACCGTTATGTTTGCCGCGACAACCGTTGGAACGGTCTAACCGTGCAACTGGTGAATCACTGAACACACCAGGATCTGGTGTTGCAGAAAGGAAGCCCAGTGGCTTTCAAGTTGCCGGGCGGGCGCACGATCGGCGTCGTGACCGTCGGAGTGCTGGCCGGGACCCTCTTCGCGACGGGCGGCAGCGCCGTCGCGTCGGCCGGCACCGAGGTGCACGCATGTGTCAACAAGAAGACGCGCTACGCGCGGATCGTCAACGCGACGGCCGCGTGCAGGGCCACCGAGATCCGCGTGACCTGGGGTGACGGCGGTTCCCAGTCCCAGGGCGTGAACACCCAGGGCCCGCAGGGTCCCGCGGGCCGCAACGGCGCCCAGGGCCCCGCCGGCCCCCAGGGGATCCCGGGTAGGCAGGGCCTGCCCGGCAAGGACGGCGCCCCCGGCAAGGACGGCCAGGACGGCAAGGACGGCGCCCCCGGCAAGCAGGGCGAGCAGGGCCTGCCCGGCAAGAACGGCCAGGACGGCGCCCCGGGCAAGCAGGGCGAGCCCGGCCGCAACGGCGCCCCCGGCGCCAAGGGCGACACCGGCCCGCAGGGCCCCCGGGGCGAGAGCGGCTCCAACGGCCGGCCCGGCCGGGACGGCGAGGACGGCCGGGACGGGGAGGACGGCCGGGACGGCAAGAGCGCCTACGAGGTCTGGCTCGAACTGCCAGGCAACAGGGGCAAGTCCAAGGCGGACTTCATCGCGTCGCTGAAGGGCCCCAAGGGCGACAAGGGTGACCCCGGTACGCCGGGTTCGGGCGGCGGCTCGGGCGGCGCTCCCAGCGTCACCACCCTCACCCAGCCGTTCACTTTCGGCGGTCATGGCGGGACCCAGAGCGTGAGCTGCGGCGCGGGCAAGGTCGCCACGGGCGGTGGCTACAGCAGCGGCGACGGCAGCGCCTCCGGCCAGATCTACACGAGCGCCCCCAACGCCACCGCCGGCGCGCCGACCGCCTGGACCGTGAGCGGCAAGAACTCCAGCGGTCTCGTCTACGTGATCTGCATGTCCTCCTGATCCCGGGCGGAGCGCGACATCGGCGGGAGGCCTCCCGGACGGCTGCCGGGAGGCCTTCCCACGTCGGAGGACGGCCCTGAGATACGGGGGCGTCCGCCAACGTCGAAGGGGTACGGCCCGCCCATGGACCCTCCTCGAGGTTCTCACCTCAAGAAGGGTTCTGGCGCGGGCCGTACCCCTTCGACGTTCGGTGGATCAGCCGAAGATGCCCGGCAGGGTGGCCGTGTGTGTCTCCCGGAGCTCGGCGACCGGGATGTCCAGGACGCCCTCGACGGTCAGCGAGGCGCCGCCGGTGGTGCCCAGGGCCTGGCAGGGGACCTCGTGGGCGGCACAGAGCTCGGCGAAGGCCGCGAAGGACTCCGGTGCCACGGTCACCAGCGCGCGGGCCGACGACTCGCTGAACAGGTCGACGAACGCGTCCTCGCCCGGCAGGGAGACCGTGCAGCCGACCCCCTGGGCGAGGCAGGCCTCGGCCAGGGCGATCGCCAGGCCACCGTCGGACAGGTCGTGGGAGCCGGTCAGCAGGCCGCGGGAGGCGGCCTCGGCCAGGACGAGCGCCATGGCGCCTTCGGCCTCCAGGTCCGCCTGGGGCGGCAGGCCGCCGAGGTGGCCGTGGACCACGTGGGCCCACTCGGAGCCGCCGAACTCCTCGGCCGTCTCGCCGAGCAGGATGACCTTCTCGTCCGGGCCGGTGAAGCCGCTGCGCACCCGCCCGGCCACGTCGTCGATCACGCCCAGCACGCCCACGACCGGGGTCGGGTGGATCGGGGTGGACCCCGTCTGGTTGTAGAAGGAGACGTTTCCGCCGGTCACCGGCACGCCGAGGATCTTGCAGGCGTCGGCCAGGCCACGGGTGGCCTCGGCGAACTGCCACATGACCTCGGGGTCCTCGGGGGAGCCGAAGTTGAGGCAGTTGGTCACCGCGAGCGGCCTGGCGCCGGTCACCGCCACGTTCCGGTAGGCCTCGGCCAGCGCGAGCTGCGCGCCCGCGTACGGGTCGAGCCGGGCGTAGCGGCCGTTGCCGTCCGTCGACAGCGCGATGCCCCGGGTCGTCTCCTCGGCGCCCGGCATGACCTCGCTGATCCGCAGCACGCCGGCGTCGGCGGGCTGGGCCAGCACGGTGTTGCCGCGGACGTAGCGGTCGTACTGGGAGGTCACCCACTCCTTGGACGCCAGGTTCGGCGAGCCGAGGAGCTCCAGCAGCGTCGCCCGCAGGTCGTCGGGGCGGGCCAGCCGTGCCGGGGTGTCGGCGTTGAGCGCCGTCTGGCCGGCCGGCTCGTGGAACGGCCGCTCGTAGACCGGGCCGTCGTCGGCCGCGGTGCCCGGCGGGATGTCCACGATGGTCTCGCCGTACCAGGTCATCACCAGACGGCCGGAGTCGGTGACCTCACCGATCACGGTCGCCGGGATGTCCCACTTGGTGCAGATCGCCATGAAGGCATCGATGTCGTCGGGGGTGACGACGGCCATCATGCGTTCCTGCGACTCGCTCATCAGGATCTCTTCGGGCCGCAGCGACGGATCGCGCAGCGGGACCAGCTCCAGCTTGACGTCCATGCCGCCGGTGCCCTTGGCCGCGAGCTCGGTGGTCGCGCAGGAGACGCCGGCCGCGCCGAGGTCCTGGATGCCGACGACCACGTCCGCCTGGTAGAGCTCCAGGCAGCACTCGATCAGCAGCTTCTCCATGAACGGGTCGCCCACCTGGACGCTGGGGCGCTTGGCGTGCGACTCGTCCTCGAACGTGGCCGAGGCCAGGACGGACGCGCCGCCGATGCCGTCGGGGCCGGTCAGCGCGCCGAACAGCACGACCTTGTTGCCCGGCCCGGGGGCGGTCGCCAGCTTGATCTGGTCCTTGCGGAGCAGGCCCACGCAGAGCGCGTTGACCAGCGGGTTGCCGATGTAGCAGGGGTCGAAGACGACCTCGCCGCCGATGTTGGGCAGGCCCAGGCAGTTGCCGTAGTGGCTGATGCCCTCGACCACGCCGGGCAGCACCCGCCGGGTGTCGTGGGCGTCGGCCGCGCCCAACCGCAGCGCGTCCATCACCGCGATCGGCCGCGCGCCCATCGACATGATGTCGCGGACGATGCCGCCGACGCCCGTCGCCGCGCCCTGGTGCGGCTCGACGTAGGACGGGTGGTTGTGCGACTCGATCTTGAAAGTGGCCGCCCAGCCGTCGCCGATGTCGACGACGCCGGCGTTCTCGCCCATGCCGACGAGCAGCGCCTCGGACTCGGGGGCCTTGGTGCCGAACTGCCGCAGGTGCACCTTGGAGGACTTGTAGGAGCAGTGCTCGCTCCACATGACGCTGTAGATGGCCAGCTCGGAGCTCGTGGGCCGGCGGCCGAGGATGTCGCGGACCCGCTCGTACTCGTCGAGCTTCATGCCCAGCTCGGCGTACGGCTGGCGCTCGTCGGGGGTGCCCTCGGCCCGCTCGACGGTGTCCAGGTTCGTGTCGGGCGCCTGGCCGCCGCGCTTGTCGGCTCGCTCGCTCACAGGTTCACCAGCTTCTTCAGGATGGAGGAGAAGAACCCCCGGCCGTCCGTGCTCGGAGCGCCGGTGAGGTCCTCGACCGCGTGCTCGGGGTGCGGCATGAGGCCGACGATGTTCCCGGCCTCGTTGCGGATGCCCGCGATGTCGTTCAGGGAGCCGTTGGGGTTGCCTCCGACGTAGCGGAAGACGATCTGGCCGTTGCTCTCCAACGCGCTCAGGGTCGCCTCGTCGGCGACGTAGCGGCCCTCGCCGTGCTTGACCGGCAGCACGATCTCCTGGCCCTCGGTGAAGTCGGACGTCCACGGGGTGGCGGTGTTCTCCACCCGGATGCCCTGGTCGCGGCAGACGTAGTGCAGTCCGGCGTTGCGCATCAGCGCGCCGGGCAGCAGGTGGGCCTCACAGAGGATCTGGAAGCCGTTGCAGGTGCCCAGGACGGGGAGCCCGGCCCTGGCGGCGGGGATCAGCTCCTCCATCAGTGGCGCGAACCTGGAGATCGCCCCGCAGCGCAGGTAGTCTCCGTAGGAGAACCCCCCTGGCAGGAAGACCGCGTCCACCTTCTTGAGATCGGGATCGGCGTGCCACAGCGGGACGGCTTCGCCGCCCGCGTGACGCACGGCGCGGGCCGCGTCCTGATCGTCAAGAGTTCCGGGAAAAGTGACGACGCCCACGCGGGCAGCACTCATGACAGCGTTCCCCTCCACAAACGAGCGCCGCGCCGACATCTCACACATCGGATGACGGTCTGCGGCGGTGCGCCCAGGCTATCCGCTCCTGGCCGAGAGGTCACACGCGGAGCGGTCCGATCACACAGCTCACCGCCCGGGGACCGGCCCGCGGCTTGGAGGATCGCACAACGGCGGGTCACGCCGTACCGGCCGGAGGAGGCGTCCGGAGGGCCGGGACGGGGCCGCGTCGGCGGCCGGGCGACGGCCGTACGGTGGCCGCCCGGCGGCGCTCAAACGGCGGTGAGCATCTGACGGCGGAGGAAGGCGGCGTCCTCGTCCCAGTCGAGGTGCTTGCGCAGATGCACGGTGGTGCCCCGGCCGGGCGCGATGTCGAAGGAGATCTCGTCCACCACGGCCTGCATGATGAGGATGCCCCGGCCGTTCTCGGTGTCGGCCGGGGGGTAGTGCTCGGGCACCCGCATGAGGCCGTGGCCCCTGTCGATGATGCGGACGTCGCAGCGGCCGTAGCCGATGGCGGCCTCGACCTCGTAGCGGTTGGCGGGCCCGCCGTGGCGCACCGCGTTGGCGCACGCCTCGGTGACCGCGAGGAGGATGTCGGACACGCAGTCCTCGGTGACGCCGAGTGAGCGCAGCGAGTCGCCCAGCGCTCTGCGGACCATGGGAATGCCGATGGCTTCCCTCGGCAGAGCCAACGAGAACTCGATATCCACCGGATCCCTCCCGGGGCCAGACGTCACCCTGTCAAGGTTTCCCCTCAGAATCCGGGCTAACCGCAAAATAACCTTAATGTTATTTACTGTTGGTCAAGCCGTGGGATTATGACACATCCAGAGTGTGATTTACCCGGACGTAAGGAAACGCTCTGTGTGACGTATGACGGTTTACTGCTCCACGGAGACCGCGTAGTCCTCGATCACGGTGTTGGCCAGCAGGGTCTCGGCCATTTTGCGGACCTCCGCGAGCGCGGCCTCGTCGGCGGGGCCTTCGATCTCCACCTCGAACCGCTTGCCCTGCCGCACCGCCGAGACACCGGAGAAACCGAGCCGCGGCAGTGCCCGGGCGATCGCCTGGCCCTGCGCGTCGAGAATCTCGGGCTTGAGCATGACGTCGACGATGACGCGCGCCACGGTGTTCCTCCTGGTTGCAGCGGGGACGGTCCGGCGTCTCAAGGGTAACGGGCTTCTCCGGCAGTTCGTCGCCGGGTCCGGGCTCCCTCCGTGCGAGGGTAAAGCGGGGTCCAGCGGGAACGGGGAGCGTATGGATGCCGGGGTAGGGCTTGCGCACAGGTATGTGACCTCTGCCACGATGTCCACAAACGCAAGCGAACCACCACCAAACGGGTCGTATGCGTGGCTAACCGGCCGGACGGTGGTGGCGAACCCATCTCGACGGCCCCGAGCACACAGGAGCGGCACGTGACAGCCGAGGCCCCTCGTGGTGCGGAAGCACCCCCGGAGCTCGTCCAGTTGCTGACCCCCGAAGGGGAACGGGTCGAGCATCCCGACTACGACATCGATCTGACGCCCGAGGAGATCCGCGGGCTCTACCGGGACCTGGTCCTGGTCCGCCGCGTCGATCTGGAGGCGGTGGCCCTGCAGCGCCAGGGCGAGCTGGGCATCTGGGCCTCCCTGCTCGGTCAGGAGGCCGCGCAGATCGGCTCGGGCCGGGCGCTGGCCGAGACGGACATGGCCTTCCCGACCTATCGCGAGCACGGCGTGGCCTGGTGCCGGGGCGTGGACCCGGTGAACCTGCTCGGCCTGTTCCGCGGTGTCAACCACGGCGGCTGGGACCCGGCCGAGCACAACTTCCACCTGTACACGATCGTGATCGGCAGCCAGACCCTGCACGCGGTCGGCTACGCCATGGGCGTCCAGCGCGACAGCGCCGAGGTCGCCACCATCGTCTACTTCGGCGACGGCGCCACCTCGCAGGGAGACGTGAACGAGTCGTTCATCTGGGCGTCGGTGTTCAACGCCCCGGTCGTGTTCTTCTGCCAGAACAACCAGTGGGCCATCTCCGAGCCGCTGGAGAAGCAGTCCCGCATCCCGCTGTACCGCAGGGCGAGCGGGTTCGGCTTCCCGGGCGTCCGGGTCGACGGCAACGACGTCTTCGCCTGTCTCGCGGTCACCCGCAAGGCGCTGGCCGACGCCAGGTCCGGGCAGGGCCCGGTGATGATCGAGGCGTTCACCTACCGGATGGGCGCGCACACCACCTCCGACGACCCGACCCGTTACCGGGTGGCCAGCGAGTTGGAGGCGTGGAAGCTCAAGGACCCGATCGAGCGGGTCCGCGCCTACATGTTCAAAAACCAGCTCGCCGACCAGGAGTTCTTCGACGCGGTCGACGCCGAGGCCGACGAGCTCGGCAGGGACGTGCGCAAACGCTGTCTCGAACTGCCCGACCCCGGGCCACTGGCGATCTTCGACCACGTCTACGCGGAGCCGCACCGGCTGATGGACGAGGAGCGCGCCCAGTTCGCCGCCTACCTGGAGGGGTTCGAGGGATGACGACTCTCACGCTGGGCAAGGCGCTCAACGAGGGCATGCGCAAGGCCATGGAGGACGACTCCAAGGTCCTCATCATGGGTGAGGACGTGGGCAAGCTCGGCGGCGTGTTCCGCGTCACCGACGGGCTGCAGAAGGACTTCGGCGAGCAGCGGGTCATCGACACCCCGCTGGCCGAGTCGGGCATCATCGGCACGGCGATCGGCCTCGCGCTGCGGGGATACCGCCCGGTCTGCGAGATCCAGTTCGACGGGTTCGTCTTCCCCGCCGCCGACCAGATCATCACCCAGCTCGCCAAGATGCCGCTGCGGTCGCTGGGGAAGGTGAAGCTGCCGGTCGTGGTGCGGATCCCGTGCGGCGGCGGCATCGGCGCCGTGGAGCACCACAGCGAGTCGCCCGAGGCGTACTTCACCCACACCGGCGGCCTGCGGGTGGTGGCCTGCTCCAACCCCGTCGACGCCTACACGATGATCCAGCAGGCGATCCGGTGCGACGACCCCGTGGTCTTCTTCGAGCCCAAGCGGCGCTACTGGGAGAAGGCCGAGGTGGACACCTCCGCCGACGCCGCGGGCTGGACGCCCTTCGACCAGGCCCAGGTGGTACGGCCGGGCACCGACCTCACCCTCCTGGCCTACGGGCCGATGGTCAAGACCTCCCTGGAGGCCGCGGCGGCGGCCGAGGAGGACGGCCGGTCCGTGGAGGTCCTCGACCTGCGCTCTCTCAACCCGCTGGACATCGAGCGGGTCGAGGAGTCGGTCCGCAGGACCGGGCGCTGCGTCGTGGTGCACGAGGCGCCGGTCTACAACGGCTTCGGCGCCGAGGTGGCGGCCCGGGTCACCGAGAGGTGCTTCTACCACCTGGAGGCCCCGGTGCTGCGTGTCGGCGGGCCGTCCACGCCCTACCCGCCCTCCAGGCTGGAGGATCACTACCTGCCCGATCTGGACCGGGTCCTCGACGCCGTAGACCGCGCGTTCGCGTTCTGAGAAGGGGAGACGATGAAGGAGTTCAAGCTCCCCGACGTGGGCGAGGGGCTGACCGAGGCCGAGATCGTCCGCTGGCACGTCAAGGCCGGTGACCAGGTCAAGGTCAACCAGATCATCGTGGAGATCGAGACCGCCAAGGCCGTCGTCGAGCTGCCCTGCCCGTTCGACGGCGTGGTGGCGGCTCTGATGGCCGCGGAGGGCGAGACCGTCGACGTCGGCAAGCCGATCATCTCCGTCGACGACGGGACCGGCGGCGGAGCCGCCCCGGCACCGGCCTCGGCCCCCGAACGCGGGCAGGCGCTGGCCGAGGACATGGTGCCGGCGCTCCCCAAGGAAGAGCGTCAGCCCGTCCTGGTGGGCTACGGCGTCAAGATGGGCGCCGCCAAGCGTCGCCCCCGCAAGGCGCCGCCGTCCGCTCCGTCCGCCCCTTCCGCGGGCCCGCCTGCCGCGCGGGAGAACGGGCCGGTCACCGGTACCGCCGCCGCGCCCGCCGAGACCGCCGCGCCCGCCGAGACCGCCGCGTCCGTGAGGCCCGGCGTGGCACTGGCCAAGCCTCCGGTGCGGAAGCTGGCCAAGGACCTCGGGGTCGACCTGACCACGCTCACCGGGACCGGCCCGCAGGGCTCGATCACCCGGGACGACGTCCAGTCGGCGGTGGAGGCGGCCGCCGTCCCGGCGGTGGCGCACGCCGTACGGACGGGTGAGGAGCGGATCCCGGTCAAGGGGGTGCGCAAGGCGACCGCGCAGGCCATGGTGGCCTCGGCGTTCACCGCGCCGCACGTCACCGAGTTCCTTCAGGTGGACGTGACCGAGACCATGGAGGCGGTCGGGCGGCTGCGACGGCTGGCTGACTTCGCCGAGGTCAAGGTGTCGCCGCTGCTCCTGGTGGCGAAGGCGGTGCTCGTCGCCGCCCGCCGGTATCCGATGATCAACTCGGCGTGGGACGAGGCGGCGCAGGAGATCGTGGTCAAGCACCACGTGAACCTGGGCATCGCCGCCGCCACCCCCCGCGGCCTGCTCGTCCCCAACGTCAAGGACGCCCACGCCATGTCCCTCCCGGACCTCGCCAGGGCCCTCGGCGCCCTCGCCGAGACCGCCCGGGCGGGCCGGACCCAGCCCGCCGACATGGCCGGCGGCACGATCACGATCACGAATGTGGGCGTGTTCGGGGTGGACGCGGGCACTCCGATCCTCAATCCCGGCGAGTCGGCGATCTTGGCATTCGGCCAGGTCAGGGACATGCCGTGGGTGGTGGACGGGCAGATCGTGGCCCGCAAAGTGTGCACGCTGGCACTCTCCTTCGACCACCGGGTCGTGGACGGGGAGCTCGGCTCGCTGTTCCTGCGTGACGTCGGCGCCATGCTGGAAGACCCCCTCCGGATGCTCGCCTGGAACTGAAGTCCCGCTGAGGAGCTCCCCTGGTCGGAGCCTCCTTCAGCCGCGGCCCCGCCGGCCGGAGTCCCGGTGACCGGAGCTCTCGTCCGTGACCGGGGCCGCGGTCGCAACCGCCACGAGCCCGCTCCCCCTCCCGGGGAGCGGGCTCGCGTGTTCATGCGTTGATTTAATGTTCATTTACTGCTCCATGGTTCCGATGTCTTCTTATGAAGAATTTATGGGATATGCGGGGCACTCGGGCCGGCCTGTCCGCCGCGCGTACCGATGACCTTCCCGTGAATCGTGGAGACCTGCGCTTGGCATTTGTCAGGGCCGGGCTTTAAGGAGAATCCCCCGGAATGGGGGAGAGATGGGCGGCGGCGGAAAGTCGGTGGAGGTGCGTCCGTCCGGTCGCGGAGGGGCTGCCGTGCAGCCGGTAAAACATGTCCAATAGGTCCCGGATTCGACTGTTAGTGCACATATGGGTGCTACTGTCGTAATTGCAAGTCCCGCGAAAGAACGGTCAGAAGGGAAAATCAATGAGACTGAACAAGCTCTTCCCGGCTAACCGCGCCCCGCTCGGCTGGGGCGGATGTCGTCGGCGTCGCTGCGGTTGCGGCGGCTGGGGCGGCGGCTGGGGCGGCGGCTGGTGGTGGTAACCAGTTCGAATGAGAGCCGGCGGGTCACCCGCCGGCTCTCGCTTACTGCTCCCGCCGCTCTCCCCTCGCCGGACGGGCCCGGCCCGGCGGACGCCTCTCCGCCCCCGGTCGCCCCGGCGGTCTCCGTCCGGGACACCTTCCGGCGGTTCTGGCCCTACACCCGTGGCGTCCGCAGGCTCTTCGCGGCCGGGGTCCTGCTGGCGATCGTGGCGGCGCTCTGCGAGGTCGGCGCGATCTGGCTGTTCGGGTTCATCACCGACGAGGTCCTCAGCCGCCAGAACCTGGGGGCGTTCTGGACCCCCGCACTCATCTGGCTCGGCCTCGTGGTCGTCGCGGGCGCGGCCTCCTTCACCGGCGCCTACGCCACGGCCCTGGGCGGCGAGCGCTTCCTGCTGCGGTTGCGGGGCGAGGTGTTCTCACACCTGCAGACGCTCACCCCGGACTTCTTCGACAACCGACGGCTGGGCGACCTGATGGCCCGGCTCACCGACGACATCGAGGCCATCGAGGAGTTGGTCGGCTCCGGTGTGGTCCGGCTCCTCACGACGCTCGCCAGCGTGGTCTTCTTCGCCGGGGCCGCCTTCTACATCCGGTGGGATCTCGCGCTGGTGACGTTCGCGATGGTCCCGGCGTTCCTGATCGTCTCCAAGGTCTTCGCGTCGAGGTTCAGGCGCGTCGCCGCGCGCGAGCGGCTCAGCAACGGAGCCATGAACAGCGTCATCGAGGAAGGGCTGGCCAACCAATCCCTCGTCCAGGCGTACAACCGCCAGGAGACCGAGGCGCGCCGGCTGCACGCCGAGGGGCACACCTGGCTGCTGGCCAACGTGGCCCAGGCCCGGCTGTCGGCGCTCTACGGGCCGGTCGTCCAGGTCATCGAGACCGTCTGCCTGCTCGTCATCATGGGATTCGGCGCATGGGAGATCGCATCCGGCCGCCTCACCATCGGCGGGCTGCTCGCCTTCGCCGCCTACCTCGCCTATCTCTATCCGGCGGTGCAGAACCTGGGGCAGATCGCGCTCACCGTCTCCGAGGCGGCGGCGGGCTCCGACCGCGTCATCGAGATCCTGCGCACCAGGCCCGCCGTCACCGACCGCGACGGGGCGGTCCCCACGGCGGCGCCGAGCCGCGGCCGGATCGACTTCGAGGAGGTCGGCTTCACCTACCCGGGCAGGACCGGCCCCACGCTGCGGAACCTGTCCTTCAGTGCCGAGCCGGGCGAGCTCGTCGTGTGCACCGGGCCCAGCGGCGCCGGCAAGTCCACCCTCACCAAGCTCCTGCTGCGGTTCTACGATCCCACCGTCGGGCGCATCCTCCTCGACGGAGTGGACATCCGCGACCTGCCGCGCCGGTCGCTGCGTGACAACATCACCATCCTCCAGCAGGAGAATCTGCTCTTCTCCGGGACTGTGCGCGACAACATCGCCTACGGCCGCCCCGGCTCCGGCATGGACGACATCGTCCGGGCCGCCGTCCTGGCGGACGTGCACGACTTCATCGGCACGCTGCCGCAGGGGTACGACACGCCCATCGGGCAGCGCGGCCGGCTCATATCGGGCGGGCAGCGCCAGCGCATCGCCATCGCCCGGGCGATCCTGCGCGACGCCCCCGTGCTCGTCCTCGACGAGCCGATGACCGGGCTCGACGCGCGCACCGCGGCGCGGATCATGGAGCCTCTCCGGCGTCTCATGTCCGGCCGCACGACCATCCTCATCACCCATGACCTCCGCCTCATCCCCGAGGCGGCTCACACGATCGTCCTGGGAACGGCCCGGGACGCCGGCCGCCCGAGGATCAGCCTGTTCAGGCGCCGTGGCACGGCGGCCCGTCCGCTCTGAGGGAGGGCCTCCGTCCGCTCTGAGGGAGCTCTCTCCGAGGAAGCTCTGAGGGCGTTCCGCCTCTCGCCGCCGGAGCGGACCGCCTCCAGGCGGCGCGGAAAGCACGGTGAGCCCGCTCCCGGGAACAGTAAGTCCGCTCCGGGGAACGGTGAGACCGCTCCCGGGAACGAAACGCGGTGAGCCCGCTCCCGGAAAGGAGCGGGCTCGACGGCGGAGGCGGATGGTCCATCGGGTTTCACCCTCGGGTGAGGGTCCGGCGGATGAACGCCTCCGTTTTTCCGGCCCGGGTTTCCCCGGGCCGGCCGGGGAGGGGACGTGCTCTCGCCCCGGTCATGTGTGATCCTGCGCCGGCGGCCCTATGTCGGGAGCCGGCCGGTCCGTCCCCGGTCTACCACCACCCGCCCCATCCACTGCCCCAGCCGCCCCAGCCGCCCCCGCCCCCGCCCCAGCCACCGCAGCCCCCGCCCCAGCCGCGACAGCGGCAGCAGCGGCGTCTCCAACAGCCGCAGCCGGTGATGAAGCTCGTGGCCGTGGTGGCGGTCTGGGCGGCCGGGGTCGACGCCGTGGGCGTGACCGAGGCTCCTGCGGGAGCTGCCACGAGTGCTCCAGCGAGGAGTCCCGCGCCCATCATGCTCGCGACGAACGAGGCGGCAGTCTTGGTTTTCATGCGATCCTCCGTTTTTCACGCGAAGACGGATCCGTCCTCATGGATTGCCGGACAATCCACAGCGTGCCGGAGGAGGAGCGATCAAGACACCGCAAAGCACTTATGCTTTGGCAAAGCACCGCAGAGGTGCATAAATAAGAAATAAATTGTACATATCACCTCATTTCGGGCAAATAGTTCTACCCACGCTAAATGGGATTTAGTCCCCGCTGTCCGGCCGCTGTGGGCATGGCCGTACGCTGGCTGGGAACTCGAATGAAGGGAAGATCATGTTCCGGCATGTCGTGCTTTTCACCTGGGCCGAAGGGGCCACCGACGAGCAGAGGGCCGCGGTCGCGGCCGAGCTGGGCAAGCTGCCGGAGGTCATCACGGAGATCCGCGCCTACGGCATCGGCGCCGACGCGGGCGTGAACCCGGGCAACCACGAGTTCGCGGTCGTCGCCGACTTCGACAGCCTCGACGACTATCTCGTCTACCGTGACCACCCGGCGCACCAGGCCGTGATCGCCGAGCGCATCAAGCCGATCCTGGCCTCACGGGCGGCCGTGCAGTACGTCCTCTAGGCGCCGCGCCCTAGGCGTCCGGCGGGGTGTTCTCGCGGTGCATCAGGCGGTCGTCCGACGTCTGCCCGCGCTTGGGGGCCAGCACGACGCTCAACACGATCCCGACAGCGCCGACGATCATGAAGATCAGGCCGATGACGTCGATGTGCACGTCCTCACCCAGGACGTCGGGCTCGATGGCGAAGCGGAGAATGGCGCCGAGCGTGAGAAAGAAGATGCTGACCCCGACACCCATCAGGTCCTCCGGACACGAGTAATGGCCAGGTAAAGGGAGCGTACGTGGTTGGTCATACCCTTTCGGGGGCGATCACACTACTCAGGCGGACCTTGTCCGCGGCGGTGGGTCCGGCCGACCCCAGGCAGACCGGGACGCCCAGGGCGTCGGCGACGGCCGCGGGCCAGTCGCCGGCGCCGATGCCGCCGGCGTAGCGGGGACGCGCCCTCAGCACCCGCCCGGTCAGCCGGGCCTGCCGGTCCAGGTCGCCCGGGGGCCCCGCCGGCAGCTCGCCGATGTCGTAGGAGACGCACATCCGCGACACCGGGGCGTCCAGGTGGGTGAGCGCGAGCGCGTCGGCGCCGCCCGCGACCGCCAGCGCGTAACGGTGGGCCACCGCGTCGAAGTGACCCACCCGGAAGGGCCCCTGCCACGGGCCGTCCGCGTTGTGGGCCTCGGCCGTCTCCAGCTCCGGATCCTCGGTGACCAGCGGACCGGGCCCGTGCCGGGTGGTGTAGGTGCGCAGCACGCCCAGCCGTACGGCGGGCACCCCGTCGAGCAGGGCCAGCGCGTTGGCGAAGGTCGTCGTGCTCCACGTCGTGTGGGGGTGGAAGCCGTGCCACTCGTCGAGCAGCACGCCCTGCGCCCCCTCGAAGACCACCGGGCGCCCGCGCAGCAGGGCGGCCGTGTAGGAGGAGTCCACCAGGGTCACCCGCTCGGCGAACGCCCGGTAGGCGGCGACGCAGTCCTCCACGGCGGGCCCGGTCACCCCCAGTGCCTCGCGGAGCGCGCGCAGCTTGCGCGTGAGCAGCGCCGGGTCCTCGCAGTCGCCGGCGGTCGGCCCGAGGCCCGGATGGCCCAGGGCGTAGGCCATGGCCTCGCCGACGCCCATCCCGCACGACCCGTGCCGGTCCGCCCCGCGCGCCAGCTCCCGGGCCCGCCCCGCCGCCACGTGGTACGGCGTGGCGAGCAGGGCGTCCCGGTCCACCGTGAGCAGCCCGAACGGGTCCGGGACGCCCAGCCCGGCCAGGTGCGCGGCCTCCGAGGCCAGGGCGAGCGGGTCCACGACCATGAACCTGGACAGGTGGGTCGGGACGCCCCGGAGCGTCCCGGACCCGAACTGGGCGAAGGTGTGGTGCCGCCCGCCGGGCAGGACGACGTTGTGCCCGGCCTGCCCGCCGCCGTTGAACCTGACGACCGCCTGGACCGGCCCCTGGGCGCAGAGCCAGTCGACGACCGTGCCCTTCCCGGCGTCGCCGTAGCCCAGGTCGACCACGATCACGTGCTCGCTCACAGCCGGACCACGCCGCTGCCGCCGCGGAGGTCGAGCTCCCCGCCCACCACCGGCGCGCCCCGCTCCAGCCTGGCCAGGGCCCGGCCCACCGCGGCCCCCGCGGCCGAGCCGAGGTCGCCGAGGTCGCCGAGCCCCTGGTCCAGGTCGATGGCGTCCTCGCCGAGGCCGACCGTGAGCGCGATCGTCTCGCAGACCGCGTCCAGGTCGTCCAGCTCCAGCACGTTCTGGCCGAGCAGCTCGCGCCAGGCGGCCAGCGTGCGGCTGTCGCCGGCGTAGCCGGACCCGGCGGGCAGGATGTAGTAGACGTCGTAGATCCTGGTCAGCTCGGCGACGATCTCCTCGGTCGTGATGTCCCGCCCGAGGCTGTCGCCGATCACCTTGCCGACCTCGCGGCGCTTGATCTTCGGGTAGGGGAGTTCGTCGCCGATGATGAACAGGTAGCCCCGGCGCCCCCGCTTCTCGAAGCAGTCGAGCGAGGTGTGCCTGGCCATGAAATACATCGCCAGCTCGTACGACTCGGTCCGCTGGCCGCCGCCCCCGCCCTCCAGCAGGATCTTGCCCAGATCCTCGTCCATCCGGTTGTCGGACTCGAACTGGCCGATCTGCAGCGGGGCCCGGTCGCAGGTGGCGTCGCCGATCGCGCCGAAGAGGATCTGCGGGTCGGCGGCGTAGCCCTTGCGGAGCAGCAGGCCGAGCAGGTCGGGCAGCTTGGTCTGGAGGGTGCGGGGCACCCCGCCCATCGAGCCGGTCACGTCGAACAGGACGGCGACGGCCACGGTGGCCGGGTGCTCGTCGGAGTCACGGCTCTCCCGGGCCGCCACGCCGTACGGGTTGAGGTCGTCGTGCACGGTGCGCGCGCCGCTGTCGCTGTAGGCGAAGGCGCTGGCACCGCTGGCCGCGCGGTAGCTCGCGGCGGCGGCGTAGACGTCGGTGGACCAGATTCCGCTTCCCATGGGGGCCTCCCAAGGCCGGGCAGAGGTTATTCTCAACTAGAGACAATCTCAGTATGAGAATAACTTGGGGCCGCGTCAACCCGCTCCGGCGCGGTCCGCTCTTCTCCGCCGTCTCCCGGCCGTCCGCGGAACCCTGGCAGGCCCCGGCGGGTCAGGCCCTGAGGCCGTCGAGTATCACGGTGGTCAGGTGGTCGTCGGCGCGTGCCCCCGGGCGGCAGACGGCCACGTTGAGCAGGCCGACGATCTCGCGGGGCGGGATGTCGCGGCGGAGCGTCCCCTCCTGCTGGGCCTGTGCGAGGAGCCGTTCGAGCAGGGCGTTGACGTCGAGCTCCAGCTCCTGCAGCTCGGGGTCGGCCGGCGTGGTGTCGAGCAGAGACTTGATCAGCGCCAGGGGGAGATCGGCGCAGTGCTCCACGATCCGGTGGAGGGCCCGCAGGCGCGGCACGTCCTCCGCGACGGCGGCCCGGCCGAACGTCCGGAGCCGCTCCAGGGCGTCGAGCGCGATGGCCTTCAGCAGTGCCTGCCGGTCGGGGAAGTGGCGGTAGAGCGTGCCGACGCCGAGCCCGGCCGCACGGGCGATCTCCTCCATCGACACGGCCGCCCCGCGCTCGGTGAACAGCTCCAGCGCAGTCGTGACGATGAGCTCACGGTTGCGTCGCGCGTCGGCCCGCACGGGTCTCCCTTCGCCGGATCCCGGACAAGCGGAATCGAATATTCAGGTTAGTGTAGCGTGGGCTAACCGGAAGATGAGGATCCGCTTCACTTTGGAGGGCCCATGAGAGCAGGTCTGTACATCAGCGGCGCCGGGCTGAGCCTGGAGGAGATGATCGGCCAGGTGCGCGCCGCGGCGGAGGCCGGGCTCGACAGCGCGTTCTTCAGCCAGCTCACCTCCTGGGACGTGCTGGCCGTGCTGGCGCTCGCCGGGCAGCGGGTGCCCGGCATCGACCTGGGGACCGCGGTGGTGCAGACCTACCCCAGGCACCCGCTCGCGCTGGCCGGACAGGCGCTCACGGCGCAGGCGGCCGGCGGCAACCGGCTCACCCTCGGCATCGGGCCGAGCCACCGGCAGATCGTCGAGGGGCAGTTCGGCCACTCCTACGACCGGCCGGCCCGGCACGTCCGCGAATACCTGTCGGCGCTGCGGCCGCTGCTCCGCGGCGAGCACGTCGAATATCGGGGGCGGACCCTCACGGCGGTGGGCCGGGTCGACGTGCCCGGCGCCGAAGCGCCCTCCGTGCTGGTCTCCGCACTCGGGCCGGTCATGCTGCGCGTCGCCGGTGAGCTCGCCGACGGCACGGTGACCGTCTGGACGGGCCCGGAGGCCATCGCCGGCCACATCCGGCCGTCGATCACCCGGGCCGCCGCGGAGGCGGGACGGCCCGCCCCCCGGATCGTGGCGGCGGTCATGGCGAGCGTCACCTCCGACCCGGACGGCGTCCGGCGGCAGGTGGCCGACCAGGTGGGATCCGCCGCCCAGCTCCCCAGCTACCGGGCGATGCTCGACCGGCAGGGCATGTCCGGGGTGCACGAGACGGTCGTCGCGGGAGACGAGACCGCCGTGGCGAGGGAGCTCCGGCGGTACGCCGCGGCCGGGGCGACGGAGCTGCTGGTGAGCCCGCTCGGCGGCGGGCGGGAACAGGCGCGGACCATCGAGCTCCTGGCCTCCCTCCGCGACGGGACATGAAACCGCCGCTGCGTCGCCTCTGTGCCCAGGCGTGACGCCCGCCCGCCGTACGGCCCCCCCGGAGGGCCCCCGTACGGCCGGCCCCGGAGGGCCCCCGTACGGCCCCGGGAGGTCCTGTGCGGCGGCCCCGGGAGGTCCCGCGGAGGTCACAGGTGGAGGGGCCGGTACCTCCTGGGGCCGTACAGGTCGTCGAGCAGGTCGTCGAGCTCCCGCAGGAGCCGCCAGGCGTCGCGCGGCGGGCCCGCCAGGCTCCCCCGGACGAAGGCGCGGATCGGGGCGGGGACGTGGTCACCCATGAGCGCGGCGACGCAGCGGGTGGCGAGGTGGATGTCGGTGGCCTGGGTCGCCGGTCTCCTGGCGAGGACCTCGGGCGGGTAGTCGTCGCGGTGCCGGGCCACCAGGGCGGTCAGCGGCCTGCCCAGCGGGACCGACTGGCCCCAGTCGACGAGGATCAACCCGTGGTCGATCGGGTGGACCAGCACGTGGTGCCCGAACACCGCGCCGTGCACCACCCCCGCGCGATGGGCCGTCCCGACCGCCACCAGCAGCCGCCGCCAGATCCACGCGACGTCCCTCGGGTCGAGCGCCGGACGCCGCCGGGCGATCTCCGTCAGGCTCACGAACCCCTCCGGCGCCCGGCTGATCACGTTGGCCTGCCGCTCGACCCCGCCCGAGCGGTGCCGGAAGGACTCCACCAGGCGGGGCACGTACGGCAGCAGCAGCGGATCGCCGTCCCGCGCGATCGTCGTGAGCGCCTCCGCCTCGCGCCGCATCAGGTCGTTGTCCGCGTGGCTGTGCGGGATCTTGAGCAGCGTGTCGCCGTCGGTGCCGTACAGCACGGCCGAGGCTCCGCGCCGGAACACGCCGGTGAGCCGGTAGGCGCCGCGCCTGGTGGTGATCACCGTCTCGGCGGCCCGGCCGGCCCGGTCCCGCGCCGCCCACAGCCCCGCGAGCTTGACGAAGGCCGTCGCGGCGTCCGGCCCGGAGGCGAGGTCGGGATGGAGCAGCCGCGCCAGCCGACGGTACGCCCGGTGCGGGGCCTCCCGGCCGAACAGGTCGTCCGGTGTGCGGGCGGCGGCCACCAGGGCGACCGCCTCGGCCGTGGTGGTCATCTGACCTCCTCCTCGCGGGCGGGCCGCAGCAGCGCGGGGTGCAGGAGCCGGGCGTCGCCGGCCCGGTAGAGCCTCGCCCGGGGGCCGCCCCGGGCTCCGCCGCTCTCGGTGGTCTCCCCGGTGCTCTCCACGAATCCGGGGACCGACAGGATCTTGCGGTGGAAGTTGCCCGCGTGCAGCGGCAGGCCCCAGACGGCCTCGTAGACGCCGCGCAGCTCGGAGATCGTGAACGTCTCGCCCACGAACGTGGTGGCCAGCGGGGTGTACTCCAGCTTGTCCCGCGCCCGCTCCAGCCCGTGCCCGAGGATGCGGTCGTGGTCGAAGGCCAGCTCCGGCAGCCGGTCGGCGCGGTGCCAGGCGGCGTCCGCCGCGTCCGTACCAGGGCGGGGGTCGGGCAGGTCGGGCGCGAAGGCCAGGTAGGAGACCGACACGATCCGCATCCGGGGGTCCCGTTCCGGAGCCCCGTAGCTGGCGAGTTGCTCGATGTGCGCCCGCGGGGTGAGTCCGGTCTCCTCGGCCAGCTCCCGCGCCGCGGCCTCCGGCAGATCCTCGCCCGGCCGGATGAACCCCCCGGGCAGCGCCCACCGTCCCGCGTAGGGCTGCTCGCCCCGCTCGACCAGCAGCACCTGCAGCGCGCCCTGGCGGATGGTCAACGCCACCACGTCGACCGTCACCGCGACCGCCGGGAAGGCCCGCGGATCGTAGCCGGCCGGGAACTGGGATCCGTCCATCACATGTCCTCCCCATCCAAGATAATCTCAGTATGAGAATAACTTGTCTCGTGTGTCAACGCGCCTCCCCGCGTCCGTGCGGAGGGACGGGGGACTCTGCGCGGGGAGGGGCGGGGCGGGGGAAACGGGCGAGGGGCGCCCCTGCGGAACAGGGACGCCCCTCGTCTGGCCTGCCGCGGGAGCAGGTGGCCGGGGTGGGAGAGGTCAGAAGGCCTCTTCCGGGAGCTCCATCAGGTCCTGGCCGGTGGCGGCCAGCACGCGGCGCTCGGCGGCGAGCCTGGGCAGGACGGTCTGGGCGAAGAACGAGGCCGCGGCGACCTTGCCGGTGTAGAAGGGCTTGTCGCGGTCGGAGGAGCCCAGCGCGGCCAGTGCCACCTCGGCCTGGCGCAGCAGCAGCCAGCCGATCACCAGGTCGCCCAGGGCGAGGAGGAACCGGGTGGTGTTGAGGCCGACCTTGTAGACCTCCTGCGGCGCCTCCAGCGAGCCGATGGCCCAGCCCGCCATGGTGTCGGCCATGGCCTTGACCTCGTCGGCGGCCTCGTCGAGGAGCTTGCGCTCCTCCTTGAGGCGGCCGTTGCCGGCCTCGGAGGCGGCGAAGGACTTGATGTCGCCGTACAGCGTGCCGAGGGCGACGCCCTGGTTGCGCAGGACCTTGCGGAAGAACAGGTCCAGGCCCTGGATCGCCGTCGTGCCCTCGTAGAGGGAGTCGATCTTGGCGTCCCGGATGTACTGCTCGATCGGGTAGTCCTGCAGGTAGCCCGAGCCGCCCAGGGTCTGCAGCGACCGGGCCAGCAGCTCGTAGGAGCGCTCGGAGCCGACGCCCTTGACCAGCGGGAGCAGCAGGTCGTTCATCGCCTCGGCGTGCTCGTCGCGGCGGCCCTCGAAGCCGGCGATCTGCACCGCGTCCTGGTAGGTGGCGGTGAGCAGGACCAGCGCCCGCATGCCCTCGACGTACGACTTCTGGAGCATGAGCTCGCGGCGCACGTCCGGGTGGTGGGTGATGGTCACGCGCGGCGCCGACTTGTCGGCCATCTGGGTGAGGTCGGCGCCCTGCACGCGGGCCTTGGCGTACTCCAGGGCGTTCAGGTAGCCGGTGGAGAGCGTGGCGATCGCCTTGGTGCCGACCATCATCCGGGCGTGCTCGATGATCATGAACATCTGCTTGATGCCCTCGTGCACCTCGCCGATCAGCGTGCCCACGGCCGGGTGCTTCTCGCCGAAGGTGAGCTCGCAGGTCGTGGAGACCTTCAGGCCCATCTTCTTCTCGACGTTGGTGACGTAGACGCCGTTGCGCTCGCCGAGCTCGCCGGTCTCCAGGTCCACGTGATACTTCGAGACCAGGAACATCGACAGCCCCTTGGTGCCCACGCCGTGCCCCTCGGGGCGGGCCAGGACCAGGTGGAAGATGTTGTCGGCCATGTCGTGCTCGGCGCTGGTGATGAAGCGCTTGACGCCCTCGATGTGCCAGGTGCCGTCGGGCTGCCGGACGGCCTTGGCGCGGCCGGCGCCCACGTCGGAACCGGCGTCGGGCTCGGTGAGCACCATGGTGGCGCCCCACTGGTTGTCGATGGCCAGCTGCGCGTAGCGCTTCTGGTCCTCGGTGCCGATCGCGTGCATCACGTGGGCGAAGGCCGGGCCGCTGGCGTACATCCAGATCGCCGGGTTCGCGCCGAGGACCATCTCGGCCAGCGCCCAGTTCACGCTGTTGGGCAGGCCGGGGCCGCCCATCTCGGCGGGCAGGCCGATGTTGGTCCAGCCGGCGTCACGGTAGGCGGCGAAGGACTTCTTGAAGCCCTCCGGCATCGTCACCGTGCCGGTGGCGGGGTCGAAGACCGGGGGCTTGCGGTCGCCCTCCTCGAAGGAGTCGGCGAGCACGCCGGTCGCCAGGCGGTTGACCTCGTCGAGGATGGTCCGCACGACGTCCTCGTCAAGGTCGGCGTAGGGGCCGGTGCCCAGGATGTCCCGGCGCCCGAACACCTCGAAGAGATTGAACTCCAGGTCACGGATGTTGCTCTTGTAGTGGCCCATGGGGTCTGCTCCTTGAAACCGGGGGAACCGGGACTCTTACATACTGGCCAGTAACCTTACCGACAATGCTACCCGTCAGTAACCCCTAGAAAACCGTACTGATAGGACGTTTGTCACACTCCTCCGGGGAAGGTCAGGTGACCTGGGCGACTCCCGGCCCTGACGTTGATCGACCGGCCCGGCGAATTTTCCTAAGCTCGGCCGCATGGACGAACAGTGGCGATCGGACCTCGCCCAGTGGGCCATCCCCGACGAGATCGTGGCGCGGGCGCCGGAGAACCCCTGGGGGCATTCGCCGGCCCGGTTCGCCGGACGGACCGACCTCGCGCTCGCGGAACCGGAGGGGCCGACCCTCGCCCGGACCGCCGAGGCGCTCCCGGCCGGGGGGACCCTGCTGGACGTCGGCGCCGGCGCCGGGGCCGCCTCGCTGCCGCTGGCCGGAAGCCTGGGGGAGCTGATCGCGGTCGATCCCTCCGCCGACATGCTGGCCGAGCTGACGTCCCGGGCGGACGCGCTGGGCGTCCCCGTCCGGACCGTCCGGGGCCGGTGGCCCGACGTCGCGGCCGAGACCCCGACGGCGGACGTGGCGGTCGCCGCCCACGTCGTCTACAACGTGCCCGACCTGGCGGCCTTCCTCGCCGAGCTGTCCGGCCACGCCCGCCGCCGGGTCGTCCTGGAGCTCACCGAGCGTCATCCGATGAGCTGGCTCACCCCCCTGTGGGAGCACTTCCACGGCCTGCGCCGCCCGGAGCGGCCCACGGCCCACGACGTGATCGCCGTCGCGGAGGCGCTCGGCCACGAGGTCCGCCACGAGTGGCGGCCGGCCCCGCTGAGCCGCTTCGGCACGCTGGAGGAGCTGGCCGAGAGCGCCTGCCGGCGGCTCTGTCTCGGTCGGGACCGGGCCGGGGAGGTCATCGCGGCGGTGGTCGAGCTGGACATGTGGCCGCTGCCGCGCGAGCGGTGGTTCACACTCTGGTGGGAATCAGAAGGAGACCCGCGGCGTTCCAGCAGATGAGCCCCCGACGGGAGGCTCCCGGACGAGACGCGCCGTACCCGGCCTGAAAAGACGACGCTCCTGTGGAGGGAGCCGTCATGGCTTGGGTCATCATCATCGTCGCGGGTCTGTTCGAGGTCGCGATGGCCTACTCGCTCAAGATGAGCCACGGGTTCTCCGTGCCGCTGCCGAGCGTCGGGTTCGTCGTCTTCGCCGTGCTCAGCTTCGGCCTGCTCGCGATCGGTCTCAAGAGCCTCGAAGTCGGTACGGCCTACGCCGTCTGGACCGGTATCGGCGCCGTCGGCACCGCGTCGCTGGGCATGCTGTTCCTGGGCGACGACGTGTCGCTCCTCAAGATCGCTTCGATCGCCCTCATCCTCGCCGGAGTCGTCGGCCTCAACCTCGCCGGCGGCGGGCACTGATCCCACGCGGGCGCCACGGCTAACCGGTTTGACGACTTAGGTGGTGTCGCGATTGGGTGTGCGCATGATTGACGTTCACTTCGTGACTTTCGACTGCGCCCAGCCGTACGAGCTGGCGACCTTCTGGAGCGAGGCCACCGGCTGGGTGATCCACCCTGACGGCGGCAAGGAGGACGACGAGATCCTTCTCCAGGGCAAGCTGAACATGCTGTTCATCCGGGTCCCGGAGGGTAAGACGGTCAAGAACCGTGTCCACCTGGACGTCACCGGCTCCGAGGGCACCACCCGCGACCAGGAGGTCGAGCGGCTGCTCGGGCTCGGCGCCACGGTCCACGACGACCGGCGCAACCCCGACGGCACCGGCTGGGTGACCATGCTCGACCCGGAGGGCAACGAGTTCTGCGTCTGCCGCGCGGGGTACGAGAAGGCGTAGCAGCCCTTGCCGGAGTGATGTTCTGTCGGACATGCTGCGGTCATGAGCCCCCCGAGCGCGTCCGTGAGCATCCAGATCGCGGCGCCGCCCGCGGTGGTCTACGACCTGGTCACCGGCATCACCGACATGGGTGACTGGAACGTCGAGTGCGAGCGGGCCCGATGGGTCGGACCGGTCCGGGAGGCGCGGCCCGGGGCCAGGTTCCGCGGGCACAACAGGCACGGGCGGCGGCGCTGGTCCACCCTCTGCACGGTGATCACCGCCGAGCCCGGCCGGGCCTTCGCCTATCACGTCCAGGCCGCCGGCCTGATCCACGTGGCCGTCTGGCGCTTCGGCATCACGCCCACCGAGACGGGCTGCCACGTGGAGCAGAGCACCTGGACCACCCGCAACCCCCTCATGCGGGTCATCGGAGGGCTCGTCACCGGTGTCCGGGACCGGGTCGCCCACAACGAGGCCAACATGCGGCGGACCCTGGAGGGCATCAAGCGGGTGGCCGAGCGGGCGTGAGAGCCGCCGGCGGGACCGACCCGCTCAGCCACCGTGCGGCAGGGACGACTGCCCCCGTCCCCTGAGGGTCAGGGCCAGGACGGCGGTGATCAGATACACCGCGACACCGCCCTGGAGCGCGTCCAGCGCCGCGCCGAAGACGCCTTCGTCGTCGACGATCAGCTGCACGGGATACATGAGCGCGGCGGCGCCCAGCGCCGGGTAGAGAGAGAACCGCCAGGGGTGGCGCAGGGCCCAGAGACGGGCCTGCCGGGTCACCCGGTCACCGGCCTTGGGCCTGCTGACCGAGCCGACCGCCGCGATCAGCGTGAACAGGCCGATGCCGAGCGACAGAGCCCAGGTGAGGCTGGCGTCCCCCAGGATCAGGCCCATGCCGAAGCTGGCGGCCGCGGCCACGCCGCCGGTCACCGCGGCGGCCTTCCACGGCGCCCCGCGCAGGGCCGCTCCGGCGAGGGACATCTCGTCACGTCGAGTCAGTTCGTCGTTCATGGCATCAGACTGCCCTTCCGCGCCCCTTGTCCACATCGGGGAGCAACCCTGATCCTTCCCCTAGCCGTTGTATCGGGGGTGCCGTTCGCGCTGGTGGCGTGACCCGGGCACCGGGGGCAGCCAGGGCGCAGGGAGCCTCGCTCGGCACGGTGTCCCCCCGAGGGGGTGGGGCCAGCGCCACCACGATGGACCAGCCTGCTGGATCGAAACGTCCGGCGCCGATCCCTAGTTTTATGAGCGTCCGGTCACACCGATGTAAGGATCAACCATGAAGAAGACCCCCCTGCGTCGCGGCCTGTTGGTGGCCGTCGCTCTGGGCGCCCTGGCCGCTCCCGCCCTGGCCGCTCCCGCGCTGGCGTCGGAGACGCCGGAGGAGCGGGTCGTCGCGGGCCTTGAGCGTCACGCCCACCCGCTGCGCAGCACACAGCCGGACACGCCGGGATATGACCTGAAGGCGCTGTCGGCGCTGGTCCGTGACGCGGAGATCGTGGGAATCGGTGAGGCCACCCACAGCTCCAAGGAGTTGTTCACCCTGCGGCACCGGCTGTTCCAGCACCTGGCGACCACACAGGGCTTCACCACCCTCGCGCTGGAGGCGCCCTGGTCGGCCGGCGTCCGCCTGGACGAGTACGTGCGCACCGGCAAGGGCGACCTGCGCACGATCCTGAAGGAGGAGGGCCAGACCACCGGCGGCGTGTGGAGTACCGAGGAGTGGCTGGACCTGTACTCCTGGATGCGCGACTACAACCGCACCGCCCGCACCAAGCTGCGGGTGATGGGCTTCGACATCAGCGACGTCAACCCGCAGCAGTACCGGCGGGTCCTCGGCTGGGCCGAGGAGCACGAGCCTTCGATCCTGCCCGAACTGCGCCGCCGCTACGCGAAGCTGCTCGCCCTTCCCGATGACGCGAAGGAACGGACCAACGCGCTGGCGACTCTTCCCCCGGAGCAGCTCAAGGCCCTGGCCAAGGACGCCGAAGCCGCCTACCACCTGGTCGAGAAGGCCGGCGAGGTCAGCCCGTACGTGATCCAGGAGGCCCGCGTCATCTCCCAGATGACCACGATGTACGCCTCGGAGGGGTCCGAACTGCACCGTAACCGCGACCGGTTCATGGCGGAGAACACCATGTGGTGGAAGCGGCACACCGGTCTGAAGATCGTGGCCGCCGCGCACAACGGGCACTTGACCTACGTCTCCGCCTACCCGCAGCACTACCCCGTCACCCAGGGGGCCCAGCTGCGTGCCATGGCCGGGCGTTCCTACGTCGCCATCGGCACCTCCATCCACAGCGGCGGATTCCGGGCCATCAATCCCGACAACGGCAAGACGGAGAACTTCGACACGGGTGTTGCGGGGCCGGACAGCAACGAGCACGTCCTCGACAAGGTGCGCCATCGCGACTACTACGTGAGCCTGCGCCAGGCGGAGCGTGACCCGGCCACGCGGAAGTGGCTCGACACCGCCCGTCCGACGTTCAACGTGCCGGCCACCTACCTCCCCGATATGTTCAAGGCGCCGCAGGCCCTGGGCCAGGCGTACGACATCGTGGTTCACCTCCACCGTGTCAAGGCGGCCAACCCACTGTAAGGATGCTTGACGCTCTCGCCCCTGAGCTGGCCGCGTAGCGGGGAATCGGCCTGAATCCGGTCGCCCCCTGTGGACAGACTCACGGCTGCCCGGCCCGCGAAGCGGAGGCATCAAGGTTCTGCAGTGTCGGGGGCGGCGGGGACCGCCACAGGCGGCCCCAGGTGTTCATGCCCGAACCCGCGCGCCGACGACATGGAGGCCAGGGGCTGGGCTGAGGTGGTCGCCCTGCTGGGCGATCCTGACCGGCTGGGGGCGATGGCCCGCCGACCTCGTCGACCTGGTGACTTCCCGCCTGGCGGAGATGGCCTTGGACCGGCAGGAGGAGGTGTTGGGCCTGCTGGACGTCAGGGTGCCGGTTCTGGAGGGGGCGAAGACGCCCCGCATCCGCATCGAGGGTGCCCTGCCGTCGGCCCCGGATACAGCAGCAGGGAGGAATACCCTGACCCGCCCCTGGGCTCCGTACCCCCGATAAGTTGGCCGCCATGGCAGTGAACTTCCGTACCGCCCGGATAGAGGACGTCCCGCTGATCGTGGGCATGATCGCCGACGACACCATCTCCGCCGCCCGCACCGGCGACTTCGGCGCCGAGCACCGCGCCGCCTTCGAGGCCATCGACGCCGACCCCAACAACGAGCTGATCGTGGCGGAGCTGGACGGTGAGGTCGTGGGCACCATGCAGCTCACCTACATCCCGGGCATCTCCCGCCGGGGGGCGCTCCGGATGCAGATCGAGGCGGTCCGGATCGTCTCCGCCCTGCGCGGCAGGGGCCTGGGCCGCCAGATGATGGAGTGGGCGGTCGAGCGCGGCCGGGCCCGCGGCTGCGCGCTGGTCCAGCTCACCACCGACAAGGCGCGCAAGGACGCCCACCGGTTCTACGACTCCCTCGGCTTCGTCGCCTCCCACGAGGGGTACAAGCTCACGCTGAGCTGACGGCTCCGCCCACGTCGACGGGCTCCGCCCCGCACCGGCAGGAGGCGTCCACGCCGGCGGGCTCCGCCCCACGTCGACAGGCTCCGCCCGCGCCGGCGGAATCCGTCCACGTCGACAAGATCCGCTCGCGCCGACAGAATCCGTCCACGTTGACAGAATCCGTCCGCGCCGACAGGGAGAGCGAATTGACGAGGACAGCGATGGGACGACACGCGTTGGGCCTGGGGGCACTGGCCGTGCTGCTGGCGGCATGCGGGAGCACGGCCGGCGGCCAGGCCGAGGGCCCGGCGACCGCGCAGCCCGGGCCGGCCCTCACCCGGAGCACCGCCCCCACCCCCGCCGCGAGCCCTGTCCCCAGCTCCACCGAGAGCTCCGCCGAGGCGGGCATCGACGGCTGCGTCACCGAGAAGACAGGCGAGCTCTTCGAGTACAAGCGCGGCGGCACCACCACCAAGGGCGTGATCATGGGCAAGGGGCCCGTGGGAGTGGTCGTCTCCTACGAGCGTCAGGGCACCGTGTGCACCTGGCTCCCGCTGGCCGACCGGCTGGTCACCGCCGGACACCGGGTCCTGCTGTTCGACCGGAACAACACGGCGGCCCCCGAGGAGGACACCGTCGCGATGGCCGAGCGGTTGCGCAAGGCGGGCGCGGAGAAGGTGTTCCTGGTCGGCGGATCGATGGGCGGACGGCTCTCCCTGCTCGCGGCCGGAGAGCTGAAGCCCCCGCCGGCCGGGGTCATCAGCATCTCCGGGACGATCCAGCCGGGGGAGGTCGGCGAGCTCAGGGCCCCCTTCCTCCAGGTGACCGGGGACGACGACCCCGACGCCCCGCTCGACATGCTGAAGGTCGTCTACGAGGAGGCCGTGAAGTCAGCCGACCGCCAGATGCTCGTCCTCTCCGGCGGGGCCCACGCCAGCGAGCTGTTCACCGGCGACCAGGGGCCGAAGGCGCTCCAGGCCGTCGTGACCTTCATCGAGAAGCACAAGGGCTGAGCTCGACCAGGTTGTCGTGGTAGACGGCGCCCCGGCCCATGTCGGCGTCGCGCTCGTCCACCACGGCGTTCACCGTCGCGCCGCCGGGGCTCAGCTTTCGCCAGTGTCCCTTGGCGGAGGCCACCACGCCGGGCCGTACCCGGTCGCTGATCTCCACCACGGCCTCGAACTCGCCGTTGTCGTTGAACACCCGCGCCGGCTGCCCGTCGCTCAGCCCCCGCTGCGCGGCGTCAGCCGGGCTGACCAGGATCCGGGGCCCCTTCGATCGCCGCAGCAGCTCGGGGTTGTTGCCGAAGGTGGTGTTGAGGAACGTGTGGGAGGCCGGGGTGATCAACGCCAGCGGGTACGGACCGTGTCCGGCGGAGGCCGTGTGCGGGGGGACGTAGGCGGGCCCGGAGCCGAACTCCAGCCTCCCCGAGGGCGTCGGGAAGCCGTCGGCGAACGGCGTGAACGGCTGCGGCACGTTGAGCCGGACCCAGCCCTCCTTGCGCAGCCGGTCGACCGTTATGCCTTCCAGCGACGGGTGCCCCGAGGCGAGCAGCTGCTCGGCCAGCTCCAGGTCGGAGTCGTACAGCGACGGCTCGGTCAGGCCCATGTGCCTGGCCAGGCGCCGGAACGTCTCCATGGTGGACAGGCACTCGCCCGGCGGCTCGACGGCCGGCTCGTTCCACATCAGATACATGTGCCCGTAGCCCGCGTGCAGGTCGATGTGCTCGGTCTGCATGGTCGCGGGCAGCACGATGTCGGCGTAGTCGACGGTGTCGGTCGGGAACTGCTCCATCACGACGGTGAACAGGTCCTCGCGCAGCAGCTTCTCGCGGATGCGGTTCTGGTCGGAGGTGGAGCCCATCGGGTTGGCCGCGTAGACCCACAGGCACTTCACCGACTCGTCCAGGCCCTCGGCCAGCCGGGTCATCGTGAGCTGCCGGACGGGCCGGGCGAGCAGGTCCTCGCGCGTGTCGATGTTCAGGTGGATGTAGGCGCTGGTGGAGTAGGCGATCCCGCCGCCGGGACGGCGCCAGTCGCCGGTCACGCCGGGGATGGCGGCGATCGCGCGCATCGCGGTGCCGCCGCCCGCGTGCCGCTGGAGGCCCATCGTGGCGCGGATGCCGGTGGGCCGGGTGTGCGCCAGCCGTACGCCCAGGGCGCGGATGTCGGACTCGGGCAGCCCGGTGATCTCCGCCACGCGCTCCGGGGGATGGCGCAGGATCTCCTCGCGGAACCCCTCCCAGCCGCTGGTGCGCTCCTCCAGGTAGTCGCGGTCCTCCATCCCCTCGGACAGGACCACGTTCAGCAGGCCGAGCGCCAGGGCCGCGTCGGTGCCGGGCCGGATCGGCAGGTGCTCGTCGGCCTGCTCGGCGGTGCGGGTGCGGACCGGGTCGATCGCCACCACGTGCGCCCCGGCCGCGCGGGCGTCCTGGATGAACTTCCACAGATGGTGTCCGCTGGTCAGCGTGTTGGTGCCCCACAGCAGGATCAGCTTCGACAGGGCGAACGTCTCGGGGTCCATCCCGCCGGGCGTGCCGTTGGTCCGGGCCAGCCCGACGTTGCCCGCCATCGAGCAGATGTTCAGGAAGTGCTTGGAGGCTCCGAGCACGTTCCAGAACCGCCGGCCCGCCGCGCCCTCGGACCCCTGGATGTAGCCCAGCGTGCCGGTGCCCAGATACGGCCAGATCGCCTCGCCGCCGTGCTCGTCGATGATCCCGCGCAGCCGTACGGAGATCTCCTCCAGGGCCTCGTCCCAACTGATCCGCTCGAACCGGCCGGACCCCTTGGGGCCCACCCGCCGCATCGGGTGGAGGATGCGGTCGGGCGCCCGGGTGTGCTCAAGGTAGCGGTTGACCTTCACACAGAGCGCGCCGCGCGTGTAGGGGTGGTCGGGGTTGCCGCGCATCTTGACGGCCTTGCCGTCCTGGACGGTCACCACCCATGAGCACGTGTCCGGACAGTCCAGCGGACAGGCGCCCAGGACCCGAAGTTCATCCTGAGACATGCCCTCGACTTTAGCCGCGTGCGTGAAAGGGGACGCGGCCGGTCCGGCCGCGTCCCCCCGCCCGATCGGCCGGTGTCACATGGGGACGCCCTCGTGGTCGTGGTCGTGCCCGAGACCGCCGCCGCCGGTCCCCGGCCGGCTGCCACCGGGGGCGCCGCCGCCGGGCAGGTCGAGGCTGTGGGCGTAGACGAACGCCGCCGTCGCGATCGCGCCGGTGTTCACCGCCAGCGCCTTGTCGTTGACGTTGACGATGGTGTCGCACGCCTGGTGGTAGCACTTGTCGTAGGCGACCCCGGCCTCACCGCCGAACCTGGTGGCCTCCTCGGCCGTCTTGATGCCCTCGGCGCCGGTGAACAGGCCACCGGCGGGGATGCCCACTCCGATGAAGGGGCCGTAGTCGGAGCGGCCGGTGAAGTCGGTGCCGGTGTACGGCTGGCCGAGCGCGGTGAAGTACGACTCGAACAGCTTCTCGATCTTGTCCGAGCCCGCGGGACCCGCCGGGGCGCCGGTCGCGTCGGAGTCGTCGCCGTCGTAGATCCCGAAGATGTGGTTCGGCGAGGCGATCATGTCGAAGTTCAGATACAGCTTGATCTTCGCCTTCTCCTCGGCGGACAGGCCGGCCACGTAGTGCTTGGAGCCGAGCAGGCCCAGCTCCTCGGCGCCCCAGAAGGCGAAGCGGAGCTTGTTCTTGGTGGGCAGGCGGCTCGCCTTCAGCGCCGTCTCCAAAATGCCCGCGCTGCCGGAGCCGTTGTCGTTGATGCCCGGCCCCTCCGCGACGCTGTCGAGGTGGGAGCCGAGCATGACGACCTTGTCCGGGTCGCCCCAGCGGCTCTCCGCGAGGATGTTGCGTGTCTTGCGGTGCGGGTCGCCCTCGGTGTCGGCCGTGAGCGTCACGGTCGTCCCGGCGGCGGCCAGCTCGTTGCCGACGGCGAAGGTGGTGCCGACGACCGGGATGTGGGTGGTGGGCGCGTTGAGCGTGCCGCTCAGCAGGATCCGGCGGTCGTCGGGGCCCTCACCCGGCTGCCCCTCGTTGAAGATGATCACACCGGAGGCGCCGGCCGCCTCGGCGAGCTCGGCCTTGACCTGGAAGTTGCAGGTGCCGCGCTGGAGCAGGGCGATGTTGCCCGGGGTGAACCCGGCGAAGTCGCTCGCCTCGCAGCCGGAGCTCGAACTGGGGGTCGGGCTCGGCGGCAGGACCAGGTCCACCCCCTGCACGGTCCCCGTGGCGTTGCCCGAACCGGAGTACGTCATGGTCCGGAAGTCCGTGTTGCGCACGTAGGTCTTCGCCTCGGGCGAGACCCGGTTGAGCACGGTCCTGGTGACCTCACGGAAGAACGGGAACTCGAACTCCTGCAGGGTGACCTGGTATCCGGCGGCACGCAGCTTGCCCGCCACGTAGTCGACCGAGGCCTCGTGGCCCGGGGTGCCCGACGCCCGGGTGCCGCCGTTGGCGTCGGCGATCTGCTGGAGCTTCACCACGTGCCGCTTGACGGCCGGGGCCTTGACCGACCGGCTGAACGCCTGGGGGTCCGGCTCGGCGGCGACGGCCGGAGTGACGGAGGTCACGGGCAGGGCCATGGCCGAAGCCGCGGCGATCGAGGCCAGCAGGCCCTTGTGGACACGTGCGCGCATGCAAACTCCTCTAGCACTGGCGAGAGTGGAGCAGGAAATCCCCCCGCGATCGCGATAAGACGGACGGTAGTAGGGGTAATCGCGATCTTTAACGACTGGCTCCACATTTGTTATCGAGCGGAGTCGAATCAGCCTTCGGGACGTTCTCCGGCCCCACTTGACGGTCGTGGTGTCGTGGGCGTGAGCGCGTGCGGCCGGGGGCGCCGGGTGCGGGAGGACCGCGGCGGCGGTCCGGCTGCAGCGCATGATGATCAGCTTTTCAGGCCGTCGCCCCGACGGGCCACCATCGCCGCAGGTCCGAGAGTCAATTCTCAATCTCGGATAGGTAGGCGATGTTCGCCAGGTCGGTCTCGTCGGCGCTGGCACCGCCCGAGAACCAGGCGTCCAGGATCTCCTCCAGCAGCGGCGCCGAGGTCAGCCGGAGGCTGACGGCCAACACGTTGGCGTCGTTCCAGCGCCGGGCCCCGGCCGCCGTCGCCGCGTCCACGCACAGGGCCGCCCGGATCCCCGGCACCTTGTTCGCCGCGATCGACGCGCCGGTCCCCGTCCAGCAGCACACGATCGCCTGGTCCGCCACGCCCGAGGTGACGTCCTGGGCGGCACGGGAACAGCACCACGCCCAGTCGGCGCGCTCGCCCGCCAGGGCGCCGTGTGTGATCACCGTGTGGCCTCTCCTCCGGATCTCAGGTATCAGGATGGGAGCTATACCGTCGAGACTGTCGGAGGCCAGTGAGATACGCATACCTCCGATTGTGGACACTGGAAGAGAAGATCGGTGACGCACCTGTAATGCGGAACGTGCAGAATCGCTGGCGGTGACGAAAATCAGAGAACGCGGCAGAGTTTCGCCCGCCAACGACAAGGGGTCGTCGACGGGCGACGATTCCGTCGTGCTCGTCGTCGAGCCGTTGCTCCCACAGCGGATCCGCAGGCCGTCCGATCTCCTGCGCTTCCTGGCCACCCTGCTCGTGCTGGTGGCCGTGGTGCTGCTGGCGCTCGTCGCCAAGAAGACGCTCAACGGCCTCGAAAGTGACGTCATCGACGGCACGAACCGGGCGCCGTTCCTGCTCAGCGGCCTGGCCGGGGTGCTGAGCGGGGCGGCGATGCTGGGCGTCCCCATCGCCTACGCGATCGAGCGGGTCTTCCACCGCGACGGCCTCCGGGTGGCGGAGGGCCTGTTCGCGGCCATCGCCGGGATGGTGCTGTCCTTCGCACTCGGCGAGTGGCTGCTCAGCGCCGGCCCCGAAGACCTGCGGCTGCTGCTGACCGGTGGCCGCAAGGGGGTCGAGCCGCTCAACACGCTGCTCACCTCGATCATCGCCTACGTCACCGCGGTGCGGATCTCCCGCCGGCCCACCTGGCGCGCCGCCCTGTGGAGCGCGGTCGCGCTCAACGCGATCGCGCTGTTCGCCGCCACCGCCGCCACCATCCTCGGCGTCGTCGTCTCCATCCTGGTCGGCCTGGCCGTCGGCTACGCCACCCTGTACGGCGTGGGCAGCCCCAACACCCGCCCGCCGGGCAGTGCGATCGTCGCGGCGGTCGCCAAGCTGGGATACGTCCCGGTCCGGGCCCGCAGGCTCGACGACGACCACCAGAGCAGTCGGCGATACGCCATCGGCCTCAAGGACGGCACCCGCCTCGACGTCACCGTCCTCGACCGCGACCGCCAGGTCGCCGGCCTGCTCTACCGCCTCTGGCGCCGGATCCGGCTCAACACCGAGACCCGCCGCCGGGCCATCCGCTCCCTCCGCGCCGAGCTGGAGCGCGAAGCCCTGATGGCGTACGCCGCGCAGGCCGCCGGGGCCAGCACCCCCCGACTCGTCGGCACCAGTGAGATCGGCACCGAGGCGGCGCTGCTCGCCTACGAGCACACCGCCACCCGCGCGCTGTCCGACATCCCCGACAACGAGATCGACGACAACCTGCTCGCCCAGATCTGGGAGCAGGTCCTGCTCCTGCAGGTCCAGCGGCTCGCGCACCGGCGCCTGACCGGCGACAGCATCCACGTCGACGACGAGGGCCGCGTCGTCCTCATGGACGCCCGCAGCGGTGAGATCGCCGCCGGCGACCTCCTGCTCCGCCTCGACATCGCCCAGCTGCTCACCTACCTCAGCCTGCGCGTCGGCGCCGAGCGCGCGGTCCGCGCGGCCGCCTCCGTCGCCGGGCCGAACACGCTGGCCGGCGCCCTCCCGCTGCTCCAGCGGATCGCGCTCACCCGCGAGACCAGGGCCGCGCTCAGCAAGGACAAGGAGCTGCTGACCGAGATCCGTGAGCGGATCGTCGAGCTCAAACCCAAGGTCGAGGTCGAGGAGGTCCGCCTGGAGCGTTTCCGCCCGCGGACTCTCATCACCATCATCGCCAGCGCCTTCGCCGCCTACTTCCTGGTCTACTACATCACCCAGATCAACCTGAACATGATCAGCTCGGCCAAGTGGAGCTGGACCGGTGTCGCCCTGGTCGCCTCGATGTTGAGCTACGTCGCGGCCGCGCTGATGCTCAGAGGCTTCGTGCCGGAGAAGCTCCCGCTGGGCCGCACCGTGCTCGTCCAGTTCGCCGGGTCGTTCGTGAAGCTGGTCGCCCCGGCCGCGGTGAGCGGCGTCGCCATCAACACCCGCTACCTGCAAAAACGCGGCATCCCTCCGGGTCAGGCGGTGGCCAGTGTGGGCGCCTCCCAGCTCATCGGCCTGGGCTTCCACATCACGCTGCTGCTGCTGTTCGCCTACATCACCGGCTCCAGCGCGGCCACGTCCTTCACCCCGTCGCGCACGCTGGTGTTCATCATGCTGGCCGTGGCCGTGCTGGTGCTGGTCGCCGTGTCCGTCCCCCGCCTGCGCCGGCTGGTCACCGCGCGCATCCGGTCGCTGTTCTCCGGGGTCATCCCGCGCCTGCTGGACGTGCTCCAGTCGCCCCGCAAGATCATCGAGGGATTCAGCGGCACCCTGCTGCTGACCATCTTCTTCGTGCTCTGCCTCGACGCCAGCGTCCGCGCCTTCGGCGGCTCCCTCAGCTTCGCCGCCGTGGCCATCGTCTTCCTCGCCGGCAACGCCATCGGCTCCGCCGCCCCCACCCCCGGCGGCCTGGGGGCCGTCGAGGTCTCCCTCACGGCCGGCCTGTCCCTCTCGGGACTCTCCCCCGAGATCGCCACCTCGGCCGTGCTGCTGTTCCGGCTGCTCACCTTCTGGCTGCCGGTGCTGCCCGGCTGGGCCTCGTTCACCTACCTGCAGCGACACGAGGCCCTGTAGCGGCCCGGGGAGATCCCTGTGACCTTCCCGGGACGTGACCCCTCCCGGGGGCCTCCCGGGAGGCCCCCGGGAGATCAGGCTTCGCTGGAGCGGGACCAGATGTTGATGCCCGCCTCGACCGCGTCCTTGTCGATCGTCTCCAGCTCCTCATCGGTGAAGGACAGGTTCTCCACCGCCCCGAGGCTGTCGTCCAGCTGCCGGACGCTGCTCGCGCCGATCAGCACCGAGGTGACCCGCCGGTCGCGCAGCGCCCACGCCAGCGCCATCTGCGCGAGGGACTGGCCGCGCCGCTCGGCGATCCCGTTGAGCGTGCGGATGTGGCGCATGCTCTCGTCGGTGAGCATCTCCGGGGTGAGGAAGCGCCCCAGCGAGGCCCTCGACCCCTCGGGGACGCCGTTGAGGTAGCGGTCGGTCAGCATGCCCTGCGCCAGCGGCGAGAACGCGATGCAGCCCACGCCCTCCTCCTCCAGGACGTCGAGCAGCCCGCCCTCGATCCACCGGTTCATCATCGAGTAGGACGGCTGGTGGATCAGCAGCGGCGTGCCCATCTCGCGCAGGATCCGGGCGGCCTCGGCGGTGTGCTCCGGGGAGTAGGACGAGATGCCCGCGTAGAGCGCCCGGCCCGACCGGACCGCGTGGTCCAGCGCGCCCATCGTCTCCTCCAGCGGCGTGTCCGGGTCGAACCGGTGGCTGTAGAAGATGTCGACGTAGTCCAGCCCCATCCGCTTCAGCGACTGGTCGAGGCTGGACAGCAGGTATTTCCGCGATCCCCACTCGCCGTAGGGGCCGGGCCACATGTCGTATCCGGCCTTGGTGGAGATGACCAGCTCGTCGCGGTAGCGCGCGAAGTCCTCCCGGAAGTGCCGGCCGAAGTTGCTCTCCGCCGAGCCGTACGGCGGGCCGTAGTTGTTGGCCAGGTCGAAGTGGGTCACCCCCCGGTCGAAGGCCCTCCTGAGGATGGCCCGCTGGGTCTCGAAGGGCTTGTCGTCGCCGAAGTTGTGCCAGAGCCCCAGAGAGACCGCCGGCAGCTTGAGCCCGCTCTTGCCGACCCGGTTGTACGGCTGGAGCCCGTCGTATCTGTCGTCCGCTGCGATGTAGGTCACCGGTCCGCCTTGGCTGTGTCGAGGATCCAGGAGAGGGTCAGCGCCTCCTCGCGCCAGGAGTCGTATCTGCCGCTGCGGCCGCCGTGCCCGGCGCCCATCTCCGTCTTGAGCAGGAACGGTCCGCCCTCCGCGGTGTCGCGCAGCTTCGCGATCCACTTGGCCGGCTCGTGGTAGAAGACGCGGGTGTCGTTGAGGCTGGTGATGGCGAGGATCGGCGGGTAGACCCGCTCGTCCACGTTCTCGTAGGGCGAGTAGGACTTCATGTATCCGTAGACGTCGGCGTTGTGCAGCGGGTCGCCCCACTCGTCCCACTCGATGACGGTCAGCGGCAGCGACGGGTCGAGGATCGTGTTCAGCGCGTCCACGAACGGCACCTCGGCGACCACACCCGCGAACGCCTCCGGCGCGAGGTTGGCGACCGCGCCCATCAGCAGCCCGCCGGCCGACCCGCCCCGGGCGACGATCGCGCTCGACCAGCCCTCCGCCTTGAGGTGCTCGGCGGCGGCGACGAAGTCGGTGAAGGTGTTCTTCTTCTTCTGGAACTTGCCGTCCTCGTACCAGCGGCGGCCCATCTCGCCGCCGCCCCTGACGTGCGCGATGGCGAAGACGAAGCCCCTGTCGAGCAGGCTGAGCCGGGCCACCGAGAACGACGGGTCGATCGAGATCTCGTAGCTGCCGTAGCCGTACAGCACGGTGGGCGCGGGCCGCTCGGTGCCCTTCCTGACCACGATCGAGATGGGGACACGGGTGCCGTCGGAGGCGGTGGCCCACTCGCGGAACTGCTCGTAGCCGGCCGGGTCGTAGCCGCCGAGCACGGCTTTCTGCTTCAGCAGGATCAGCTCGCGCGTCCGCAGGTCGTAGTCGTAGACCGAGGGTGGGGTGATCATGCTGGTGTAGCCGAGGCGGAGCCGTTCGGCGGTGAACTCCGGGTTGCCCGCGGGCGACACGTCGTAGATCGGCTCCGGGAAGGAGATCTCGTACGGCTCGGCGTCTCCGGGCAGGACGCGGATGCCGGTGAGGCCCTCACGGCGGAAGTGCACGACGGTGTGGCTCTGGAAGGCGTCGACGTCGAGCAGCCGGGTGTCGGCGCGGTGCTCGATCAGCGGGGTCCAGTCACCCGGGGCGTCGAGCGGCGCGGTGGCCAGCTCGAAGTTCTCCGCGTTCTTGTTGTGCAGGATCAGGAAGTGGTCGCCGGCGTGGTCGACGCCGTATTCGACACCGGTCTCCCGGGGCCGGACGAGGCGGAACTCGCCCGTCGGGTCGTCCGCCTCAAGGATGCGGATCTCACTGGTGATCTTGCTCCCGGCCGAGAGCACGAGGTAGCGCTCGCTGCGGCTGAGCCCGATGCCGATCCAGAACCGCTCGTCGCCCTCCTCGTGGACGAGGACGTCGTCCTTGGCCTCGGTGCCGATGGTGTGCCGGTGGACCTGGTTGGGCCGCCAGGCGTCGTCGACGGTCGTGTAGAAGAACGCGGTGCCGTCGGCCGACCAGGCGCCGCCGTAGAAGATGCCGGAGATCTCGTCGGGGAGGGTCTCCCCGGTGGTGAGGTCCTTCACCCTCAGGGTGAAGCGCTCGTCGCCGGTGAAGTTGACGGAGTAGGCCAGCATGGTGCCGTCGGGGCTGACCGCGCTGGTGCCGATGGAGAAGAAATCACTGTCTCCGGCCAGCTCGTTGCCGTCCAGCAGGATCTGCTCGCCGGGGAGCGCCTCACCCGCCTCCAGCTCCGGGGGCGCCTCACCGTCGGCCGCCACCCGGCACTGGATGCCGTACTGCTTTCCCTCCTCGGTCCGGGAGTAGTACCACCAGCCGTTCTTGCGGGTGGGGACCGTGAGGTCCGTCTCCAGGGTCCGGTCCTTGATCTCCTGGAAGATCGTTTCCTGCAAAGGCTTGAGGTGGGCGGTCGCCTGCTGCGTGTAGGCGTTCTCCGCCTCCAGATAGGCGATCGTCTCGGGGTCGTCCTTGACTGTCAGCCACGCGTAGTCATCGACCACGGTGTCCCCGTGGTGCACGCGCTCGCTGGGAACCTTCTTCGCCGTAGGCGGCGTCTGGCTGCTCACCCAGCCGAGTCTATGTTTCCCGCCGGGCCCGGCCCTGATCTCGGCGGGCTTCGCCGTTCGGTCTCAAGCGGTCTTGAGGGACTGCTAATCTTTCGATGTCGGCGAGGTCCGGCGCAAACCACTCCAATCACTCCGGTGACTTCAGCGTGGTCTGCACCGTGTTTGTCGACAATCCCCTGAAACTCGACGGTTTCAAAGATCGGTTCGCAGAGCCGCTCAGAGGCTGGTAAGTTTGAGGGGTTGCTCCGGAAACGGGGCGACCGGAATTCCGGTAGGGCCAGCTAGATCAAGTCAAGTCGTTCCAAACGGGCGGGTTTGACACGGAAAAGCGGGCCTGAAAGAATAAAGGCACAAC